>NZ_JBKFAV010000022.1:0-115146 GCF_053345825.1 Methylobacterium sp. C33D
GCCGGGGGCGGGCGCACGACGCGGGTGCACGGGCCGTTCTGCTCGGACAGCGAGGTCGAGAGCGTGGTCGCCCACCTCAAGCGCCAGGGCCGCCCCAGCTACCTCGACGCCGTCACCGCCGACGACGAGGAGGGCGCGCCCGAGAAGGGCGCCAAGGGCAAGGCCGGCGCGGCGGAGCTCGAACTCGACGGCGCGGTGTTCGACCAGGGCTCCTTCGGCGAGGCCGGCGGCGACCTCTACGATCAGGCCGTCCAGGTGGTGCTGCGCGACCAGAAGGCGTCGACGAGCTACATCCAGCGCCGGCTGCAGATCGGCTACAACCGCGCCGCCTCGCTGATGGAGCGCATGGAGGTCGAGGGCATCGTCGGCCCGGCCAACCATGCCGGCAAACGCGAGATCCTCGTGGAGGAGGCGGTCGGCTGAGAGCGAGGGCCCGCCGCGTCCGCGGCACCCTCTCCCCTTCGGCACGACACGCGTTCGCGCTGCGGCCCGTGACGGAGCGCGGCCCGCCTCTGCCCCCGCCCCCCACGGGAGCGGGGACCCGCGCGCGCTCACCTGACGGGCGAGCCGACCGAGCCCGTGCAACCCGCAACTCAGCGAGAGAGGCCGCGCGGGTCGGATCACCGTATTCGGCCGGCCCCCCTCGCGAAGAAATTTCGCCCGGCGCGGAACCCGCTTCTCGCCCGCACGTTACGCGCGTGCGAGGCCTGGAAACGGGCTCGCACGGAGGGCGCCGGACACGGTGTCCGGCGCTGCTTGTAGTCACGTTGCTCATCGGAGGATGTGGTTATGAGGACGTACGACGTTTCGCCCCTGTTCCGGTCGTCCATCGGGTTCGACCGCCTGTTCGAGCTGCTCAACCAAGCTGACCGTGTCGAGCCGTCGGCAGCCTGGCCGCCCTACAACATCGAGAAGGTGGCCGAGGACCAGTACCGCATCACCATGGCGGTCGCGGGCTTTACACCGGACGAGATCGAGCTGACCCAGCAGGACACCACGCTCCTCGTCTCGGGTCAGAAGGCCGCCCAGGAGGGTGAGAAGCACTACCTCTACCGCGGTATCGCGGCCCGCACCTTCCGCCAGACATTCAATCTTGCCGAGCACGTGAAGGTCGTGGGCGCGTCCCTGGAGAACGGCCTGCTCACCGTCGCGCTGAAGCGCGAGGTGCCGGAGGCGCTGAAGCCCCGCCGCATCGCCATCGGCGGCACGACGGCCGCGTCCGGCCAGGACAACGCTCCGGCGCAGATCGCCCGCGAGGCCAAGGCCGCCTGATCGGGCCGCCTGATCGGGCCGCCTGATCGGGCCGCCTGATCGGGCCGCCTGACCCGGTTGCCCGGGCGGCGCGCCCGGGCACGCCACCGCGACACGGATGACATCCCTCACGGGTCCGCGGACCCGCGGGCCCGTTCCCACGACTGCACCGCATTCGATGGAGCGAGGACCATGAGCGTGAGAGATCTGATTTCCTGGAACCGCACCCCTGCCCCGGCGCCGACCGCCCTCTCGCAGGAGCCGGCCAGCCCGTTCCTGACGCTGCACCGGGAGATGAACCGCCTGTTCGACGACGTCTTCAGCGGGTTCGGCGGCGTGCCGAGCGCCGCGGGCCGCGGCCTCGGCTGGCCCCATGTCGAGCTGGCCGAGGCGGACGGTGCGCTGCGCGTGTCCGCCGAGCTTCCCGGGCTCGACGAGAAGGACGTCGAACTGCTCATCGCCGACGGCGTCCTGACCCTGAAGGGCGAGAAGCGCGCGGAGACCACCGACAGGGCCCGCGGCTATTCCGAGCGCAGCTACGGCCGCTTCGAGCGGTCGATCGCCCTGCCCGTGCCGGTGGAGGAGGACAAGGCCGAGGCGACGTTCCGCAACGGCGTCCTGACGGTGACGCTGCCGCGCGCCGCCGAGGCGCCGGAGCGGCGCCGGCGCATCGCCATCAACGGCAACGGCGCGCCGGCCGCCAAGCATTAGCCGGTCCTGAGCCGGCACCGACGGCAGCCGCATACGCGGTCGCGGGCCGGAACGCATGACGCGACGGCCGGCGGGCCCGATCGGGGCCGCCGGTCGCCCCAGCCTTTGCTCACGATGAGGAGGGTCGCATGCAACCGATCGATATGAACCCTGTCCATCCCGAGATCGGGCGCCTCGGTCCGGTTGCGGCCGCCAGCCTGCGGCCGCAGGCGGTCGAGCCGTTCGAGGCCTTCGTGGCACCGGGCGACGTCTTCCGCCATCCCCGGGAGGTGTTGCGCTATCCCGGTCTGTCGCGGGCCGAGAAGCGGGCGATCCTGGCCTCCTGGGCATCGGACGCCCGCGCGGTCGAGTCCTGCCCGACGCTGCGCTGCCTGCCGGGCTGCCGGGCCGAGCCCGTGCCCCTCGGCACGATCCTGGAGGCGCTCCAGGCGCTCGACGAGGGCTCGTCACCGCCCGCGCCCGCAGCCCCGCCGCCGCGCAGGCCGCCCGTCCCCGCGGCGCTCATCCGGCGCTGGCGGCGCGGTCCGGCCGGACCGGAGCCCCTGCTGAACTGAGCCGGGGAGGCGCGCGATGACGACCTTCGACCTGCGGGGTGGGCACAGGCTCCCGCCCCGGTCGCGGCGCCGCCGGCGCGGAGGGCAAGTGCGGACCACCGACGGCACCGTGCTGGGCCGCTGGCTCCAGTCCGCGGCCCTGTGCTTCGCCCTGGCGGCACCCTGCCCGGCGCCCGCCCTGCCCTGGGTGCTGGCGGCCCTGCTGAGCCTGTCGGGCTTCGCGTGGCTCGGCCGGGCGATCACGCAGGCCGGGCCGCCGGCCGACGCCCCGCACCTGACCGCCTGGGACGCGGCCCTGCTGTCCTTCGCGATGAGCTTCGGCGTGCAATCGGCGGCGCGCCTCGGCCTCCTCGGCGGCTGAGCGCGTCCCACAGGGAGGCAACCATGCTGGATGGGACGATCGGAATCGGACACGACACCGCGCCCGGTCCGGCGGGCGCACCGCGGCGCGCCGGCCGCCGGGCGCCGACCCTGCGGGTCTGGCGCGCGCACCGGGTCTCCCGCGCGATGCCCGCGCGCCTGCCCGACCTGGAGCGCGCCCTGGTCAATCCGGCCGCGGTGTTCGACACCCCGGCCGCGTTGCGCGACCATCCCCGGCTGCTGCCGAGCTGCAAGCGCGAGATCCTGCGGCGCTGGGCCTGGGACGAGTACCTGAAGGACGTCGCCGCCGCCGAAGGCATGGCCGAGGGCGAGCCGTCGCGCCTCGACGCCGTGAAGGCCGCCCTCCTGGCGCTCGGCGAGCCGTGGCGCCCGGATCCCGCGGCGCCGGCCGCCGCGGTCCCGGCGCCGCGGTCCGTCGAACGCGCGGCGGCCTGAGCGGGCGCGCGAGGGCGAGGGACGGCGTGACCGCCCGTCGGAGGAGGTGGCGCGCCGCGGCGGTCACACGACGGAGAACCGGAACTCCGTGGCGGCCGCGAAGGTCTCGCCCGGCCGCAGGACCGCGGAGGGGAAGGCCGGCTGGTTCGGCGCGTCCGGGAAGCCCTGCGTCTCGAAGCAGACGCCGTCGCCCGAGCGGTAGATCCGCCCGGACGGCCCGATCAGCCGCCCGTCGAGGTTGTTGCCGCTGTAGAGCTGCAGCGCCGGCTGCGTGGTCCGGACGTCGAGCCGCCGCCCGCTGCCGGGATCGACGCAGGTGGCGGCCGGCCGCAGCGTCCCGGCGGGGCCGCGCAGCGCGAAGGTGTGGTCGTAGCCCTTGGCGTAGGCGAGCTGCGGGTCCCCCGCGCGGATCCGCGCCTCCAGGGCCCGGGGCGCGCGGAAGTCGAACGGCGTCCCGGCGACCGGCAGCAGCGCGCCGGTGGGGATCTGGGTCGCGTCGGTCGGCGCGAAGGCGTCCGCCTCGACCTGCACGACGTGGCCGAGGACGCTGCCCGCCCCCTCGCCGGCGAGGTTGAAGTAGCTGTGGTTCGTGAGGTTCAGGACCGTGGGCCGGTCGGTCACGGCGGCGTAGTCGACGCGCAGCACGCCGTCCTCGGGCAGGCTGTAGGTGACGCGGACATCGAGATTGCCGGGAAACCCCTCCTCCCCGTCCGGCGAGCGGCGGCTCAGGACGAGGCGCGCCGCGTCGGAGCGCTCCGCCCGCCACAGGCGCTTGCCGAAATTCTCCGGGCCGCCGTGGAGGGTGTTGGGGGCCTCGTTCACCGGCAATCGGTAGCTGTGCCCGTCGAGGCTGAAGCGCCCGCCCGCGATGCGATTCGCGTAGCGCCCGACGATCGCGCCGAAGCTCGGGCTCACGGTCTCGTAGCCCGCCAGGGTGTCGAGGCCGAGCACGACGTTGGCCGGCCGGCCGGCGCGGTCGGGCACCTCGATCGCCGTGACGGCCGCGCCGTACTCGATCACGGCGACGCGCAGGCTGCCGCGGCACAGGGTGTGGCGGCCGACCGGCCGGCCATCCGCCGTCGTGCCGAACGGTTCGGCCGGCATCCGGCTAGCGCTTCCAGACGCCGAGCCGCTCGCTCCGGGCGTGGTCCTCGGCCGCGACCAGCTCGGGGCTCGCCTCCGGGGAGGCGCGGCCGCCGCCGTTGAACAGCACCACCTCGGAGAGGTCGCGCCCGTCGACGAGGCAGTTCATGTTCGCGCTGCCGGGGGCCGGCTGGCAGGTCACCGACCGGTTGCCGATGTACCGGGCCAGCTCCTCCGCCTGGCCGCCACGGACCCACTCGACCCCGAACAGGTGCACGACCTTGCCGCCCACCTTCAGGGTCGCGGTATCGATCACCTGGGCCTGTCCGGTCACGGCGTTCGGCGGCAGCGGCGCGTCGGGCTCGGGATCGCCGCCGGTCTCCGGGGGCGGCGTCACCGTGTCGGGTGCGGAGGCCGGGGGACTCGCCGGCCGCGCGCTCGGCGCGGCGCCGCTCGGGGCCTCCGTGCGGGGCTCCGCGCGGGACGCGGTCGGGGCGGCGGGGCGTCCGGATTCGGGCGCGGAGCGGTCCAGCACGAGCCCGGCGGCGAGCACCGCCACCAGGGTGCCGGCGACGGCGCCCAGGAGCAGGCGGCGCTGCCGGCGCGCGCCGTCGTCGGACTCGTCCGCACCGAGGCCGAGGCGGTCGCGCAGGTGACCGAGGCCGTCGCGCAGCGTCTCGCCGAACCGTCCGGGACCGCTGTTCCAGGCCGCGGCCGGATCCGCACCCTGGGCCGCCCCGGCCTCCGCGCCGGCGGGCGCGGCCGCCGGGCGGGCGAAGCGGCCGCGCAGGGTCGTCCGCAGGCTGGCGAACCGGCCGGCTGCGGTCTGCGCCAGCGCGCGGCCCTGCTCGGAGGAGCGCTCCGCCAGGGAGCGCGCCCGCTCGGACTGCGTGCCGACGAAGCGGGCGGTCGCGGCCTTCATCTCGTAGGCGCCGCTCAGCAGGGACGAATCCCGGGCGTCCTCCGCGGTCCGCGGGGCCGGTTCGGGCTCGGGCTCGGGCGGCAGGAACAGGGCGGGGTGGCGCGCGCGCAGGTCCGCGATCAGGTCCGCGAGGGTCATGGGCTCGGACGTGCCGTCCCGGCGCCGCACGGCCCCCCGGCGGTCGAGGACGCGCAGGCCGGTCCCGGCCTCGTCGGGGGCGCAGGCGGCCTCGGCCAGCAGCTCCAGGGTCCGGACCGCGACGGGGCGCGGGCGGGCGCGCGCGATCTCGGCCCGGATCGTCTCGCGCAGGGCGAGGCGGCCGGGACTGTCGAGGACCGGCCGTGCCGGCTCCGCCTCCTGCTTCTCCATCACCGTTGAAGACGTCATTCCCTCGATCCCGGCATCACCGTCGCGCGGCGTGAAGGAGGCCCGATCGCGCCTCCTGACGAAGTCCGCCAGCGGGCGCTCCACGGGACGCCCGACCACCGGGACCGATCCCGCGACGCGCCCCGCGCGGACCCGTGCCCGCCGCGATGCGGGGCTCTTACGCCTTGCCGGGCGAGGCGGCCAGGGTTCCGGCCTGGATGCTCCGCCGCAGGACGCGACCGGTCTCGCCGAGGATGTAAGGCCGCGTGCCGGCGAAGCCCACCTCCAGGACCAGCTCGGCCTCGCCGCTGGAGACGGCGCCGCGCCCCGGATTGGCGGTGCGGAAATCGACGAGCGCGCGGATCGTGCAGGTCTCGGCGTCGCAGGCGGCGCGCATCGCCCGCGGCTCGTAGCGCCGCTCCGGCCAGCGCTGGACGAAGCTGCGCTTCTCCGCGACGAGGGCCGCCGTGCCGATCGGCCGCCCGTAGAAGCGCACGCGGGTCGCGTAGTACCGGGTCGCGGCCCCGACCATGGTGTCGCTCGAGCCCGAGACGGTGGCGAGGTAGCTGGTCGTCAGCGCCCGGGCGGCAGCGGCGCGCTCGGCCGACGCGCCCGGCGCCGGGGCGACCGCGGCCGGCGTCTCGGCCAGCCGGTGCGGGTGGCGCGCGGCGTGGTGCAGGGGCTCCCGGGCCGGCGGGCGCTCCAGGGCGGCCGCCCGCTTCGGGCCCGGAGCGCGCGTCGCCGCCGCTTTCGGCAGGGCGTCCTCGCCCGGCTCGGGCCTGGCGGCCTGCCGAACAGGCTCGGCGGCGCGCGGGCTCTCGGGCCGGGCCTTCGCCTGGGCAGCGACCGCGTCCTGCCCCCGCGGATCGGCGGCCTTCGCGGGCGCCGTCGCGGCCTCCTTCGTCGATTCCTTCCCCGGAGACTGCGCCGAGCCCTTTGCCGGCGCGGCGGCCCGGGGCGGCGGGTCCACCCAGGCGCTCTGGGCGGCGGCACCGCCCGCGAGGGCGAACGGCAGGAGCACGCCGAGGGCGAGGGCCTGGGGACGGGCGGGACGTGTGGCGGACATCGGTGCCTTCCTGGCGGCCGGGGCGGGCATCATGGAGAACGCGCCCGCGTGGGTCGGGGGTTCCACGAAGGGCTCGGGCGCGCCCACATCCTGCCGAACTCCGCGCCGTCGACCAGCCCGGGATTGCGGGGATGATGGGGTTGCGTTCGTGCGTTTGGGTACCAAGTCGGGGACAGCCTTGGCCTTTGGCCGTTCCCGGGTTCCGATACCGCGTTCCAGCCCCCCGCCGTGCACCGAGGATCCCTTGGCCCGACCTGAGACCGAGTCGCCCGCCCGCCCGCTTCCCGGGAGCGCGCGATGAGCACGCACCCGCGCCGGGCCCTGCTGCTCTGCAACGCCAAGGCGCGCAACGGCGCCCTGGATCTCGACGAGGTGCGGGGAATCCTGCGGGCGGGCGGCATCGAGCCCGAGGAGCCGCCGCCGGAGGCCGATTGCCGCGACGTGATCCGCGAGCGGGCCGGCGCGGTCGACCTCGTGATTCTGGGCGGCGGTGACGGCACGATGAACTACGCCGCGCCGGCCCTTGTGGCGAGCGGCCTGCCCTTCGCGATCCTGCCGCTCGGCACGGCCAACGACCTCGCCCGCTCCCTCAACCTGCCGCTCGACCCCCTGGCGGCGGCCCGCTTCATCCCCACCGCGCAGGCGCGGCCGGTGGATCTCGGCTGGGTCAACGGCCACTACTATTTCAACGTGGCGAGCATCGGCTTCTCGGCGGAGCTGGCCGGCGAGCTGACCGCCGAATCGAAGAAGACCTGGGGCGTCCTCGGCTACGCGGTGGCGGCGGTGCGGGTGCTGCGCCGGGTCCGGCCCTTCACGGTGACGATCGAGCACGACGGGGTGGTCGAGAAGGTCACCACCATCCAGGTCTCGGTGGGCAACGGCCGGCACTACGGCGGCGGCATGACCGTGGCCGAGAGCGCCTCGGTCGACGACGGCAAGCTCGATTTCTACAGCCTCGAGATCAATCACTGGTGGCGGCTCCTCGCGCTGCTGCCCGCCCTGCGGCGGGGCACGCAGGGGCGGGCGGCCGACGTGCGGGCGTTCCACGCGCAGGAGATCCGGCTCTCGACCCGCAGGCCCCGGCCGGTGAACACCGACGGCGAGCTGACCACGCACACGCCCGCCCACTTCAAGATCTTCCCGAAGATCCTGCAGGTCCTGGCGCCCGAGCCGGTGCGCGGTCCGAGCCCCTTCGACCTCTCCACCCTCGGCAGCCGCCTGTTTCCGACCAGCGAGGCGCCCCGCCTGTGACCGACCTGATCCAGCTCGCCGGCCAGCCCGCCGTCTGGGCCGCGCTCGCCACCCTGGTGGTGATGGAGGTGGTACTCGGCGTCGACAACCTGATCTTCATCTCGATCCTGACCAACAAGCTGCCGGCCGAGCAGCAGACCCGGGCGCGGCGCATCGGGATCGGGCTCGCGCTGATCCTGCGGCTGGGGCTGCTCGGCACCGTGGCGTTCATCGTGCACCTGACCGAGCCGGTCTTCTCTGTGCTGGGCCAGGCCTTCTCCTGGCGCGACCTGATCCTGATCGGCGGCGGTCTGTTCCTGCTCTGGAAGGCGACCAAGGAGATCCACCACACGGTGGATCCGGAGCCCGAGACCGCGGGGGTGACCGGGGGCACGATCGGCTTCGGCGCGGCGATCGGCCAGATCCTACTCCTCGACCTCGTCTTCTCGATCGACTCGATCATCACGGCGGTCGGCATGACCGAGCACGTGCCGGTGATGATGGTGGCGGTGGTGGTCGCCGTGGTGGTGATGCTGGTCGCCGCCGAGCCGCTCTCGGCCTTCATCGCCCGGAACCCCACCGTGGTGATGCTAGCCCTCGGCTTCCTGATCATGATCGGCATGACGCTGATCGCCGAGGGGTTCGGTGCCCACGTGCCGAAGGGCTACATCTACACCGCGATGGCGTTCTCGGCCGGCGTCGAGGGCCTCAACATGCTGGCCCGCCGGCGCCGCCGCGCCGACCGGGAGGGGGCCTCCGCGTCGAGCGGGCCGGCGCGGCGCGCCTGAGGCGGAGCGACTCTCATGCGGATCGGCGCGGCCCTCCTTCTCCTGCTCCTCCCCACCGCCGCGCACGCGGAGACGAGACCCATGGCGCCCGACCCGACGGTCCTGCACGACCTCGCCCCCACCGGCACGCTCCGGGCGGCGATCAACCTCGGCAACCCGGTCCTGGCCCAGGGCGGCGCCGACGGCCCCGCGGGGGTCTCGGTCGACCTCGCGCGGGCGCTGGCGGCCCGGCTCGGCGTGCCGGTGGCGTTCGTGACGTTCCCGGGGGCCGGCGCGGTCTCGGGCTCGGCGGGCTCCGGGACCTGGGACATCTGCTTCCTGGCGATCGACCCGAAGCGGGCGGAGGGGATCGCCTTCACGGAGCCCTACGTGCTGATCGCCGGCAGCTACCTCGTGCCGGCCGCCTCGCCGATCCGCTCCCCGGAGGCGGTGGACCGCGACGGCGTGCGCGTCTCGGTGGGGCGCGGGAGCGCCTACGACCTGTTCCTGAGCCGCGCCCTGCAGCATGCGACCCTGGTGCGGGCCCCGACCTCGGCCGAGGCGGTCACGGCCTTCGCCCGGGACGGGCTCGACGTCGCGGCCGGCGTGCACCAGCCCCTCGCCGCCTACGCGGCGGCCCACCCGGAGGTGCGGCTGCTGCCGGGGCACTTCATGGAGATCCCGCAGGCGATGGGAATGCCGGTCGGGCATCCGGCGGGCGCCGCGTATCTCGCGGATTTCGTCGCGCGGGCGAAGCGGGACGGGCTGGTGCGGCGCGGCCTGGAGGCCAGCGGACAGGATCCGGATCTGGCCGCGCCGTAGAGGCGACCCGGATCGCCGAGCCTGGCTCCCAGTGGCGGCGCCTTCACCGGGGGTGAGACCTTCGGGCAGGCGTCACGCGCTCCGTCGTCACGAGCGAAGCGAAGTGACACAGGGTTGCGCGACCTCGGTGGGCGTCCTGCTGCTGGGTTGCTTCGCTCCGCTCGCAAAGACGGTCAGATCGATGCCATCAACCGGGCGTCGGATCACACCACGAGGTTCACGATCCGCCCCGGCACCACGATCACCTTCCGCGGCGTCTTGCCCTCCAGCACCTTCTGGACGGCCTCCAGCGCCAGGGTCGCGGCCTCCACGGCCTTGGCGTCGGCGTCGCGGGGCACGGTCACGTCCGCGCGCTTCTTGCCGTTGATCTGGACCGGCAGGGTGATCTCGTCCTCGACGAGGAGCCCCGCCTCGGTCTCGGGCCAGGGCGCCTGGGCCACGAGGCCGCCGCGGCCGAGCACGGACCAGCACTCCTCGGCGAGGTGCGGCATCATCGGGGCGATGAGCTGCACAAGGATGCCGGCGGCCTCCTCGGCGGCGCCGGCCGAGACCGGCCCGCGCAACCCGTCCTCCAGGGCGTTGGCCAGGGTGTAGATGTGGGCGACGCAGCGGTTGAAGCGCAGGCGCTCGATATCGTCCTGCACGGAGGCGAGCGCCCGGTGGGCGGCCTTGCGCAGGGCGAGATCCGCGGCGCCGTCGCCCGCCGCCTGCCCGGCGGCGTTGACCAGCCGCCAGACCTTCTGGACGAAGCGGGCCGCGCCCTGCACGCCCTCCTCGGTCCAGATCACGTCGCGCTCGGGCGGCGAGTCGGACAGCATGAACCAGCGCGCCGTGTCGGCCCCGTAGCTCGCGATGATGTCGTCGGGGTCGACCACGTTCTTCTTCGACTTCGACATCTTCTCGATCGGGCCGATCGCGATCGGCGCCTGAGTTTTCACGTGAAACGCGCGGCGCTCGCCCTCCTCGGTGGCGAAGCGGATCTCGGCCGGCGGCACCCAGGCGCCGGCCGCGTCCTTGTAGGTCTCGTGGACGACCATGCCCTGCGTGAACAGGCCGGCGAAGGGTTCGGCGACGCCGGCCCAGCCGGTCTCGCGCATCGCCCGCATGAAGAACCGGGCGTAGAGCAGGTGCAGGATCGCGTGCTCGATGCCGCCGATATACTGGTCCACCGCCAGCCAGCGGTCGACCACCGCCCGGTCCGTCGGGGCGTCCGCCAGCCAGGGCGCGGTGAAGCGCGCGTAGTACCAGGACGAGTCGACGAAGGTGTCCATCGTGTCGGTCTCGCGCCGGGCCGGGGCACCGCAATGCGGGCAGGGCACGTTGCGCCACGCGGCGTCCCGCTCCAGCGGATTGCCGGGCTGGTCGAACGACACCGCCTCGGGCAGCTTCACCGGCAGGTCGGCGACCGGCACCGGGACCGGGCCGCAGCTGTCGCAATGGATGATCGGGATCGGGCAGCCCCAGTAGCGCTGCCGGGAGACGCCCCAGTCTCGCAGGCGGAACTGGACCTTGCGCCTGGCGACCCCCTCGCCTTCCAGGCGACGCGCCACGGCCTCGAACGCCTCGCCGGTGCTCATCCCGTCCAGGAAGCGCGAGTTGATCATCCGCCCGTCCTCGACATAGGCGGTGTCGGTGATCACGAACGTCGCCGGATCCTGCCCCTCCGGGCAGACCACGGGCGTGTTGCCGAGCCCGTACTTGTTGGCGAAATCGAGGTCGCGCTGGTCGTGCGCGGGGCAGCCGAACACCGCGCCGGTGCCGTACTCCATCAGCACGAAGTTCGCCACGTAGACCGGCAGCTCCCAGGACGGGTCCAGGGGATGGCGGACGGTGAGGCCGGTGTCGAAGCCGTGCTTCTCGGCGGTGTCGATCGCGGCCTGGGCGGTGCCGGTGCGGCGGCACTCCTCGATGAAGGTCTGCAGCTCCGGCCGTCCCTCGGCCAGCGCGGCCGCCAGGGGATGGTCGGCGGCGATCGCCAGGAACTTGGCGCCGAACAGCGTGTCGGGCCGGGTCGTGTAGACGGTCACCGAATCGGCCGCGCCGGCCACCGGCCGGGCGAGGCCGAACTGGACCTCCAAGCCCTCCGAGCGGCCGATCCAGTTCTTCTGCATCAGCCGGACCTTCTCCGGCCAGCGGTCCAGCCCGTCGAGGGCGGTCAGCAGATCCTCGGCGAAGTCGGTGATCTTGAAGAACCACTGGGTCAGCTCGCGCTGCTCCACCAGCGCGCCGGAGCGCCAGCCGCGCCCGTCGATCACCTGCTCGTTGGCCAGCACCGTGTGGTCCACCGGGTCCCAGTTCACCTTGGCGGTGCGGCGGGTGACGAGGCCCTTGCCCAGGAAGTCGAGGAACATGCGCTGCTGGTGCTTGTAGTAGTCGGGGTCGCAGGTCGCGATCTCCCGGCTCCAGTCGAGCGACAGGCCCATGGCCTTCAGCTGGTCGCGCATCGAGGCGATGTTGGCGTAGGTCCAGTCCCGCGGGTTGACCTTGCGCTCCATGGCGGCGTTCTCGGCCGGCAGCCCGAAGGCGTCCCAGCCCATCGGGTGCAGCACGTTGAAGCCGCGGGCGCGCTTGTAGCGGGCGACCACGTCGCCCATCGCGTAGTTGCGGACGTGGCCCATGTGGATGCGCCCCGACGGGTAGGGGAACATCTCGAGCACGTAGTATTTCGGGCGGCCGTCGGCATTGTCGGTCTCGAACAGCCGCTTCTCGGCCCAGGCCTCCTGCCAGCGCGGCTCGGCATCCTTGGCGTTGTAGCGCTCGACGGGCTGGGGGGCGGTGCTGGCGGTCATGGATCCGGCTGCGTCAGGGGCTCGTCGGTCATTCCGAAGGATGACCACGGCACGGTCGCGCCGCGATAGCATATCTGCGCCGCAGCCGGTCAACGCGGCGCGCGATTCGGGCTTGCGCGGGGCGCGCGAACGCATAGGTCGGCGGGGATGCGGCGCGACGACGACGCGCGCCGAGGCTCATACCGCGCAGACCGGCGCCCGGCAGCGACAGGACAGGCACGCCATGGACGACGCGACGACCGGCCCGAATGCCCCGCCGACCGACGGGATGGGACAGAGGACCGACAAGCTCCCCGTCGGTCAGGCCGACGTCGCGGCCGGCCTCGCCGAGGTGCGCGCCGCCATCGCCCGCGCGGCCGAGGATTCGGAGCGCGACCCGGCCGAGGTCCAGCTCGTGGCGGTCTCCAAGACCGTCCCGGCCGAGGGTATCCTGCCGGCGCTGAAGGCCGGCCATCGCGTCTTCGGCGAGAACTACGTCCAGGAATCCACCGCGAAGTGGCCGGCCCTCCGCCACCGCTTCCCGGACGTGGAGCTGCACCTCGTCGGGCCGCTGCAATCCAACAAGGCCCGGGAGGCGGTGGCGCTGTTCGACGTGATCCACTCCCTCGACCGGCTGTCGCTCGCGGCGGCCCTGGCCAAGGAGATCGAGCGGTCCGGCCGGACCCCGAAGCTGCTCATCCAGGTCAACACCGGCGCGGAGCCGCAGAAGGGCGGCGTGCTCCCGGACCAGCTCGCCACCCTCCTCTCGGAGTGCCAGGAGACCCACGGGCTGGCGATCCAGGGCCTGATGTGCATCCCGCCCGCGGACGACCCGCCCTCGGCCCATTTCGCCCTGCTGGCCCGGCTGGCGAAGGAGCACAACCTGCCGATCCTCTCGATGGGCATGAGCGCGGACTTCCCGGCGGCGATCCAGCTCGGCGCCACCCATGTCCGGGTCGGGACCGCGATCTTCGGGGCCCGGACCCGCAAGGCCTGAGTCTGCGCGCCCGGGCCTCAGCCGATCCGCAGGTGCGTCCGCGGCCCGAGGCGCCCGAGCAGCCGCAGCAGGTCGGCCCGGGCCAGGGCGACGCAGCCCTCGGTGGGACGGTAGCCGTCCCGGGCGACATGCAGGAAGATCGCCGAGCCCCGCCCCTTCCGGATCGGGGCGCGGTTGTAATCGAGGTCGATCACCACGTCGTAGAGGCCGTCGCCCCGCCACATCGATTCCGCGCTGACCCCAGGGGCCGGCAGGCGGATCGGCCGGTTGTAGCGGCGGTCCTGCCGATCGTCGCACCAGCCGTCCTCGGGCCGGGTCGCGCGCAGCGGCAGCAGCGTGCGCGGCCGGATCGCGAGGTGATCGGGCCGGTACGCGCCGCCGCGCAGGCGGAATCGCCCGCGCGGCGAGCCGCCGTCGCCCTCGCGCTTGTCGCCGACGATCCCACCCGCGCCGAGGGCGCAGGGAATCACCGTCGGGCCGACGAGGAGCTGCCCGCGCCGCCGGTCCCCGACGAGGGCGCGGACGCGGATCTCCCCCAGGGTCATGCGGATGGGTCCCCCGCTCGGCCGCCGCATGTCTGCCTCCCGAATGTGTCCGGTCCCGGGGTCTTATGCCCGGGATCGGTACTCCGAACCGGTGAAAAATTGCGCGCAAGGCAACTTCCGGCCACAAAGGGTGCCCTATCTCTCGGTCGAACCCGGGCCGCCGAGCCGGGATTCGGGAGCCAGCCAGCCCGCCGCCGCGGGGACCGGCGCCGTGATCCCGGAGCGGCGTGCCCCGATCCCGCAGCCCGTTCGCCGGCGCGCTTGTCACGGTGGCGAAAGGATGCGGAAACACAAGCCTGGGTAGGGTCGTCGCGCGATCCTGCCGCGATCTGACATCTTCGCATGCTGCATCCGGCAGGCGGCCCCTCGCCCCGCCCGCAGCACGCACTGGGGCCCGGACGATGCCGAACGCCTACCGCCTGCTGATCTGCGACGACGACGCGATCCTGCGCGATACCCTGACCGAGCAGCTCGATCTCTGCGACGAGTTCACGGTCTTCACCGAGGCCAACGCCACGGACGCGATCCGGCGGGTCGCCGCCGAGCGGATCGACCTCGCCGTCATGGATGTCGGCCTGCCCGACCTCGACGGGCGCGAGGCCGTGCGCCGGATGCGCGCCGGCGGCTTCCGCGGCCCGGTGATCATGCTGACCGCCCAGGATTCCGAGGCGGACCACGTCGAGGGGCTGGAGGCCGGCGCCAACGACTACGTCACCAAGCCGTTCAAGTTCGGCATCCTGCTGGCCCGGATCCGCGCGCACCTGCGCAGCCACGAGGCCTCCGAGGACGCCGTGTTCCAGATCGGACCCTACACGTTCCGCCCGGGGGCCAAGCTCCTCGTTGGCGAGCGCGGCTCGAAGCTGAAGCTCACCGAGAAGGAGACCGCGATCCTGCGCTTCCTCTACCGGGCGGGCCGGGCGGTGGTGAACCGCGACACCCTGCTGGCCGAGGTCTGGGGCTACAACGCCCAGGTGACCACGCACACGCTGGAGACGCATATCTACCGGCTGCGCCAGAAGATCGAGCCGAACCCCGCGACCGCCGCGATCCTCGTGACGGAGGGCGGCGGATACAAGTTGCTGCCCTGACGATTTGAAGCTTTACGTGTAGGCGATCCGGCGGGTTCGCGTATGCGCAGGGTGGTGAGGCGTTCTTGGGGCTCGACGACGATATCGCGATCCTCGCGGCCGCGCCGCTGTTCGGCTTCCTCGACCGGGACGCCCTGCGCCTGCTGACCTTCGCGGCCGAGCGGCGCGACCTCGCGGACGGCGACCTGCTCTTCGCCCGCGGCGACCCGGCCGATGGCGGCTTCGTGGTGATGGCGGGCACGATCCGCTTGGAGCCCCGGGTTCCGGCGGCCGAGCCGGTGCGGGCCGGGCGCTCGGCCCTGATCGGCCAGCTCGCCCTGTTCGTGCGCGGGACGCGCCCGACCGAGGCCCGGGCCGAGGGCAGCGCCGCGGTGATGCGGATCACCCCGATGCTGATGCGCCGCGTGCTGGAGGAATTCCCCGCCGCCGCGCAGGCCGTCCACGACACCCTGGCGGACGACCTCGCCGGGCTGGTGACCGATCTCGATCAGGTGCGCGCGCTGCTCGAGGTCATCGACGGCATCTCCTCAGGTGACAGCTCCGGTGACCGCTTGTAAGCACGGGCTCCCGCCGCAAGAGTTCTGACCCGTTCCATGTCCCAGGCCGGCAAGCCCCATTCCGATCTCGCCCCTTCCGATCTCGCCCAGACCATCGAAGCCGCCTGGGAAGACCGCGCCAACGTGTCGACCGCCACCAAGGGGGCGGTGCGCGAGGCGGTCGAGGCGGCCCTGGAGCTGCTCGATTCGGGCCAGGCGCGCGTGGCCGAGAAGTCGGGCAACCATGACTGGGTGGTGAACCAGTGGCTGAAGAAGGCGGTGCTGCTCTCCTTCCGCCTCAACGACATGGCGACGATCGAGGGCGGCCCCGGCGGCGCGCCCTGGTGGGACAAGGTCGCGTCGAAATTCGCCGGCTGGGGCGAGGCCGAGTTCCGCGCCGCGGGCCTGCGCGCCGTGCCGGGCTGCTTCGTCCGCCGCGGCTCCTACATCGCCCCGGGCGCCGTGCTGATGCCGAGCTTCGTCAATCTCGGCGCCCATGTCGGCGAGGGCACGATGGTCGACACCTGGGTGACGATCGGCTCCTGCGCGCAGGTCGGGAAGAACTGCCACATCTCGGGCGGCGCCGGCATCGCGGGCGTGCTGGAGCCGCTCCAGGCCAACCCGGTGATCATCGAGGACGACTGCTTCATCGGCGCCCGCGCCGAGGTGGCGGAGGGCGTCATCGTCGGCCAGGGCAGCGTCCTGTCCATGGGCGTCTATATCGGCGCCTCCACCAAGATCGTCGACCGGACCACCGGCGAGGTCATGTACGGCCGGGTGCCGCCCTACTCGGTGGTCGTCTCGGGCACGATGCCGGGCAAGGCGCTGCCGGACGGCACGCCGGGCCCGGGGCTCTACTGCGCGGTGATCGTCAAGCGCGTCGATGCCGGCACGCGGTCCAAGACCGCCATCAACGAGCTGCTGCGCACCTGACACATCCGGACGCTGGCGGGCGCGCGATGGAGACGTCTGAGCTGACCCTCACGGTGGCGGGCCGGACGGTGCCGACCCCCTGCGACCGGATCGGGGCGGGGCCGGACGCGCTCCTGCTCCCGGCCCTCTCGACCATCTCGGCGCGGGCCGAGATGCGCGGCCTCGCCGGCCGCCTCGGGACGGCGTACCGCTGCCTCATCCCCGACTGGCCGGGCTTCGGTGCCCGGCCGCGGGCGCGGGTTCCCCTCGCCCCGGCGACCTTCCACGCCTTCCTGGACGCCCTGCTGGCCGCCGCGCCCGGTCCCTACGCCCTCGGCGTCGCGGCCGGACACGCCGCCGGCTACCTCGTCGCGGCGGCGCGGCGCCATCCGCGGGCCTTCGAGCGGCTGGTCCTGGTGGCGCCGACCTGGCGGGGGCCGCTGCCCACCGCGATGCCGGGGCGGGCGCACTGGTTCCCGCGCATCCGCCGGGCCGTGGAGGCCCCGATCCTCGGCGAGGCGCTCTACCGGATCAACATCAGCCCGCCGATCATCGGCCGGATGATGCGCGCCCACGTCTACGCCGACGCGGCTCGGGTCACCCCGGCGGTGATCCGCGACAAGCACGCCATCACCCGCCAGCGCAACGGCCGCTTCGGTACAGCCGCCTTCGTCACCGGCGGCCTCGACCCGGTGGGCAGCCGCGAGGCCTTCCTGGCCCTGTTCGGCGACGGGCTGCCGCCGACCCTGGTGCTGCGCCCCGCGGGCGCCCCGCGGCGCTCGGGCGCCGAGATGGACGCCCTCGTCGCCCAGGGCGGCGTGACCGGCGCCGCGATCCCCGGCGCCCTGAGCCCGCACGAGGAGCATCCGGACGCCGTGGCCGCCGCGATCCGGGAAGGCTGATCCGTTCGAGGACTCCCGGAAAGGTTCCAGCCGGTCATCCCGCCTGATCCCACATTATGATCGGCCTCATGATTGTTTCGCGCTCGTCGACTTCGTGAATGCCGTCGTAGCTGACGCCACAGAACCTGAGATTGTTCTTGTAGAAGAACAGATGGGACGCCATTTCCAGAAGAAAGGTGAATGGCTTCTCGTTCCGATACGTTCCTGTTCTGCGCACGTAGAGTTCGGGCTGTCGAACGATGTTCCAGTCTGCGTCAAAAAATCTTCGTATCAATGGGAGATAGAATTTGACGTACTCGATCAGATGTTCCCGCGATTGGAATCCGATATAGTTGCAGAAGAAGTCGGAGATCATGCGGTACTGATCGACGAAGCGCACGCCGTACAGCCCGTCGAGAAAAGCGATGCCCTCATCCTTGATGCCGAGATAGCCAACTTGCTTGTAGAGCTGAAGATCTTGAAAATTGGCCTTTCGATCGTACGAAGGTAGATATCCCCATCCGTAACACTTCAGGCACGGGAAGGCGAACGCCAGCACCGTCTGAAGCTCCAGGGGTAGGGACAGATTCTTCTCGAAGAACCGTGACGACACGACGAAGAACGGATACTGCGCGAAAGGCTTCTCGAATTCGGTGAGAAGGAACGACCATTCCGCGATGAATCGGCTCCCGGCGTCGATGATGCTGGGATTGAGGATGCGTTCCTCGATGTACGCGCTTCGGAAATCGCGGGGCGCGCCGTGTCTATCGACGAAATAGAATCTCGCAGGGAGGTCCCTGTCGAAGAACCTCCTGTCTATCGGCGTCGATCTCGCGACATGATTGAATTCATGCGCCGTGATGACGTAGAGAGACCCGAGTTCTTCGCGGCGGTGATCCTCCTCCCGGGTGTCAATCATCAGAGTGCCGCTTTGCGCTGCCCGCGATAGAACATCTACCGGTCACTGTTGCCGAGCAAACTTGCCTCGGGCTTGCATCCGAGGTCGTCGACGCGCGTTTCCCCGGCCATCGCCGTGCTCTGACGACGCTTCGCACTCCGCGCCGATCGGAATGCGCACCTACAACATGCAGCGGTTCATAAGGCGCCCCGGCCGCCGCGCGCTGGACAGATCGAGCCGCCTGTGCAGGGACTGAACGGGCCGGCTGAGCCGTTCCTCCGGCAGCGGGCGCGCCCCGCAGATTCCATCCGAGAGAGTCCCGGATCCGATGCTGCGCACGCCGTCCCTGCCCCTCCTCGCCCCGGCCGCCCTCACCCTCCTTCTGGCCGTCGCGGCCCGCGCCGAGGATTCCCCTCGCCCCGTGCCCCCGGGCACGCCCGCGGCCCCGTCCCTCGGCGCCGACACGCTGAAGCCCGGCAAGCCGGCCGTGAAGCCCTACCTGGCCGACGCGGCGGTGCCGGACGCCGTCCAGTTCCTGCCCTCCCCGCCGGCCCACGACGCGCCCCTCGACAGGGCCGACCGGGCGGCCTTCAACAGCACCCGCGCCCTCAAAGGGACGCCCCGCTGGGATCTGGCCGCCAACGACGTGTCCGAGGGCGCCGCCGCCGTGCTGGAGAATTTCGCCTGCGTGCTCGGCACCCGGATCGACCAAGCGCGGGTGCCGGCCGTGATCAACCTCCTGGAGCGCGCCCGCCTCGACCTCGCCCGGGCGACGCGGGGGCCCAAGGTGCATTACCGCCGCCTGCGCCCGTTCGTCGGCAACGAGGCGCCGATCTGCGTGCAGCGCAGCCAGGCCCTGGCCGACAGTTTCAGCTACCCCTCCGGCCACGCCACGCAGGGCTGGGCCTACGCGCTGATCCTGGCATCCCTGGTGCCCGAGAAGGCGACCCCGATCCTGGCCCGCGGCCGGGCCTACGGCGAGAGCCGGATCGTCTGCGGCGTGCACTGGCTCAGCGACGTGGCGGCGGGACGCCTGACCGGAACCGCGGTCTTCGCCGCGCTGATGGGCGACGCGGCCTTCCGGGCCGACCTCGACAAGGCCCGCGCCGAGCTGCGGGCCGCCCTGGGCGGCGCCGGACCGGCGCCCGATCAGGCCGCCTGCACCCGGGAGGCTACCGCCCTGCGGGAGCCGCCGCTGGAGTTCTAGGCTCGAACCGTTCCAGATTTGAACGCTTCTAAGTGTGTGATTTACAACACGTTTTCGGCTTGATCGAGAGACCGTGATTGGTGGTACGTGGACGTCGGGCGCCGCGTCGCGGCGTGTTCGTGGGTCTCCGATGTCGCTTCGCTCCGCTCAGTCCGGCCTGCTCCTCGCCACCACCGCGCTGACCACCGTCGCCTTCGTTCAGGCCGCTGCCGCGGAGGGCGCCGCCGTCCAGCTCAACGAGATCTCCGTGGAGGCCGCCCGGCCGGCCGTCGCGGCCCCGACGGGATCCGGCAGCGGCGGCGGCAATGTCAGCGGCGGCGACGGCGGCAGCGCGGCCACCAGCGGCGGCGGCGGCGGGCCCTCCGGCGTCACCGGCTACGTGGCGCGGGTGAGCCCCACCGCGACGAAGACCAACACGCCCCTGCTCGAGACGCCGCAATCGGTCTCCGTGGTCACCCGCGAGCAGCTCAACGACCGCAACGTGCAGAGCCTCAACGAGGCGGTGGCGTACACGCCCGGCGTGTCCAGCAACGTGTTCGGCTTCGACCCGCGGGCCGACGCGTTCTACATCCGCGGCTTCGCCGAGACCTACGACGGCATCTTCCGCGACGGCCTGCGCCAGACCGGCGTCGGCTTCGCGGTGCCGCGGATCGAACCCTACGGGACGGAAGCCCTGACGATCCTCCGCGGGCCGGCCTCCGGCCTCTACGGCCTGGGCTCGCCCGGCGGCATCGTCGACGTGACCAGCAAGCGGCCGGTCTTCGCCCAGTTCGGCGAGGTCTGGTTCCAGGGCGGCAACTTCGACCGCTACCAGGGCAATTTCGACATTGGCGCCCCGGTGGAGGGATCCGACGGCACCATGGCCTTCCGCCTGACCGGCGTGGCCCGGCAATCCAACACGTTCCTGCCCGGCCCCGGCGTCCGGGACGACCGCTTCACGATCGCGCCCGCCTTCACGTGGCGCCCCACAGCCGACACGACCTTCACGCTGCTGACCGAGTTCCAGGAGTCGAACGTCCCGGGCAACGCGAGCTTCTACAACTTCCCGGGCTTCCGCGTGTCGCGGATCTACTCGGGCGACGGCGCGCTCAACACCTACCGGACGGATCAGCACCGGATCGGCTACGCCTTCGAACACCGATTCTCGCCGGACCTGATCCTGCGGCAGAACTTCCGCTATTCCGGTGTCGACGCCAACTTCTCGTACACGCAGGTCGACAGTGTGACGGGTCTGAGCGCACAGCGCTCCACCGGCCTGTTCAAGCAGTCCCTGGCCTCCTTCGCGGTCGATACCCAGCTCGAGGGCCACCTCTATACCGGCCCGGTCGCCCACACGCTGCTGGCGGGCATCGACTACTACCACTACGACTTCTCGAGCGTCGCCGGTTTCGGCGTCGCGCCCGACCTCAACCTGCTCACCTTGAACTACGGTCGCCAGCCGATCGCGCGCCCCAGCATCGATCGCTCCTCGCGGCAGGCGCAGGATCAGGTCGGCGTCTATTTCCAGGAACAGGCGAAGTGGGGGAAGTTCGTCCTGACGCTGACCGGGCGGCAGGACTGGGTCGCCTCCGATACGGCGAGCGTGACCCGGGGCGTGGTCGCCGGTCCGCAGAGCCAGAACGACAGCGCCTTCACCTACCGGGCGGGCCTGAATTACGAGCTCGCGCCCGGCCTCGTGCCCTACGCGAGTTACGCGACGACCTTCACCCCCCAGGTCGGCGTCAACACCGTCACCGGCCGCCCCTATCGTCCGGCCACCGGCGATCAGATCGAGGCCGGTGTGAAGTACCTGATCCCGGGCACGAACATCAGCGCCGGCATCGCCGGGTTCGACATCAATCAGACCAGCATCCTGCGCCAGGATCCGACCAACTTCGCGAACCAAGTCGCGACCGGCGAGGTCAACTCGCGCGGCTTCGAGATGGAGGCGACGGCGAATTTCGCACCGGGGACCAACCTGACGCTCGCCTACACCCATCTCGACTTCCGCTTCGTGAAGCAGACCTCGGCCGTCACCGGCGCGGCGATCGACGGGAACCAGCTCTCCGGCATCCCGGGCGACACCTTCGCGTCGTTCCTGACCTACCTGTTCCCGCCGTCCTCCGCGTTGCGCGGCCTGACGATCGGCGGCGGCATCCGGTTCAATGCCAACAGCTTCGCCGACGACGAGAACACGGTGCGCAACCCGACCGTGACGCTGGTCGACGCCCTCGTCGCCTACGACTTCGCGGCGCTCGATCCGAAGTACAAAGGCTTCCGGGCGCAGATCAACGCGTTCAACATCTTCGATCGCGACTACTACAATTGTCAGGCCGGCTTCTGCTACCGCGGCGCGCCCGCGACGGTCATCGGCAGCCTGATCTACCGCTGGTAGCTTCCACGGGCGGGGTCCGCGGCATGGCAGATCCCCGCCCGCGGCACTGGAGCCGGGATCGGAAACCGTCCTAAGGCCGGAGCATCGTCCTCCGACCCGGACCCGCCATGCTCTCGACCCTGCTGGTCGTGCTGCCGATCTTCGCGCTGATCTTCGCCGGCTGGCTGGCCCGGCGGATCGGCGTGCTCGGGGCCGCCGCCACCACCGAACTCAACCGGTTCGTGGTCTTCCTGGCCCTTCCCGCGCTGCTGTTCGACGTGACCGCCCACGCCCACTGGAGCGCCATCTGGAAGCCCGGCTTCATCGGCGCCTTCGGGCTCAGCAGCCTCGGGGTCTTCGCCCTCACCGTGCTGATCCGGCGTGGGGCGGGACGGCCGCTGGCCGACGCCGCGGTGGACGGGCTCAACGCCGGCTACGCCAATACCGGCTTCATGGGCTTCCCCCTGGCGCTGGTCGCCTTCGGGCCGGAGGCGCTGGCGCCCACCACGGTGGCGGCGATCCTCACGGTCTGCGGCGTCTTCGCGGTGGCGATCGTGCTGATCGAGACCGGGCTGCGGCGCGAGTCGGCCGCGTCGGGCCGGAGCGGCGGGCCCCGCCGGCCGGTCTGGTGGACGGTGCTCCGCTCCCTCCTGCGCAACCCGCTGCTGGTGGCGCCGGCGCTGGGCGCCCTGGTGCCGAGTGCCGGGCTGACCGTGCCCGAGGCGGTGGCCACGTTCCTGAAGCTCCTCGGCGGCGCGGCGGCGCCCTGCGCCCTGGTGGCGCTCGGCCTGTTCCTGGCCCAGCCCCGTCGCGCAGGGGGCGGGCAGGGGCGCACCGCCGCGCTGCTCGTCGGCCTCAAGCTCGCGCTGCACCCGGTCCTGGCCTACGGGCTCGGCCGCTACCTGTTCGACCTGCCCCCGCTCCTGCTGCACACCGCCGTGCTCATGGCCGCCCTGCCCACCGGCACCGGTCCGTTCATGCTGGCCGAGTTCTACCGGCGCGAGGCCGACCTGACCGCCACCGTGGTGCTGGTCTCGACGATGCTGGCCGTCGTCACGGTCTCGGCCTATCTCGCGGCGATCGCCTGAGATGGACCGGCCCCCGGACGGCCGCGGCCTCACATTCGGAAACCGGACGATCACGCTCTTGCCGCAGAGGAATCGTAACGTTTGCCCCGTAGCGTCGTGGCGCGGAACGCCGTGTCCGCGCTAGAACGATCCGACAGGCAGGGGCGGAACGACGGCGGATGGTGGGTTCGGGAGTTTCCATCGCGGGGCGGATCGCCCGCCTCGCCTGCGCGACCGGCCTGGCGCTGAGCCTCTCGGCCTGCTTCCGGCCGCTCTACGGGCCGACCGCCTCTGGGGAATCCGTCCAGGCGCTGCTCGCCTCGGTCCAGGTCGACGACGTCGCGATGGCCCAGGGCCAGGAGCGCCTCGGCCACTACCTGCGCAGCGAGCTGGTCTTCGACCTCGACGGGTCCGGTCACCCGGCGACCAAGCGCTACCGGCTGAAGCTCTCGGGCTCCGAGATCGTGCAGACCCCGATCGTCTCCTCCACCACCGGCCGCGCCGAGGCCGGCACGCTGGTGGCCAACATCAAGTACAGCCTCGAGGACATGAGCGGCACCAAGGTCTACACCGAGGGTGTCGCCACCTCGACCGCCACCTACGACCGCTCGGTCCAGCGCTTCGCCAGCCAGCGGGCGGCGCGGGACGCCGAGATCCGCCTGGCGGGCGTGCTGTCCGATCAGATCAAGAGCCGGCTCGCGGCCGTGCTCTCGACGAAGCCGTAGCCCGACGTGACGGCGGTCAAGGCCGGCGAGATCGAGGGGCTGATCCGGCGCGGGCCCGATCCGCGCATCCCCGTCATCCTGGTGTTCGGGCCGGATACCGGTCTGGTGACCGAGCGCGCCCGCAAGCTCGCCGAGGATTTCGTCGCCGATCCGGCCGACCCCTTCGCGCTGGTGCGGATCGACGGCGACGCCCTGGCCGCCGATCCGGGCCGGCTGTGCGACGAGGCCGGGACGATGGGCCTGTTCGGCGGCCGCCGGTCGATCTGGGTCCGGCCCGGCACCCGCAACTACGCGCCCGCCGTCGAGGCGGTGCTGGGCGCGACCGTCGCGGACGCCCGCATCGTCGTGGAGGCCGGAGACCTCGCCAAGAGCAACCCGCTCCGGACGCTCTGCGAACGCTCCCCCAAGGCCCTCGCGATCCCCTGCTACGCCGACGACGAGCGGACCCTGTCGGACCTGATCGAGCGCACCCTCCAGGAGCGCGGCCTGCGCATCGACCGGGCCGCCCGGGAGGTCCTGGCCCGCAGCCTCGGCGGCGACCGCCGGGCGAGCCTGATGGAGATCGAGAAGCTCGCCCTCTACGCCGCGGGGGAGGGGGACCGGACCGTGACCCTCGAGCACGTCGAGGCCGTGACCAGCGACGTCGCGGCGAGCGTGCTCAACACCCTGATCGACGCCGCCTTCGACGGCCGCCGCGACGCGGTGGAGCGCGACTACCGCCGCTTCCGGCACGAGGGCCTCGACCCGGGCGCGGTGCTGGGCTCGGCGCTGCGGCACGCCCTGACGCTGCTCGCCACCCGGCTCGACAATCCCGACAAGACGCCCGCCGCGATGGTGGCGACGTGGCGGGGCCTGCATTTCAAGCGCAGGGCCAGCATCGAGGGCCAACTCGGCGCGTGGCCGCCCGGGACCCTCCGGCAGGCCGTGGCGGCCCTGCAGGAGGCCGTCCTGGCCTGCCGGCGGGCCGAGCCCGACCTGGCCCACGCGCTGGCCTCGGCGGCCCTCCTGCGGGTCGCGGAGGCGGGGGCGCGGCGGCGTCGCTGAGGCCGTGCCATCCGGGGCGCGGGTGCCCTCGCCCGCGCGGGAGAGGGTGACGGCGCGCCGGTCCGCGTCCGGCGAGGCCCGCATTCGGGACGGCTGCGACAGGAACCGCGCGGACACAGACGCGCGATGTCGGCGCTCTATCGCCCGGCCCGGACCGGCTGGCCTGAGCGAGACACCACACCCTCTGCCACCGCGCGCCGCGGCCTGCTGACCGCGCTCATATCGGGCCCGCGCCGGGCCCGCTGAGGCGGGGCCACCCGGCGGGGACGGTTCCTCAGGCGTCCGAGACCTTGAACCGGTTGAGCAGGGCCTGCAGCTCGTCCTGGGTCTCGTAGCGGATGCGGATCTCGCCCGAGTCGGCGTCCTTCGGCTTGTAGGAGACCGGGACGCCGAGCGCCCGGTGGATCCGCAGCTCCAGGTCGCGCACCGTCGCGGGGCGCTCGGCCGAGAGGCGCGGGCGGCCGGGGCGGGGGGTCTCGGCCGGGGCTGCCTCCGCGGAGGCGATCGCCTCCACGTCGCGGACCGACAGGCTCTCGGCCACGACGCGGCGCGCCATCGCCTCGGGATCGCGGACGGCCAGCAGCGCGCGGGCGTGGCCGGCGGTCAGCTCGCCCGCGGTGACCCGCTCCTGCACGGACAGCGGCAGGTTGAGCAGCCGGAGCGTGTTGGCGAGGTGGCTGCGGCTCTTGCCGAGGATCTCGGCCAGCTCCTTCTGGGTGTACGAGAAATCCTTCATCAGGCGCTCGTAGCCGGACGCCTCCTCGATCGCGTTGAGGTCGGTGCGCTGGACGTTCTCCAGGATGGCGAATTCCAGGGAGCCGCGGTCGTCGATCTCGACCACCACCACCGGCACCTCGTCGAGGCCGGCGCGCTGGGCGGCCCGCCAGCGCCGCTCGCCGGCCACGATCTCGAAGGTCCCGGGCACGTCGCCGATCGGGCGGACCACGATCGGCTGGATGATGCCCCGCTGGCCGATCGAGGCCGCCAGCTCGGACAGCTCCGTCTCGGCGAAGCTCCGGCGCGGGTTGCGCGGGTTGGCGCGCAGGAACTCGATCGGAACCCGGCGCTGCTCCTCGGCCTTGGCCGAGGCTTTCCCGGCCTCATTGAAGTCACCGATCAGCGCCGCGAGCCCGCGCCCCAGTCGAGGCTTCGCCCCCTCCTCCGCCATGATCGCCACCCGTGTCACGCTCCACACTCGCCCCTCGAACCGGGAGGGGGACTCAAACCCGTCAGGCCGCGGCCGGAACTCGGCCCTCGCGCTGGATCACCTCCGAGGCGAGGCGCAGGTAGGCCTGACTGCCGGCGCATTTCAGGTCGTACAGCAGCGCCGGCTTCCCGTGCGAGGGCGCCTCGGAGATCCGGACGTTGCGGGGGATCACGGTCTCGTAGACCTTGTCGCCCATGAAGCCGCGCACGTCCGCCACGACCTGGGCGGAGAGGTTGTTGCGCGGGTCGAACATCGTCAGCACGATGCCCTGGATCGTCAGCTTCGGGTTCAGGGCGCCGCGGACCTGCTCGACGGTGCGTAGCAGCTGGCTCAGGCCCTCCAGGGCGAAGAACTCGCACTGCAGCGGCACCAGCACCGCGTCGGCGGCCGCCAGCGCGTTGATGGTCAGCAGGTTGAGCGAGGGCGGGCAGTCGATCAGGACGTAGCTGATCCGGCTCAGGCTCGGCGCCTGGGTCAGGCTCTTCAGGACGCCGCGCAGCCGGTGCGCCCGGTCGGGGAGGGTGGCCAGCTCCAGTTCCAGGCCGAGGAGGTCCATGGTCGAGGGCGCAAGCGACAGCCGCGGCACGGCGGTGGGGACCACGGCCTGCGCCAGCGAGGCCTCGCCGGCCATGACCTCGTAGGTCGAGACCCGGCGCTTGGCGCGGTCGATCCCGAGACCCGTGGAGGCGTTGCCCTGCGGATCGAGATCGATGACCAGGACGTCCTCGCCGATCGCCGCCAGGGCGGTGCCGAGGTTGATCGCCGTCGTGGTCTTGCCGACGCCGCCCTTCTGGTTGGCGAGCGCCAGAACGCGCAGAGGGCGTCGCATGGATGAATCCATGGACCGGTCGGCGGGATCGCCGAGGATCGCTTCGCTCATCGGTGGCTCGGGGCGGCGAGGGCAGTGACGCGCACGATCCGGGCATCGGAATCGGTCCGGCTCGGCACGAGGTCGTTAACGACTCTCCACTGCGCGCCGGCCTGGGTCAATTCGGCTTGTACGTCCCGCCCCTTCGGAAACAGGCCGGTGGTGCCCGTTTTCAACAGAGGCTCGGTCCAGGCGAGGAGCTGAACCATCGGGGCGAGGGCGCGGGCGCAGACCACGTCGGCCCCGACGTAGTCGCCGATCACCGCCTCGATCCGGGCGTTGCGCACCCGGGCCGGGGCGCCGGTCAGCCGGGCGGTCTCGGTGAGGAAGGCGCATTTGCGCGCGTTGCTCTCGACGAGGTCGACCCGGACGCCGCGGTCCCGTCCGGCGATGGCCAGGATCAGGCCCGGGATGCCCGCGCCGGAGCCGAGATCGAGCCACGTGCGGGCCTCCGGTGCGAGGTCGAGGAGCTGCAGCGCGTCGTCGATGTGGCGGCTCCAGACCTCGGCCAGCGTCGCGGGGCCGACGAGGTTCTTGATCGGCTGCCAGCGCCGCAGCTGCGCCACGTAGAGGTCGAGCCGCTCCGCTGTTTCACGTGAAACACCGGCTGCCGCGAGGATACGGGCGCGATCCGGATCGCTCATGCCGGGTGCCGGTCCGCGGCGGTGGCGGTCGCGCGCGCGCCGCGCCGCGCGTGGGCGGCCAGCAGGGTGAGGGCGGCCGGCGTCACGCCCTCGATCCGCGCCGCCTGTCCCAGGGTCCCGGGGCGTACGGTCTCGAGCTTCACCCGCATCTCGTTCGAGAGGCCGCTGATCTCCGCGTAGTCCAGCCCCGCCGGCAGGCGCACGGCCTCGTCCCGTCGGAAGGCCGCGATGTCGGCGTCCTGCCGGTCGAGGTAGACCGCGTAGGTCGCGTCGGTCTTCATCCGGTCGGCGATCAGCGGGGCGACCTCGGCGAGGTCCGGCCACACCGCCGCCAGGTCCGACCAGCCGATCTCCGGGTAGGCGAGGAGCTGGAAGCCGGTGCGGCGGATGCCGTCTCGGTTCAGGACGATCCCGTGCGCCGCGGCCTGGCTGGGCGTCAGGCTCACCGCGTCGAGGCGGGCGCGCGCCGCGTCGAGCGCCGCCTGCCCGGCCGCGAAATGGGCCGCCCGGGCTCCGCCCACGCAGCCGAGCGCGATCCCGCGCGGCGTGAGCCGGGCGTCGGCGTTGTCGACCCGCAGGGACAGCCGGTACTCCGAGCGCGAGGTGAACATCCGGTACGGCTCGCTGACCCCCTGGGTCACGAGGTCGTCGATCATCACGCCGAGATACGACTCGGCCCGGTCGAAGCCCGCGACGCCGAGGCCGCCCGCGTGCCGGGCGGCATTGAGGCCGGCGACCAGCCCCTGGCCGGCCGCCTCCTCGTAGCCTGTCGTGCCGTTGATCTGGCCGGCCAGGAACAGGCCCGGCAGGCGCTTCACCTGGAGGCCGACATCGAGCTCGCGGGGATCGACGTAGTCGTACTCGATGGCGTAGCCCGGCCGCAGGATCGCGGCCCGCTCCAGACCGGGGATCAGGCGGACGAGGTCGCGCTGCACCTCTTCCGGCAGCGCCGTGGAGATGCCGTTCGGGTATATGGTCGGGTCGTCGAGCCCCTCGGGCTCCAGGAAGATCTGGTGCCCCTCCCGGTCGCCGAACCGCACGACCTTGTCCTCGATCGACGGGCAGTAGCGCGGACCCCGGCTGGCGATGCCGCCGGAATACATCGGCGAGCGGTGCAGGTTGGCACGGATCAGGTCGTGGACTTCCCGGCTCGTCCGGGTGATGCCGCAGCGGATCTGCGGCGTCGTGATCCGCTCGGTCAGCGTCGAGAACGGCACCGGCTCGGCGTCGGCCTCCTGCATCTCCAGGCCGGACCAGTCGATGGTCCGCCCGTCGAGGCGCGGGGGCGTCCCGGTCTTCAGGCGCCCGAGGCGGAGGCCGAGGCGGTCGAGCGTCCGCGCCAGCCCGACCGCCGGCGCCTCGCCGACGCGGCCTGCCGGGATCTGCCGCTCGCCGATATGGATCAGGCCGCGCAGGAAGGTGCCGGTGGTCAGCACCACCGCGCCGCAGGCGAGGGTGCGGCCGTCGGCCAGGACGAGGCCGCGGAGCCGGCCCTCGGCGTCGAAGGCCAGATCCTCGCAGGCGCCCGCCACCACGGTCAGTCCCGCGGTCGCGGCGACGGCGGCCTGCATGGCGGCGGCGTAGAGCTTGCGGTCGGCCTGGGTGCGCGGCCCGCGCACTGCCGGACCCTTCCGTCGGTTGAGCAGGCGGAACTGGATGCCGGCCGCGTCGGCGACCCGGCCCATCAGCCCGTCCAGGGCGTCGACCTCGCGGACGAGGTGGCCCTTGCCGAGGCCGCCGATCGCCGGGTTGCAGGACATCGCCCCGATCGTCGCGGGATCGTGGGTGACCAGCGCGGTGCGCGCGCCGCAGCGCGCCGCGGCGGCGGCGGCCTCGACGCCGGCATGGCCGCCGCCGACGACCGCGACGTCGAACCGGGCGGAGG
Source organism: Methylobacterium sp. C33D (assembly GCF_053345825.1). Taxonomy (NCBI): domain Bacteria; kingdom Pseudomonadati; phylum Pseudomonadota; class Alphaproteobacteria; order Hyphomicrobiales; family Methylobacteriaceae; genus Methylobacterium; species Methylobacterium sp. C33D. The sequence continues at coordinate 29,214 of NZ_JBKFAV010000022.1, forward strand.
AGGGGGTGAGCATCGGGTACCGAGCAGCCTTTCGCAGACATCCCGCCGCGGGTGCGGGCGGCGCGCACGCACCGTGCGCGGTGCGCGCGCGGGGACCGGCGGATCTGCCGGGAGGTCTAAGCGCGCGCGGGCGCGGCGGTCAACGCGTCCCGCCCCGCCGGCCCGCCCCGATCGGGCCCATCTGAATGCGGTATTCAACGCGCCCGCGACGCGAAGATCTGTTGTTCGCGCGCGCGTTGCTGACGAAGGCCCGGCGAGGACTTGGCCGTCATCCCTTGCCAGTCCGTCCGGACCGTGCAAATCTTCCGCCGTGACTCAATCCTGAACGGACAACGCCGTCCGGCAGGCCCACGAGAGGGACTGTTTTCGCCGCGCCGCGGAGCGACGCGCGAGGAGGAGACTCGAGATGTCGTCGCTGACAATCGGCCTGGGCGCCGCCTGTTGCGCGGCCGGCGCCGCCGCCCATTTCCTCGACCGCACCCAGCGCAAGGAGGGCCTGTTCGGCCTCGCGGCCTTCGCCCTGCTCCTGACCGGGATGTTCCTGAGCCGCTCCTGAGCGGGAGGGTCCGTCGTCCGGCGCGCCGTCCGGAATCGCGGGCCCGGCCGACGCGCGCCGCGCGCGAGGGTAGCGTCGGCTCTGCGCGGGGCGCTCCGGCCTCTACGGCCCGCAGGCCCGGAGGAGACGCGGCTCAGCCGGTCATGGCCGTCGCGGTGTAGCCGGCCCTGGTCAGGGCCTCGGCGATGGTCAGCGCCTGCGCGTCCGTGCGGATCGCCACGCGCGCGGCGTCCCGGTCGACCTGCACGTCGGCCGCGGGATCGATCCGTTTCACCGTGCGGGTCACCGCGGCGGCGCAGCCCTCGCAGGTCATGCCCTCGACCCGCATCAGCAGGTCGGCGCGCGTCACGTCCATCCGGGCCTCCTCGATCGTCTCCCGGGGATGTCGGGACCCGGCCGGCCCGGCGCAAGCCGGGTGTCGGCTCAGAACAGCGCCGGCATGCGGAAGGCGTAATCGATGCGCAGGCCGAACTGATACTGGTTGGGGTTGCCGAACGGGCGCCGCACCAGCGGGCTGTCGCCGGAGGCGCCCAGGATCCGGGTGTAGCCGGCATAGGCCGTGTACGACCACGTCTCGCTCTGCGTGTAGGTCACACCGCCGAGCACGCCCGCCGAGTAGAAGCTGCGCGGGTCGTAGGGCGTCACGCGCCCGTTCAGCGCCGCCTCGATCGGCGAGACGCCGAAATACTTCCGCGCGTAGCTGGCATCGCCGACGTTGAGGCGCGGCCCGATGGAGAACAGGAACTTCTCCGCCGGGATCAGATAGTCGGCCGCCACCGAGCCGACCGTCCCGTGGTGCCCGTAGACGCCCTGGCGCAGCTCGACGCGGGTCCGGATGAACGAGACCGGGTAGAACTCCGCGAACACGCCGGGCTCCACGGCGAAGCGGGCGTCGCGGAAACCGTACAGGTGGCGCCGGTCGTCGCCGTAGTAGCGCCCCGGCACGAAGCGCGCGGTCGGGCCGATGCGGAACGACTCGGTGTCGAAGAGCGAGAAGCTGAACCCGTCATCCGGCGTCGAGAAGCGGCGCGGCTCGCCGACGCGGCGGATATCGATCGAGGGGTAGCCGACGGCCGTGTAGTCGCTCGCGCCCGGATAGCGCGGCACGGCCTGGATCGAGCCACTCAGCGTGACGATCCAAGTGTTGGGATCGACCATCGCGAAGGTCGGCGTGGTGCGCGGGAGATCCGCGCCGAGATCCGCGGCCCGCGGCGCCGTCGTGCCGAAGGCCGCGAGGAGCGCGCCGGCGCCGAGAACGGCGCGAAATCGGGGAGTACGCGGGGGCACGGACGTCATGGCCACGCTTTATGATCCTTTTTCATCCGGTCCGCATTCGCTAGCCGCGCAACCCTCCCCGGATCGCCCCGCAATCGGGCGCGCCGTGACGAATCCGCAACGTTCCAGCGGGCGCGGGCGTCACACCGCCCGGAATTAACAGGCCACGGCGCGCCATCGCGGTCCCCGAGCCTTGCCGGGCGGGGTGCGGGCGGCCAATGATCCTGCGATTCGGTTCGCGCCCGGTGGGGATCGCTCGGGATGTCCCCCGGCGACCGGCGCGCGTTCCTGGCAGGTGTTCAGACGATGGTCCCGGTCCTCGGCCGGTACGCGGGGCTGCTGACGGTCGGCCTTCTCGGGCTCGTCGTGTTCGGGCCGCTCGCGGTGTTCCTGCCGCTCTGGAGTGCCCTGACGCTCGGCGCCGCGGCCGCCGTTGCGGGCGGTCTCGCCCTGACCCGCATCGCCACCCTCAAGGCGCGCTGCGAGAAGCTGTCCGGCGAGGTCGATCTGCTGTCCCGGCGCCTGCTCAAGGTCGAGACGGCGGCCGCGACCGCGGCGGCCCAGCCGCGGCCGGAGACCGCGGAGGCCGCCCTGCGCGCCCAGATCGAGGAGCTGACCGTCGAGTTCGGGCTGCTCAGCGGGATCGTCCGCGACCTCACGACGGTCGTGAGCGCCCAGGACGCCGAGATCGCGGGCCTCAAGGCCCGGCCGGAGATCGCGCCCGAGACCAGGCCCGCCGAGACGCCCCGGCCGCTGCCCGCTGCGCCCGCCACGGCCCTTCCGGACGCCGACGCTGCCCCGCCGCCGCCCGTGCCGGTGCCGCCTCCGCAGGGCCGGAGCACGCCCCTCGAGCCGGTCCCGCCCCGGCCGCAGCCCGCCCCGGCCCCGTCCGTCCCGGCGCGGCCGATCCCCCCGCGGCCGATCCCGCCCCGGCCCACGGCCGCGCCCGCGGACGAGGGCGCGATCATCGCCGCCTTCGAGGGGGACGGTCTCGAGATCCACCTGCAGCCGGTCGTCACCCTGCCGCAGCGCAAGGTGGTGGCCTACGAGGCGCTGGCCCGGCTGCGGATCGGCGGCCCCGGCGCGACGCCGGCCGAGCCGGAGATGTTCCTGCCGGTGCTGGAGCGCTACGGGCGCACCACCGAACTCGACCGCCGGATGCTCCAGCGGGCCACGATCGTGGCCCGCCACCTCGCCCGGCGCGGCAGCGAGACCCTGTTGACCTACGGGCTGTCGCCGCTGTCGCTGTTCGAGCCAGGCCTCCTGCGCGAGCTGGCCCGCACGGCCGCCGACGACCCGGCCCTGGCGGGCCTGACCATCGCGCTGCCGCAGGAGAGCTGGCGCCGGCTCGATGCTGGCCAGCGGGGCCTGCTCGCGCCCCTGCAGGGCCGGATCGGCTTCAGCCTCGACCGCCCGGACGATCTCCGCTTCGACGCCGCCGAACTCGCCGCGCTCGGCATCGGGCAGGTCAAGGTGCCGGCGGAGATGCTGCTCCGGCCCGGTGCCACCCGCGGCAGCCTGTCGGACCTCGCCGTCGAGGACACCGCGCCGGCCCTGGCCCGGGCCGGGATCCGCGTCGTCGCCACGGGCGTCGCCGACGAGGCCGATGTCCCGGACCTGATCGACCTCGACGTGCCGTTCGCGCAGGGGACGGCCTTCGCGGCGCCCCGGCCGGTGCGCGCGGAGGTCCTGGCGGCGCCGCCCGCCGGGGAGCCGACACCCCCGCCGGAGCCCGAACGGCGCCCGTTCCGGTCGGTCCTGCGCAGGGCTGTGTGACCGGCCGTGTGACCGGTCGTGTGACCGGTCGTGTCCGGGGCCGCGGCCGGGACTGGAGCCGCCCCAGCGGGGCGCGTCACCAGTAGATCTGCAGGCGCGCGATCACCGTGTCGACCGTGAACGGGCGGGTGCCCAGGGTCTCGGACTGGGCCTCCCCGGGCCGCACGCGCCCGCGGACGACGTTGCCGATCAACCGCAGGTTGGGCTCCGGATACCAGCTCAGGCCGAGGGTCACGTCCCGCTCCATGCCCCCGCGGAAGCCCCGCGCGTCCAGGTCGACGGCGCTGTAGCGCACCGCCAGCTCGAACACGCCGATCCCGCCCCGGGAGAGCCGCTGCGCCTCCGGAACCGTCACGCCCCGGAAGGTCGCGTAGGTCGTGCCGCTCTGCGGCGTCAGCGCGTAGGCGCGGCCCTCGCCGTTGAGCACCAGGGCCGCCTCGACGTAGCCGCCCTGGAAATCGAGCGCGGTGCCGGGCTGGCCGGGACCGCGGAACGGCTGCAACGCGGCCCGGATGTACTCCGCCTGCACCAGGAGCGGGCCGCGGCGATAGGCCAGCTCGGCACCGAGGCGCGACACGCTGGCGGCGTCGGGGAGATCGCCGGTATCCACCAGGGGACGCTCGAACAGGGAGGCGCCGGCGGGGCTGGAGAAGCTGAAGGCACCGTCCGAGCGGGACCGGCTGCGGAAGGCCCCCGCGAGCCCGAGATGCAGGGTCTCGTCGGCGGTCATGATCGGCGCGACGGTCGCGCGGGCCGCGACCGCGACGCCGTCCCCGTCGATGCCGCTGCTGGCGGCGTTGCCGAACACGCCGGCCACCGCGGTCCAGATCGCGCCCTGATGCCCGGCCGCGAGGCCGAACCGGCGCTCCGGCACGAGGGCGTTGGCCGCCGAGCGCTCGGCGAACAGCGTGTCGTTGTTGCTCTGCAGCCATTCCAGGCTGAAGGGCTCCTTCATGTTGCCGAGCGTCAGGATCGTGTCCGGCAGCCCCTTCCAGGCGACCAGCGCGTCGTTGATCGGCAGCATCGGGTCGGCGAAATCGTACTGGAAGGCGATCACCCAGTCGCGGCCGACGGTGAGCGTCGGCTCGATCCAGGCCCGGCGCACGGCGACGTTGTCGGGGAAGGCCTCGGGCAGGTCGGGCCGGCTGAAGCCTGCCGCGCCGCCGTCGATGTGCAGCCGCCCGCCGATCTGGAGCTTCACGTCGGGCTCGGGAAAGGTGAGGGTGAGCCCCTTCGCGTCGTAGCGCAGGCGCTCGCCGGAGGGGCCGGCCATCCCCTCGAACGCGTCCTCGCCGGCGCCGGCGGGACCCGCCAGGGCGAGGGACATGGCCAGGACGGCCGGTGCGGTGCGCGTTCCGATCACGGGAGCAGCAGAGAACAGGTCGGCCGGGCGGCGCCAATCACCTGGCGCAGTCAAAGCCGGAAATCCGCGCGCCGTGGCCCGGCGGCCACGACCGCGGGCGGCCTAGACGGCGCGATTGTCGATCAGCCGGGTCCGACCCAGGAAGGCCGCGGCGATCACGCGGGCCGGGCCGTCGACCCGCTCCACCGGGACCAGGGTCCGGGCGTCGCAGACCGCGAGGTACTGGACGCGGAACCCCGCCGCTTCCAGCGCCGCCCGCCCGGCGGCGATCCGGCCGGCCACGGGGGTGCCGTTGCGGGATGCGGAGGCGATCTCGGACAGGACGGCGTGGAGCTTCGGGGCGACGGCCCGCTCCTCGGCCGAGAGGTAGCGGTTGCGCGACGACAGCGCGAGGCCGTCGGGCTCGCGCACGGTCGGCACACCGCGGATCTCCACGGCGAGGTCGAGATCCGCCGCGACCTGCTGGAGCACGCGGAGCTGCTGGAAGTCCTTCTCGCCGAACAGGGCGACGTCCGGCCGGACCTGGTTGAGGAGCTTGGTCACCACCGTGGCGACGCCCGCGAAGTGGCCGGGGCGGAACGGCCCGCACAGACCTTCGGTCAGGCCGGCGACCTCGATCCGGGTGGCGAAGCCCGGCGGGTACATGGTCTCGACGCCGGGCGTCCAGGCGGCGTCGGCGCCGGCCCGCGCCAGCAGGGCCAGGTCCGCGTCCAGGTCGCGGGGATAGCGGGCGAAATCCTCGTTCGGGCCGAACTGGGTCGGATTGACGAAGATGCTGGCCACCGCCCGGCGGCCGATCCGCCGCGCCTCGGCCACGAGGGCGAGGTGCCCGTCGTGCAGCGCGCCCATGGTGGGGATCAGGACGACGCGCTCGCCCGCCCCGCGCCACGCGGCCACGCATCCGCGCAGGGCTTCGAGGTCGCGGAAGGACTGGAAGGTCGACTCGGACACGGCACGGGCTCCGGGGGAGGGCAGGGCCGGTCTAGAGCATGATGGGGGGCGGTGGAATCCGGCAGTCCGGTCACGATCCCCGCCGCCCCGGTCGGCGTCACGGGCAGTAGGGCAGGAGCGAGCGTCCGAAGGGATCGTCCACGCCGGGCGGCGGCGTGAAGCCGTAGTAGCTGGGATGCCCCAGGCCGTACTCGGAGCCGACGTAGCTCGGATCGTCCGGCGCGTTGGTGGGCACGGGCGCCCGCCGGGGCGTGCAGCCCACCGGCACGGCGCGGGACCGGACGGCGTAGACCGGACGGCGGTCGAGGCCGTCGTTGCGCGGGAAGAAGCGGGGAGGGCCGCCCACGCCCGTCTCGACGCCGCCACGGATGTCGAGATCGGCCGCGCGGCCCGGTCCCGCGAGCAGCAGGACGAGTCCGAGCGCCGTGATCGCCCTGCGCGCCGTTTCCCGCATGCCGCCCCTGCGCCGCCTTCTCCGCCGAGAGGCGACACCGTGCGACGGCAGGGTAAACGAGCGATTACCGCGGGATCACGTCAGCGGCACGACGAGGGCGTCCAGGACGGCAGCGAGATCGCCCTCGGTCAGGCGGATCTGCAGGCCCCGGCCGCCGCCGTTGACGTGGATCTCGGCCGTCGGGTCGGTCAGGGAACCGGTGTCGATCGCTGTCGGGAAGGGGCGCTTCTGCCCCAGGGGGCTGATCCCACCGACATGGTAGCCGGTCAGCCGCTCGGCATCGGCTGGCTTGAGCATGGCGGCGGCCTTGCCCGAGAAGGCGGCGGCGACCCGCTTCATCGACACCTCCCTGTCGGAGGCCACGAGCAGGCACACCGTCCGTCCGTCCACCGACGCCATCAGGGTCTTCAGCACGCGCCCCGGATCCACCCCGAGCGCCTCCGCGGCCTGAAGGCCGATGCGCGGCGCGTCCGGATCGTACGCGTAGACGTGGAGGCTGTGCGGGATGCCGGCCCTGTCGAGGGCGAGCGTGGCGCGGGTCGTCTTGGACGGTGTCTTGGACGGCGTTCTGGCGGCTGTCTTCATGGTTCGTCCGGTCAGGTCGAATGGGCGCGCGCGGCGACGAGGCGGCCGATCTCAGCGTAGGCCGCCGCGCAGGTCTCGGGGGAGGCCGTCGATCCCGTGACGTAGACCGCCACGAGGATCGGCGCGCCCCCCGGCGGCCGCAGGATCGCCACGTCGTTGACGGTGCCGTTGTCGCCGCTCCCGGTCTTGTCGCCGGCGACCCAGTCGGGCGGCAGGCCGGCCCGCAGGCGCTTCCGGCCGGTCTCGCAGGCGACCATCCAGGCCTCCAGCCGGTCGCGCGAGGACGGTGACAGGGTCGTCCCGAGGAGAATCCGGCCCAGGGTCGCCCGCATGGCGTCCGGCGTGGTCGTGTCGCGCGGGTCGCCCGGCAGCGCTGTGTTGAGGGTCGGCTCGGTCCGGTCGAGGCGGGTGACGGCGTCGCCGGTGGTGCGCAGCCACGCGGTCAGCGCATCGGGGCCGCCGAGATCCGCCAGGAGCAGGTTGGCGGCAGCGTTGTCGCTCCAGATCAGGGTGGCCGCGCACAGGTCGGCGACGCTCATCCGCCCGGTCCCGGCGCCGGCCTCCAGGGCCTTCCGAGTCACCGGCGCGTAGCTCAGGAGGTCGCCGGGACCGTAGGTGACGATCCGGTCGAGGGTCTCGCGGCCGGCATCGACCCGCGCCAGCACCGCCGCCGCCGCCAGAACCTTGAAGGTGCTGCACATCGGGAAGCGCGCGTCGGCGCGGTAAGCGACGAGGACGCGGTCGGTCGCGGCGGCCGCGATCCCGAGGCGGCCGCCGAGCCGGCGCTCGACGGCGGCCCAGTCCGGCTCCGCCTCCGCGGCGCGCGTCGGACGGACGAGCGGCGCGGCGAGCAGGCCGAGGCCGAAGGCGCGGCGGGTCCAGACGATCATGGCGAATCCCCGTTCGAGATCGCGACGGCGCATCCGGGCACGGCACCGCGACGTCGGGATGGTATAGGGCGGCCACGCGTGTTTCACGTGAAACTCCGCTCCTCCGCGCGGCCCTGTGGGATCATGACCGACACCGACACGCTCTTCGCGCCGGCCAGCGGCTTCGGACGGGCCGCCGTCGCGGTGATCCGCATCAGCGGCCCGGCCGCGCGCGACGCGCTCGTCGCCCTGGGCGGGCGCCTGCCGCCGCCGCGCCGGCTGTCGCTGCGGCGCCTCCGGGATCCACGCGACGGCACCGAGCTCGACCGGGCGCTGGTGGCGTGGTTTCCGGGGCCGGACACTTACAGCGGCGAGGATATGGGCGAGCTGCACCTGCACGGCGGCGCGGCCGTGCGGATGCGCGTCCTCGCCACCCTCGCCTGCCTTCCCGGCTGCCGGGCCGCCGAGCCCGGGGCGTTCACGCGGCGGGCGATCCTCAACGGACGGATGGACCTCGCCGAGGCGGAGGCCGTGGCCGACCTGATCGACGCCGAGACCGACGGCCAGCGCCGGCAGGCCCTGCGCCAGCTCGACGGCGCGCTCAGCCGGCAGGTGGCCGCGTGGCGCGCGGAGGCGATCGACTGCCTCGCCGCCGCCGAGGCCGCGCTGGACTTCGCCGACGAGGGGGACGTGGACGATGCCGGCCTCGACGCGGCGCTGTTCGACCGCGCCGCGCGCCTGCGCGACGCGGTCGCCGCGGCGCTGCGCGACGGCCAGCGCGGCGAGCGCCTGCGCGAAGGATTCACCGTTGTCCTGGCGGGGGCCCCCAACAGCGGGAAATCGACCCTGCTGAACGCGCTGAGCCGGCGGGACGTGGCCATCGTGTCGGACAGCCCGGGGACGACCCGCGACGCGATCGAGGTGCGGCTCGACCTCGGCGGCCTGCCGGTCCTCCTGGTCGACACCGCCGGGCTCCGCGACACCGCGGAACCGATCGAGGCGCAGGGCATCGTGCGGACGCGGGCGCGGATCGACGCGGCCGATCTCGTGGTCGCGCTCGTGCCCCCCGGCGGCGCGGTTCCGGATCTCGGGCCGGCGCGCGCGCCGGTCCTGATCGTCCAGACCAAAGCCGATCTCTTTGCCGGCTCAGAACAGGTGGGAGACCGGGCCGACGTGACGGTCTCGGCCCATACGGGGGCGGGCATGGGCGCCCTGCTCGACGCCATCCAGGCCGCGGCCGTGGACGGTCTCGGCACCGGAGACGCGCTGATCACCCGGGCCCGGCACAGGGCCGCGCTGGAGGTCTGCGTGGCGCAGCTCGACCGGGTCTCGGGCAGTGCCGGCGGTCTCCCGGAGCTGGCCGCCGAGGATCTGCGGCTCGCGGTGCGGGCCCTGGGCGAAGTCGCGGGCCATGTCGGCGTCGAAGACGTCCTCGACCGGCTGTTCAGCGGGTTCTGTATCGGGAAGTAGGTCTGTAGCTGTCAACTCATTGCCTGAGGGCCGGCCGGGCGCGGGACCGTCGCCCGCCCCCCGGTCCCGTGCGGCGGCACTACCGGGGGATCCGCAGGATCCGCGGCCGCCAGATCCCGAGCGCCACGTTCGCGGTCGCGACCGCCAGCAGGACCCAGAGGGTGCCGCGCTCGCCGGTCAGCGAGACGGCCAGCCCCGCGGGATCGACGAGGCCCGCCAGCGCGCGGGCGCTCTGCTCCGCCTCCTGCTTCATCGGGCCCTGGACGTAGACCAGCCCGCCCTCGAACATCAGGACGCCGGTGGCGAGCTTCACCCACGCCCAGCCGGCGTTGAGGAAGGCGCGGTTCAGCGCCATCGCCAGCAGGCCCGACATCAGCGTCACCGCCAGGGCGGGCAGGAAGATCCATGTGGCGACGGCGCCCATCGCGCCCCGCGTCGCCGCGTAGCCCGCCAGGGCGGACGGCGCGGGCGACAGGCTCAGCATGACGACCAGGGACGCCATGGCCCCCAGCAGCCCCGCGGACCCCATCGTGTGGAGGAACTTCAGCAGGCGTCGCACGGCGTCTCACCCGGGCCGTTTCGGCGCAGCCTAGCGCGGGGCAACGGGGGGCGATAGCGGCGCGCCGGTCGCAGGGCTTCCGGCCGGAACGCTCCGCCCTCCTCGCGCGCGCGGCGACGCGATCCAGGTGCGCCACGCTTCCCGCGGGCGCGCTGCCCCGGGGTCGCTGCGCTGCCCCCGCGATGGCGAGCGGCGCCTCAGCTCCGCAGGCCCGGCGCCTCCTGGCCGGTGCGGGCCACGTACTCGGTGTAGCCGCCGCCGTACTGGTGGATGCCCTCCGGCGTGACCTCGAGGACGCGGTTCGAGAGGGCGGCCAGGAAGTGCCGATCGTGGGACACGAACAGCATCGTCCCCTCGTAATTGGCGAGCGCCTCGATCAGCATCTCCTTGGTGCCCATGTCGAGGTGGTTGGTCGGCTCGTCGAGCACCAGGAAGTTCGGCGGGTCGTAGAGCATCAGCGCCATGACCAGCCGGGCCTTCTCGCCGCCCGAGAGCACCCGGCAGCGCTTCTCGACGTCGTCGCCCGAGAAGCCGAAGCAGCCGGCCAGCGCCCGCAGCGACCCCTGGCCGGCCTGCGGGAAGGAATCCTCCAGGGTCTGGAACACCGTGCGGTCGCCGTCGAGGAGGTCCATGGCGTGCTGGGCGAAGTAGCCGAGCTTCACGCTGCCGCCGACCGTGACCGAGCCGTCGTCGGGCGCGGTGGTGCCGGTGACGAGCTTCAGGAGCGTCGACTTGCCGGCGCCGTTGATGCCCATGACGCACCAGCGCTCCTTGCGCCGCACCGAGAAGTCGAGGCCCTCGTAGATCGTGCGGCTGCCGTAGCGCTTGTTCACGCCCTTGAGCATCACGACGTCGTCGCCCGAGCGGGGCGCCGGCTGGAACTCGAAGGCCACCGATTGCCGACGCCGGGGCGGCTCGACGCGCTCGATCTTGTCGAGCTTCTTCACCCGGCTCTGCACCTGGGCGGCGTGGGAGGCCCGCGCCTTGAACCGCTCGATGAAGGCGATCTCCTTCGCCAGCATCGCCTGCTGGCGCTCGTACTGCGCCTGGGCCTGCGCCTCGTTCAGCTTCCGCTGGCCCTCGTAGAAGGCGTAGTCGCCCGAGTAGGTGGTGAGCGCGCCGGCGTCGATCTCGATGATCTTCGTGACGATGCGGTTCATGAACTCGCGGTCGTGCGAGGTCATCAGCAGGGCGCCGTCATAGGCCTTCAGGAACGATTCGAGCCAGATCAGGCTCTCGATGTCGAGGTGGTTGGACGGCTCGTCGAGGAGCATCACGTCCGGGCGCATCAGCAGGATGCGGGCCAGCGCGACGCGCATCTTCCAGCCGCCCGAGAGGGCGCCGACGTCGCCGTCCATCATCTCCTGGCTGAAGCTCAGCCCGTCGAGCACCTCGCGGGCCCGGCCCTCCAGGGCGTAGCCGTCGAGCTCCTCGAACCGGGCCTGGACCTCGCCGTAGCGCTCGACCAGGGCGTCCATCTCGTCGGCGCGGTCCGGGTCGGCGAGCGCCGCGCCGAGCTCGGCGAGCTCGGCCGCGACCGCGCTCACCGGGCCGGCGCCGTCCATCACCTCGGTGACGACGCTGCGGCCCGACATCTCGCCGACATCCTGGCTGAAATAGCCGATGGTGATGCCCCGGTCGGCGGCGACCTGCCCCTCGTCGGGCTGCTCCTGGCCGATGATCATCCGGAACAGGGTGGTCTTGCCGGCCCCGTTCGGGCCGACCAGGCCGACCTTCTCGCCGCGCTGCAGGGCGGCCGAGGCCTCGATGAAGACGAGCTGCCGCCCGTTCTGCTTGGTGATCTTGTCGAGGCGTATCATGGGGCGGGCGCTGTCCGGGAGGTCGCTGTCCGGAAGGTGTCCGGGAGTGTCCCGGCCGCTTACGGCATCGACCGACGCGGCGCAAAGGCAGGGTGCCGCAGTGCGGGATAACGCTTGCGTCCGGCGCAGGCCTGGGCGCATCCCGGGACCCGGGATGAGGCTCGGCCGTTGCCCTGGGCAACATGAGGATCGCGATGCTGTTCGGTTGGTGGATGACGGGCATGGACATGGCCATGCTGGGGCTGGAGGCGCAGGGCGTGATCGCGCAGCGCATGGCGATGTTCGCCCTCGGCGGCCCGGCGGCCCAGGCCGAGGCGCAGCTCATGGTGACCGAGAAGATGCTGGCCGCCGGCGAGGCGGCGCTCATGCTCGCCGCGGGCGCCTCGAACGGCAAGGTGATCCGCAGCTACCGGCGTAAGGTCCAGGCCAACGCGCGGCGGCTGAGCCGGGGGTGAGGCGCGCCCGCCGCATCTCACCGCGGCGTCCTTGCGAGCGCAGCGAAGCGATCCAGCGGCGCCCCATCCGGTGACGTCACGCTGCCCCGGGTCGCCTCGCTGCGCTCACGATGACGGGGGCGGCTCGTGAGGCCCGAGTCCGCCTTCAGTTGTTGGCCGTCCGGAACGTGTCGCAGGCCTTGGTCTGGCCGCTCTTGTAGCCGGCCATGAACCAGCGCTGGCGCTGGGCCGAGGAGCCGTGGGTGAAGGAATCCGGCACCACGTAGCCCCGCGAGCGCTGCTGCAGCGCGTCGTCGCCGATCTGCGCGGCGGCGTTCAGCGCCTCGTCGATGTCGCCCTGCTCGAGCTCTGCGTACTTGTCGTTGGAGTTCTTGGCCCAGACGCCGGCGAGGCAGTCGGCCATCAGCTCGATCCGCACCGAGAGGGCGTTCGCCTCGGTCTTGCTGGAGGCCTGCTGCTGGCGCGCCTGGACCTTGCCGAGGATGCCGAGCACGTCCTGGACGTGGTGGCCGACCTCGTGGGCGATCACGTACGCGTAGGCGAAGTCGCCCTTCACGCCGAACTTCGAGGCCATCTCCTTGAAGAAGCCGGTGTCGAGATAGACCTTCTTGTCCAGCGGGCAGTAGAACGGGCCCATCGCGGCCTGGGCCGAACCGCACCCGGAGCGCGTGCCGCCGGTGTAGAGCACCAGCGTCGTCGGGGTGTACTGCTTGCCGGTCTGCTGCGGCAGGATCTGGCTCCACACGTCCTCGGTGTTGCCGAGGATCTTCGAGGCGAACCGGCCGCTCTCGTCGGTGGGCGCCTGCCGCCGCTTGGCCTGGGTCTGCGGGTCGACCTGCTCCTGCTGGCCGCGGCCGCCGCCGCCGATCTGCTGGGCGCCGCCGATCAGGATCGCCGGGTTGATGCCCGTGAAGTAGCTGATGATCAGCAGAACCACGATGGTGCCGATGCCGAGCCCGCCGGCACCGCCGCCGGGAAACCCCATGCCGCCACCGCCGCCCCCTTCACCGCGCCGATCCTCGACGTTGTCCGAGCTGCGTAGATCTTCCCAGCGCATGGTTGGGTCCCGCCATCGATGCTGCGCCGGCCGCCCCGGGCAGCCCACGGTTTGCTGTGCGTCGTCGTGTCCGGCCGTTGGCGCGCCAGCAGCGGGAACGAAGCTCTAATGACGGGAGGGGAGAGCCGGTTCCGTCACTCCGGTCAAGCTTTCCCGTCGAGGAGGGCGCGCAGGGACCGGAAATCCCGCCAGGCCAGCCGCTTCTGCACTGGCTGGCGCAGCAGGAAGGCCGGGTGGAGCGTGGCGAGCAGCTTCACCTCGCGATTCGGCAACTTGTACGGGAAGAGGCGGCCGCGGGTCCGCAGGATGCCGTCCTTGGTGCCGGTCAGCGTCTGGGTCGCGGGCGCGCCGAGGCAGACGATGATGTCCGGGTCGACGAGCTCGATCTGGCGCTCCACGAACGGCCGGCACACCGCCACCTCCTGGGGAGTCGGGTTGCGGTTGCCGGGCGGCCGCCAGGGCACGATGTTGCCGATATAAGCGCTCGTCCGGTCGAGCCCGACCGCCTTCATCATCTTGTCGAGGAGCTGGCCCGAGCGGCCCATGAACGGCTTGCCGATCCGGTCCTCGTCGGCGCCGGGCGCCTCGCCGAGAAACATCACCCGCGCCTCGGGACTGCCGTCGGCGAAGACGAGGTTCTTGGCCGTGAAGCGCAGCGGGCAGGCGTCGAAATCCGCGAGAATCCGCTCGAGCTCGTCGAGCGACTTGGCCTGCCGCGCCCGGGCGCGGGCGTCGCTCGCGGCCTCGTCGGGCTGGGCGCTGGCAGCGCGGCCGAAGGTGCGCGGTGCCGCGGCGGGCGCGGCCATGCCCGGGGGCGGCGATCCGGGCGGGGGAACGAGCGTGTTGGCGACCGGGCTGACGGGCTGCTCGGCGGCGGCCCGGGGTGGCGCCCGGCGCGGCGCGCGCAGGGTGGGCGCGGGCGCGTCGGCCTCGTTGAAGCGGTCGTGCGGGTGCTCATCGAGCGCCGCGTCGGCCCCGGCCTCCACGTGGAAGTCGAGATAGGCGATCAGGTCGGCTTGCGCGTCGGTGGGGCTCGGCATGGGACTCAGCATGTGGGATCGCCGGGGCCTGTGGACAACGCGCCGAATCGCACCGGGCGGCAAGGACTTGCGTGACCGAACAGCGCGGCGCGGCGCAGCGCTGTGACGCCGTCCCCTGCGGCGAAGGGAACTTTGCCTTGAGCTTGAGCGTCGGCAACTTGCCTTTCTAGCTTGGAATCGCTTGAGACGGCATCAGGAAGGCCGGCCCGGCGACGAACCGGGCGCCGGAACAAGAAAAGGAACCCGAGGATGGCGCTGCCCGAACGCGAGAGCATGGATTTCGACGTGGTCGTGGTGGGCGCCGGCCCGGCCGGCCTCGCCACCGCGATCCGCCTGAAGCAGCGCGCCGCCGAGATCGGCGAGGAGATCTCGGTCGTCGTCGTCGAGAAGGGCTCGGAGGTCGGCGCCCATATCCTGTCGGGGGCGGTGATCGACCCGATCGGCCTTGACCGGCTCCTGCCCGAGTGGCGCACCGACCCCGAGCGGCCGCTCAAGACCGAGGTCCAGCGCGACGAGTTCATGATGCTCACCAAGAACAGCGGCATCACCCTGCCGAACCTGTTCTTCCCCAAGCTCATGTCGAACCACGGCAACTTCGTCGGCTCGCTCTCGAACACGTGCAAGTACCTGGGCGCCCAGGCCGAGGCGCTCGGCGTCGAGATCTATCCGGGCTTCCCGGCCTCCGAGGTGCTTTTCGACGCCAATGGCGCCGTGGCGGGCATCGCCACCGGCGATCTCGGCATCGGCCGGTCCGGCGAGCCGCGCGACGACTACACCCGCGGCATGGAATTGCGCGGCAAGTACACGGTGTTCGGCGAGGGCGCCCGGGGCAACCTGACCAAGGGGCTGATCCGGCGCTTCGAACTCAATCGCCACAGCGACCACTTCAAGTACGGGCTCGGCGTGAAGGAGCTGTGGCAGCTCGCCCCCGGCAAGTTCGAGCCCGGCCTCGTGCAGCACACGATGGGCTGGCCCCTGCCCAACAAGGCCGGCGGCGGCTCATGGCTCTACCACTTCGACGACCATCTGCTCTCGGTCGGCTTCGTCACGCACCTGAACTACGAGAACCCGACCCTGTCGCCGTTCGAGGAGTTCCAGCGCTTCAAGACCCACCCGATGATCGCCGAGACCTTCGAGGGCGCCAAGCGGATCGGCTACGGCGCGCGGGCCATCATGGAGGGCGGCTGGCAATCGGTGCCGAAGCTGGTCTTCCCGGGCGGCTGCCTCGTCGGCTGCTCGGCGGGCTTCGTGAACGTGCCGCGGATCAAGGGTTCGCACAACGCGATCCTGTCCGGCATGCAGGCGGCCGACGCCATCGCGGACGCCCTGAAGGCCGGCCGCGCGGGCGACGAGCTCACCGCCTACGAGGCCGGCTGGCGCGACAGCCCGATCGGGCAGGACCTGAAGGCGGTGCGCAACGTCAAGCCGCTCTGGTCCAAGTACGGCACGCTGGTCGGCGTCGGGCTCGGCGGGATCGACATGTGGGCGACCAGCATCCTCGGCGCCTCGCCGTTCGGCACGCTGTCCCACGGCAAGCCGGACCACGCCTGCCTCAAGCCGCTCTCGGAGGTGACGCCGATCGTCTACCCGAAGCCCGACGGCAAGCTGACCTTCGACCGGCTGTCCTCGGTCTACCTGTCGAACACCAACCACGAGGAGGACCAGCCGCCCCACCTCAAGGTCCGCGACCTGGAGCTGCAGAAGCGCTCCGAGCACGACGTCTACGGCGGGCCCTCGGGCCGCTACTGCCCGGCCGGCGTCTACGAGTGGGTGGAGGACGCCGCCGCCAGCGACGGCGTGCGCTACCAGATCAACGCCCAGAACTGCGTCCACTGCAAGACCTGCGACATCAAGGATCCGAACCAGAACATCGACTGGGTGACGCCGGAGGGTCCGGGCGGGCCGAACTACCCGAACATGTGAGGATTGCTCTCGGCCGAGGAGCCGAGGCTCACGTCGTTGCGAGCGCAGCGAAGCAATCCGGTGAACCGCTCCGTGGGCAGACGTCCCGCCGCCCTGGGTCGCTTCGCTGCGCTCGCGATGACGGGACGGCCGACCAACCCGGCCTCAACCCCCGCGCCATCCTTTCGCCTTGCGGGGCTGGCGGGATGGGTTCAGTGTCCCCAACGTTTTTTCGGGGATGCCCCGCCATTCTCGCGCCCGGCCCCCGACGGGCCGGCGCCCAGGAGCCGCGATCGGTTCATGATGATGACACGCGCCCGCCGGAGCGTTTCGGCGCTCGCCCTGCTGCTCGCTGCCGGGCTTCCGCAGACCGTGCTCGCCGCGCAGCCGAAGGAGTCGACTCCGCTGCTCGACTACGAGCCCGCGGACTCGCTCGAGGGCAACTTCCTCTCCGCCTACATCGCGGGCGCGTCGCGGGACACGGCGGCGGCGGCGACCTTCTACCGCGAGGCTGTGAAGGCCGACCCGCGCAACGCGGAACTCGTCGAGCGCGCCTTCATCTCGCTGCTGGCCGACGGGGCCCTGCCGGACGCGTTCCGCACCGCCGAGAAGCTGATCGCCCGCGATCCGACCAACGGGCTGGCCAACCTCTCCCTCGGGGTGCGCCAGATCAAGGCCGGCCAGTGGGCCGCCGCCCGCCAGAACTTTTCCCGGAGCGGCCGGGGTGCCGCCACGGACCTGACCGCGACGCTGCTCACCGCCTGGTCCTACGCGGGCGCCGGCGACGGCAAGAAGGCGCTGGAGACGGTCAACAAGCTCCGGGGCGAGCGCTACTACAACACCTTCCGGGACTACCACGCCGGCCTGATCGCGTCGGTGACCGGCGACAACGCCGAGGCCGAGCGCCGCCTCAAGGCCGCCTACGACGCCGACCACAACACCCTGCGGATCGTCGACGCCTACGCCCGGATGGAGGCCAGCCTCGGCCGCACCGACCTGGCGATCCAGGCCTATTCCGACTTCGACCAGCTCTCGCCGCGCCACCCGCTGGTGCGCGACGCCCTCGAGAAGCTGAAGGCGGGCAAGCCGCTCACCCGGCTGATCGGCACCGCCCAGGAGGGCGCCGCCGAGGTGCTGTACGGGCTGGGCTCGGCCGGCTCGACGCAGGGCGACGAGCTGCCCGCGGTGATCTACCTGCGGCTCGCCCTCTACCTCGCCCCCGACCACGCGCTGGCCCGGCTGACGCTCGCCGACACGCTGGACCGGATGAAGCAGCCCGAGCGCGCCAACGAGGCCTACGCGCAGATCCCCGCCAATTCCCCGCTCAAGCTCAACGCCGACATCCAGATCGGCCTGAACCTGGAGCAGATGGGCAAGGGCGACGAGGCGCTCGCCCATCTCGACGCGGCGATGAAGGCCCACCCGGACGACATCGACGTCATCACGGCGCTGGGCAACGTCCAGCGCGCCCGCAAGAAGTACGAGGAGGCGGCGGCCACCTACACCCGCGCCATCGACCTGATCGGCGACCGGCCGCAGGCCAATTACTGGACGACCTACTATTTCCGCGGCACCGCCTACGAGCGCGCCAAGCAGTGGCCGAAGGCCGAGGCCGACCTGAAGAAGGCCCTGTCGCTGGTGCCGGCCAACCAGCCCGCCGCCAAGGCGCAGGTGATGAACTATCTCGGCTATTCCTGGGTCGACCAGAACATCAACATCGACGAGGCGTTCAAGCTGCTGCAGCAGGCCGCCGACGCGAGCCCGCGGGACGGCATGATCGTCGACAGCCTCGGCTGGGCCTATTACCGCCTCGGCCGCTGGGACGACGCGGTGCGCGAGCTGGAGAAGGCGGTCGAGCTGAAGCCCGGCGATCCGACCATCAACGACCACCTCGGCGACGCCTACTGGCGCTCGGGCCGGCGCCTCGAGGGCAAGTTCCAGTGGCAGCACGCCAAGGACCTGAACCCCGAGCCGGACGACCTCGCGCAGATCAACGCGAAGCTGAAGGACGGGCTGCCCGACATCGAGAAGCCCACCGCCACCGCCGAGACGGTGCCGGCCCCGGTCGCCGCCCCGCACAACCCCGACAATCCGGAACTCCCGAAGGGCGCGCCCCAGCCGCACGAGGCGCCGGGCTCCGCCGACAAGGCCAAGAAGTCGGGCGGCTAGGCCTCCCGCCCGGTCCCGCCTCGGGGCGGTGCGGCTGCCGTTCCGGCCGCGCCGTCCCGGAGATATGTCGATTGTCCGGGCTCCGGGCGCCCGCGTCGCTCTCCCGCGATCGCGCGCGATGCCCCGGAGGCCGTAGGTCGGGCGACCTAATTGCCCGCCGATCCGCGCCCGCTATCGTCGCGCCTCCGCAACGTTCCGGAGTGCGTCGTGAGAGCGCTGAAGCCTGTCTGTATCCTGCTGGCCCTCGCCTGCGCGGCGTCCGGGTTCGGGGCCGATCCCGCGCGGGCGCAGGACGCGGCGGCGGCGCCGAAGGCCTTCGCGCTCGATTCCGTTCCCGTCTCGGACGCGCCGCTCGGTCGCTTTCCCTACTTCGCGCTGCCCGACGGCTACCAGCCGGTGAACCCGCCCGAGACGCGGGATTTCGGGCATTTCCTGTTCTGGACCGGCGCGGCGCTCCACGAGGTCGAGGGCAAGGTCTTCCAGTCCCTGATCGGTCCCAAGGACGGCAAGACCTACTCCGCCTACGAGCTGAAGAAGAACATCGAGGCCCTGCTGACGCAGGCCGGCGGCCGGAAGATCGCCGACGGCCGGATCCCCGGCTCCGTGACGGAGACGCTGCCGGAAGACATCCGGATCGGGATGTACGAGGGCCTGGGCAACGTCTACAGCGCGCCGGCCCAGACCTGGGTGATCCGCCGGCCGGACCGGGAGGTCTGGGTGCATTTCGTGCCCGACAGCAACAGCGCGGCCTGGACGATCCTCGAGACGAAGCCGTTCGTCCAGACCGCCGCCCTCCTGCCCGCCGAGCGGCTGAAGCAGGATCTCGACAGGACCGGGAGGGCGGTGATCCAGGTCAACTTCGCCACCGACAGGACCGAGATCCTGCCGGCCTCCGCCCCGCAGATCGACGCGGTGGCGGCCCTGCTGCGGGCGGATCCCGGCCTGCGGCTCGCCATCAACGGCTACACGGACGGGACCGGGGCCGCCGCGCACAACCGGACCCTGTCCGACGGCCGCGCCAAGGCGGTCATGGCGAAGCTCGTCGCGGCCGGGATCGCCAGGGACCGGCTGCGGGCCAAGGGCTTCGGCGCCGCCAGCCCGGTCGCCGCCGACGACAGCGAGGCGGGGCGGGCGCGGAACCGGCGCGTCGAGCTGGTCAAGTTCTGAGCGGCGCGCGCGGCCGATCCGGGACCGCTCAGCGCGTGAGCAGGGGACAGCGGCAGCGACAAGAGTATTTTGTCCGCCAGCTCATAAAAATCGACGCGCATTTTCGCGGGCTTTGACGCACAGTGCGTGGCCGTTCGCGGGCGGCCACGCCGCGTCCCGCACGGCAGGAGATTCGCACGGCAAGAGCCGGCGGGCGGGCAGTGTGCCCGCGACCAGGGAAGGAAGGCCCATGCCGTCAGACATCGAGATCGCCCGCGCCGCGACCCTGAAGCCGATCGCGCAGGTCGCCGAGAAGCTCGGCATCCCGGATGACGCGCTCCACAATTACGGCAAGCACATCGCCAAGATCGACCACGGCTACATCGCCGGGCTGGAGAGCCGGAAGCCCGGCAAGCTCGTGCTGGTGACGGCGATCTCCCCGACGCCCGCGGGCGAGGGCAAGACCACCACCACGGTGGGCCTGGGCGACGCCCTGAACCGGATCGGCGAGAAGACCATGATCTGCCTGCGCGAGCCCTCGCTCGGGCCGTGCTTCGGCATGAAGGGCGGCGCGGCCGGCGGCGGCAAGGCGCAGGTCGTGCCGATGGAGCAGATCAACCTGCACTTCACCGGCGACTTCCACGCCATCACGGCGGCCCACAGCCTCGCGGCCGCGCTGATCGACAACCACGTCTACTGGGCGAACGAGCTCAACATCGACGTGCGCCGCATCCACTGGCGCCGCGTCGTCGACATGAACGACCGGGCTTTGCGCCAGATCACCCAGTCGCTGGGCGGCGTCGCCAACGGCTTCCCCCGCGAGGACGGGTTCGACATCACGGTGGCCTCCGAGGTGATGGCGGTGTTCTGCCTCGCCAAGGACCTGGCCGACCTGGAGGAGCGCCTCGGCCGGATCGTCATCGCCGAGACCCGCGACCGCAAGCTCGTCACCCTCAAGGACGTGAAGGCGACGGGCGCCATGACGGTGCTGCTCAAGGACGCCCTGCAGCCGAACCTCGTGCAGACGCTCGAGGGCAACCCGGCGCTGATCCACGGCGGACCCTTCGCCAACATCGCCCACGGCTGCAACTCGGTGATCGCGACCCGGGCCGGCCTGCGACTCGCCGACTACACGGTGACGGAAGCGGGCTTCGGCGCCGATCTCGGCGCCGAGAAGTTTTTGGACATCAAGTGCCGGCAGGCAGGCCTGACCCCCTCGGCCGTGGTGGTGGTGGCCACGATCCGCGCCCTCAAGATGCACGGCGGCGTCGACAAGAAGAACCTCGGGGCCGAGAACATCGACGCCCTGGAGAAGGGCTTCGCCAACCTCGCCCGGCACGTCACCAACCTGCGCGGCTTCGGCCTGCCGGTGGTGGTCGGCGTCAACCACTTCTACGCCGACACCGACGCCGAGCACGCCAAGCTGAAGGAGCTGTGCCGCGAGCGGCTCGACGTCGAGGCGATCACCTGCCGCCACTGGGCCGAGGGCGGCGCCGGCGCCGAGGACCTCGCCCGCGCGGTGGTGAAGCTCAGCCAGGCCGAGCCGGCGCCGATCCGCCACGCCTACGAGACCGAGAGCCGCCTCACCGACAAGATCCGGGCGATCGCCACCAAGCTGTACGGCGCCGCCGACATCCAGATCGAGACCAAGGCCGCCGGAAAGCTCGCCACCTTCGAGAAGGACGGCTACGGCCACCTGCCGATCTGCATGGCCAAGACCCAGTACTCGTTCTCCACCGACCCGACCCTGATGGGCGCCCCCGAGGGCCACATCGTCGGCGTGCGCGACGTCCGGCTCTCGGCCGGCGCCGGCTTCGTGGTGGCGATCTGCGGGGAGATCATGACCATGCCGGGCCTGCCCCGGGTGCCGGCCGCCGACACGATTCGCCTCGACGCGAACGGCCAGATCGACGGGCTGTTCTGAGGATCGCGCGGGGTTCGTCCACGGGCGGGTCCCGCCGCTCGTCTTTGCGAGCGGAGCGAAGCAACCCAGGGACACACCGCATCCGGAGATCGCGCGCTGCCCTGGGTCGCTTCGCTGGCGCTCGCGATGACGGAGCAGGTCGGATCACGGGCCGCCCCTACGCGTCCCCGAACAGGTCCACCGCCAGCCGGGAATGCGCCTCGCGCAGCATCCCGGTATCGACCCCGAGCGGCTGCCCGTCGACCACCCGCCACCGACCCGCCACCATCACCCGGTCGGCCCGGGTGGCGCCGCACAGGACCAGGGCCGCCAGCGGGTCGTGGGCGCCGGAGAAACGCAGCTCGTCCAGGGTGAACAGGGCGAGATCCGCCTCGCGGCCCGGCGCGATCCGGCCGATATCGGAGCGGCCGAGGCAGGCGGCCGAGCCCTCGGTCGCCCAGCGCAGGGCGTCGAGGTGCGTCACGGCCTCCGCCCCGTAGGTCAGCCGGTTGATCATCAGGGCGTGGCGCACGCCCTCCATCAGGTTCGAACTGTCGTTCGAGGCCGAGCCGTCGACGCCGAGGCCCACGGGGGCGCCCGCCGCCTCCAGCTCGCAGGTGCGGCAGCGCCCGGAGGCCAGCGTCATGTTCGAGGTCGGGCAGTGGCAGACGCCCACGCCGGCCCTGCCGAGCCGCGCGACCTCGGCATCGTCGAAGTGGATGCCGTGGGCGAGCCAGACCCGGTCGTTCAGCCAGCCGACCTCTTCGAGGTACTCGACCGGGCGGCAGCCGAACATCTCCTGGCAGTAGGCGTCCTCGTCCCGCGTCTCGCCGAGATGGGTGTGCAGCCGGCACCCGTGCCGGGCCGCGAGCGCCGCGCTCTCGCGCATCAGGCGCCCGGTCACCGCGAAGGGCGAGCAGGGGGCGAGCGCGACCTGCACCATCGCGCCGGGGTCGGGGTCGTGGAACAGGTTCAGCACCCGCTCGCAATCGGCGAGGATCGTGTCGTCGTCCTGGGTCAGGCTCTCGGGCGGCAGACCGCCCTCCCGGTCGGACAGGCTCATGGAGCCGCGGGTGATGGCGGCCCGGATCCCGAGGCTCCGCGCCTCCGCGACCTGGATGTCCATCGACGCTTCCAGCCCCTTCGGGAACAGGTAGTGGTGGTCGCCCGCCGTGGTGCAACCCGAGAGCAGCAGCTCGGTGAAGGCGACCCGGGTGGCGAGCCGGAACGCCTCCGGGGTGATCCGCCCCCAGACGGTGTAGAGCGCCTTCAGCCAGGGGAAGAGCGGCTTGTTGATCGCCAGCGGATGGGCGCGGGTCAGCGTCTGGAAGGCGTGGTGGTGGGTGTTGATCAGCCCCGGGATGACCACGTGGCGCGACGCGTCGAAGGTCGCGTCCACGGGCGCGGCGGGCCGCGCGCCCGCCGGCACGCACTCGACGATCCGGGTGCCCGCCACGACGATCCCGCCCCCGGCGCCCGCGGCCAGGATGGCGCGGGGATCGCGGATCCAGAGGCGGCCCGGTCCCGGTTCAGCTGCCTCGGCCATGCGCGTCCGCTCCCGTCGCCCGAGGGGCCTGCGTAGCGGAGGTGCCGGACCGGCGGCAATCCCGCGGGATCACGCTTGAGGATCCGCGGCGGTCGGCGCCCCGGCCGCCCCGGCCAGGGTTGACGGGCCCGGGCCGCCTTGAGAAACGTCACGGGGACTGACCTATCACCCGTTGGGAGCGGCCGCGCCGTGACACGGACAGCCCCGCGCGAGCAGATGTTCGCGCCGAAACCCGTCCCGGGCGCCGCGCCGGCCGCCCTCGGCAGCGACGACCTGATCGAGCTCCTGTTCTTCGCCTACCGGGATTTCGTCGGCGATCCGGACCGGATCCTGGCCGATTACGGGTTCGGCCGCGCCCACCACCGGGTGCTGCACTTCGTCGACCGCTACCCGGGCCTGACGATCGCCGAGCTCCTCGACATCCTGCGCATCACCAAGCAGAGCCTGAACCGGGTGCTCAAGGACCTGATCGGGCAGGGCTACGTCGCGCAGAAGCCCGGTTCCAGCGACCGGCGCCAGCGCCTCCTCTACTGCACCGCGGCCGGGGCCGGGCTCGCCGCCGACCTCACGCGGGTCCAGGCCCGCCGCCTCGCCCGGGCGCTCGCGGCGCCGGATGCCCGGGGTTCCCCGGAGGACTTCCTGATGGCGATGATCGAGCCGGAGGACCGGCCGGCGGTCCAGCGCCTGATGGCGCGGCGCGGGGGTGGGGCCGAGGGGCGCGTCGGCGCGGAGGACCCCGCGTGAGCCACCCTGCCCGGTCCGACCTGCCCGACGAGGCGCCCCACGTCCTCGTGGTCGACGACGACCGCCGCCTGCGCGAATTGCTCGCCCGCTACCTCACCGATCAGGGCTTCCGGGTCACCGCGGCGGCGAGCGCCGCGGAGGCGCGCGCCCGGGCCCAGAGCGTCGTGTTCGACGCCATGGTGCTCGACGTCATGATGCCCGGCGAGAACGGCTTCGACTACGCCCGCAGCGTGCGCGAGACCTCGCGGGTGCCGATCCTGATGCTCACCGCCCGCTCCAACCCGAACGACCGGGTGATGGGGCTCGAGATCGGCGCGGACGATTACCTGCCGAAGCCGTTCGAGCCGCGGGAGCTGACGCTGCGGCTCAACAACATCATCAAGCGCAGCGCGCGGCCCGGCGCGGGCTCCGCGGAGGCGGTGACCTTCGGGCCGTTCGCGTTCCGGATCGACCGGGGCGAGCTGCGCCGGGACGACGAGCTGATCCGCATCACCGAGCGCGAGCGCGAGATCCTCACGATCCTGGCGACGGCGGGCGGCGCCAATGTCGAGCGCGAGCAGCTCGCCGGTCCGGGCGGCGCCGCGGCCGAGCGCACCGTCGACGTGCAGATCAACCGCCTGCGCCGCAAGACCGAGGTCGATCCCGCCAACCCGGTCTTCCTGCAGACGGTGCGGGGTGTCGGCTACCGGCTGGCGGTCGACTGAGCCGCGTGCGGTCCGGCACCGGGCGGCTCAGATCACCCGCGGCGCGTCGGGTTTCAGCTTGAGGGCCTTGGCGATCCGGGTGGACAGGCTCCCCACGATGGCGAGGCTGGCCGACGGGTCGGCGAGGGCGCGGACGGCCGCCAGCGCCTCCTCGGCGCTGGGCGTCATCACCGCGTAGACCGCGGCGCCGGGCGCCGGGCCGGCGCCCTCCGCGGTGACGGAGACGAGGAAGGTGGTGTGGCGTCGCCGCGGGCGTCCAGGCATGGTCCAGCATTTGGCATGTCGGCTAACCTTCACCAATGCCCGAGTCTCGGAGCCGACCGGGAAACGGAACGATCCCGGCACGATAACCCGTGCCGGGCCTTTCAGCTCAGGGCAAGGTCGATGCCGGGAAGCCCCAGCCCGTCGAGCCGCGCGCGCCAGAGCTGGCCGGAGGCGACGGGCAGCGGGTCCGTCAGCGTGCCGGTGGTGACGACAGCCCCGGCCGCGAGCGGTGGGGCCACCGGATCTTTAGCCAGCGCATCGACGAGGTGCGCGAGGGCCGCGAGCGGCCCCGTCCCGAGCACGCAGCGGCCGCCGCCCCGGTCGGCGACGGCCCCGTCCCGCAGCAGGTCGACGGTGAAGCCCGCGAGGTCGCCGAGCCAGGCCGAGCGCGCGTCCGGGGCGATCCGCACCCGCTCGCCCACCACCAGCAGCCCGTGCAGGCCGAAGGCCGCGACGGTGTCGGGCGCCGCGAAGCGCCAGCCGGGATAGAGCGACTGCACGATCTCGAAGCCGCTCGCCGCCCAGTCGAGGCAAGCGATCAGCGCCGCGGCATCCATGCCGGGCTCGGGCGCGCGCGCCAGCCCGAACACGATCTCCGGCTCGATCCGCGGCTCGACGAAGGCGGCGAGCGGGACCGGCCCCGACAGGGCGGCGCGATCGCGCAGGGTCGTGTCGTAGACGTGGCCCCAGATCGGCGCGCGGACGCCGTAGCGCTCCCACAGAGTCGTGTTGGTGAAGCCGATCTTGTAGCCGACCGGCCGCTCGCCGCGCTCCCCGCGCAGGACTCGGACCGCCTCGGCCACCCGGTAGGCCGCCGGCAGGTCGAGGGTCGGATCCCAGTCGGTCAGCGGCGCGATCGGGCGGCGATGCTCGTGCGCGGAGAGGATCGTGCGGGCATGGGCCGCGGCGGAGATCGGCTCGGTCATCGGCGGACGGCGCGAGGGCCGACGGGGCGGCACCCGCGCCGGGCCGCGTCGATCGCGGCGCCGTCGATCCTACGCGGGGTCCTTCCCGTCGGGAACGCGCGATTTGTCCCCGCGCGCCCGGCGACCCCAACGGCTCGCGGCCGAGCATGGCGCTCCCGAGGCGGTGCTCCCGAGGCGACGCTCTCTGCCCGGTCGTCCCGGGCGTTCCGGCCGGCCGCGCCGCGCCGGAGAACGGGGTGTCGGTCGGTCCGAGGTTCGACGCGCCGAATATTTTCATTAGATCAATACCAAAATACGTTTCTTGATGATGTGTCATAAGGGGCACATACTGCTCACGGATCCGTGATAACCGGACATTGGCGCCTATCTTCGTCCGGTCTTTCTTGTTTAGAGTTGGTGTAATGTCGAGATCTGTTGACCGGCGAGCCGCGTCGCGCGCGTTCGATCACGCGGAGAGGCTGCTCCGGGTCGGGTTTGTATCGTCGACATCTCTATTCACGCTCGGAGCGGCCGCGCTCGCCCAGCCCGCGCCCGCCACCGACATCGAGCTGTCCGAACTCAGCGTGACGGGCGACGGGCGCGGGCGCAGCCTGAACAGCGATCTGTACGGGCGCGGCGGTGCGACCGGGCCGGTACCGGGCTACGTCGCCAGCCGCAGCACGGTCGGCACGAAGACCGACACGCCGATCCTGGAGACGGCGCAGTCGGTCTCGGTCATCGGACGCCAGCAGATCGAGGACCAGAACGCCCTGACCATCAATCAGGCGCTGCGCTTCACCCCGAGCGTCACCACCGAGCAGCGGGGCGGCGCCGGTTCGACGCGCCTGGAGCAGTTCTACATCCGCGGCTTCACCGCCCCGATCTTCCTCGACAACATGGCGCTGCCCACGAACCGCGACGCCTTCCCCAGCGTCGATCCCTATCGCGTGGAGCGGGTCGACATCATCAAGGGGCCGGCCTCGGTCCTCTACGGGCAGTCCGGCCCGGGCGGCCTCGTCAACCTCGTCTCGAAGGTCCCGCAATTCGTCCGCCACGGCGAGGTGTTCGTCCAGGGCGGCGGGTTCCGCGAGGTCCGAAGCGGCTTCGACATCGGCGGGCCGATCGCGTCCGACGTCCCGGGGCTCGCCGACCAGTTCGCCTACCGGGTCGTCGGACTCGGCTGGAACGGCGACGGGCCGGCCGCGACCACCAAGGTCGAGCGCGCCTTCATCAACCCGAGCCTCACGTGGCGGCCCTCCGCCGACACGTCGCTCACGGTCATCGCCAACTACCAGCGCGACCCGTTCTCGGGCTTCTACGGCGGCTTCCCGGCCGTCGGCACGGTGTTCCCGCGCAACTTCGGCAACGGCGTCTTCGGCCGGCTCCCGGTGAACTTCTACGACGGCGACCGCAACATCGAGCGCTCCGACCGCACCCAGGCCTCCGTCGAGTACCTGTTCGACCACCGGATCACCGAGAACCTGCGCTTCCACTCGGCCGGCCGCTACCTGCGCTCGAACGGCGACTACCGCAGCGCGTTCACGACCTTCGGCGACGTCAACGGCCCGTACACGACCGGCCCGACCATCGGCCGCTCGGTCGGCGGCACCCAGGTCGACATCGAAGCCTTCACGATGGACAACACCTTCATCGCCGATTTCGACACCGGCCCGATCGCCCACACGGCGCTGCTCGGCGTCGACCACCGGACCTTCAGTACGCGGTCGGTCACCGGCCCGTTCCCGGCGACGACGGGCCTGAACGCCCTCGCCCCCGACCACGACCTGCCGATCCGGTTCCCCGCCTTCACGTCGACGGCGCGGATCGACGCCCAGCAGACCGGCGTCTACTTTCAGGATCAGGCGAAGTTCGACCGCTTCGTCCTGACGCTCGGCGGCCGCTACGACACAGCCCGGCAGAGCGGCCCGACCCGCACCTTCGCGCCGAACAGTCTGACCATCCAGGACGTGCCGGCCGAGGCCTTCACCGGCCGCGCCAGCCTGCTCTACCTGTTCGACAGCGGCGTCGCCCCGTACGTCTCCTACAGCGAGGCTTTCGAGCCGATCGTCAACGGCCGGATCTTCGACGCGGCCCTCGGCTCGGCCGGGCGCATCCCCGTCCCGATCGCCAGCAACCAGTACGAGGCCGGCATCAAGTACCAGCCGCCCGGCACCGACATCCTGCTGACCACCGCGTTCTTCGACATCCGCCGCTCGAACGCGACCACCACCGACCCGGTCAATCCCGGCTTCGTCGTGCAGACCGGCGAGGTCGGCGTGCAGGGCGTCGAGTTCGAGGCGCGGGCCACCCTCGCCGAGGGCCTCAGCCTGATCGGCGGCTTCTCGCTCCTCGACATCCGCAACGTCCGCGACACCGGCTTCACCACGAACGACCTGACCCGCCGGTCTGTGCCGCTCCAGGGCCTGCGGCCGGTGCAGGTGCCGGACACGACCGCGTCGCTGTTCGTCGACTACCGCTTCACCGACGGCCCGCTCCTCGGCCTCGGCCTCGGCGGCGGCGTGCGCTACCTCGGCCCGTCCTGGGGCGACCCGGCCAACACCTTCCAGGTGCCCGAGAGCGTGCTGGTCGACGCCGTCGCCTCCTACGACATGAAGCACCTCGACCCGCGGCTCGCCGGCCTCAGCGCGCAGATCAACGTGCAGAACCTGCTCGACGAGCGCTACGTGACCGGCTGCTTCACCTATTCGGGCTGCTATTACGGCCTGCCGCGCACGGTCTACGCGACCCTGCGCTACCGCTGGTGAGGCGGCCGCCGTGCGCAGGACCTTCCGCCAGTCGATGGCGTGGCTCCACGCCTGGTCGGGCCTCGTCGTCGGCTGGGTGCTGTTCGCCGTCTTCGTGACGGGCACGGCGAGCTACTACCGGCCGGAGATCTCGCAGTGGATGCGGCCCGAGCTCCGCACCGACCGGACCTTCGGGGCGGCGGAGCTCGCGGCGGCGGCCGAGCGCGGCGTCGCCCACCTGCAGGCCCACGCGGGCGGCGCGCGGACGTGGTTCCTCGCGCTGCCGCGGCCGGACAGGCCGGTGCTGGAGCTGTTCTGGCGGACGGGGCCGGGCCGCCCGCCCGGCCACGTCCTCCTGGATCCGGACAGCGGCGCGCCGGCGGCGGTGCGGGCGACGCGCGGCGGCGACTTCCTCTACCGCTTCCACTTCGAGCTGAACCTGCCGCCGCTCTGGGGCCGCTGGATCGTCGGCGCCTGCGCGATGATCCTGCTGGTGGCGCTGATCTCGGGGGTCGTCACCCACCGGCGCATCTTCGCCGACTTCTTCACCTTCCGGCGGGACAAGTCCGCCCAGCGGGGCTGGCTCGACGCGCACAACGTCGCGGGCGTGCTCGCCCTGCCGTTCCACCTGATGATCACCTATACCGGGCTCGCCACCCTCATGGTGATGTACGTGCCCTGGGGCCTGAACGCGGCCTATCGCGGCGACAGCCAGCGCTACTTCGCCGAGTCCGGCCAGATCACCGCGCCCCGCCCGCCCGACGGCCAGCCCGGCACGCTGGCACCGGTCGGGCCGCTGGTGGTCCGCGCCCTCGCGATGCGGTCGGAACCCCTGGAGCGGATCACGGTCGTCAACCCGACGGACGCGCGCGCCACCGTGGTGGCGGTGTTCGAGGAGCCGCACGGCCTCTCCCACGAGCACCCGCAGATCGCCTTCGACGGCGCGACGGGCGCGGTCCTGGAGGTGCGCGCGGGCGGCCTGCGGCCGGCGACCAAGACCTTCACCGCGATGGTCGGCCTCCACGAGGCGCACTTCGCCGGCCCCGCGCTGCGGGTCCTGTTCTTCCTGTGCGGCCTCGCCGGCAGCGCCATGGTGGCGACCGGGCTGCTGCTCTGGGCGGTGGCGCGCCTGCCCAAGGGGGACGCACCCCGGGGCGTCGGCCTGCGCCTCGTCCAGGGCCTGAACGTCGCGACGATCGCCGGCCTGCCCGCGGCCGTCGCCGCCTATTTCCTGGCCAACCGGCTGCTGCCCGCCGCGCTGCCCGCGCGGGCGGAGGGGGAGGTCGGGGCCTTCTTCGCCGTCTGGCTGCTCGTCGCCCTGGCGGCGTTCCTGCGCCCGGCCGGGCGGGTCTGGCCGGAGACGCTGACGGCGGCGGCCGCGCTGTACGGCGCCGTCGCGGCCGCCGATATCGGGCGCCTCGTCGCGCTCCGGCTCGGCGGCGACGCGCCGGTCGAGCCGGTCTTCCTCGCCTTCGACGGCGCGATGCTGGCCCTCGCCGCCCTCTTCCTGCTCGCGGTCCGCACGATCGCGCGGCGCGGCGGAGCGTCCCGCGGCCCCGCGAAGGCCGCGGGGCTCTCGATCGCGGGGCACGCGCCGCGGGACCAGGGCCGGCCCGGCATGCCGGTACCGGGAGATCGGGAACCGATATGATAAAATTGAACTGGTATATTGAACCTGGTGCGGCGAATTAATTCAAAATAACTCCCGAAATCTGACATACATCGGATGCGCCGCGACTGTATCTGTGCAGAATGGTTCGGCCGGCATGCCAGCCGGTCGCGCCTGTGTCGTCGATTTTCACGCCCTTGATCCTTCGGCCCAGGCGCTCCAGCGCGGTCCATCCCAAGCGCACGCTGGACATGTCCCCGAGACCCAGAACTCGAGCCTCGAGGCGCGGCCCTCGAGGCTCCTTTTCTGCCGCCCCGGACGATGCCCGCCGCCTGTTCACGGGCCCCGCGCCCCCGTACCAGAGGGCCACGGGAGCGGCAGGACGGGCATGCAGCGCATCACCATCACCATCGACGACGCCCTGCTGGCGGCGGTCGACGACCTCTGCGCGCGGCGCGGCTACGGCAGCCGCTCGGAGGCGGTGCGCGACATCGTCCGCGACGCCCTGGCGCCGACCGGCGCCGCGGAGACCAACGGATCGGAGGCCTGCTACGGGGCCCTGAGCTACGTCTACAGCCACGGCACCCGCGATCTGGCCCGCCGGCTGACCGGCGAGGGGCATGAGCACGGCGTCTCGATCGCCAGCCTGCACGTGCACCTGACCCACGACGCGTGCCTCGAGGTGGCGGTCCTGCGCGGGCCGGTGGCCCGGATGCAGAGCTACGCCGACGCCGTCGTCACGCAGCGCGGCGTCCGCTACGGTCACCTGCACCTCATCCCGGAGGGCGACGACGCCCACGCCCATCCGGGCCACGGCGACGACGGCCCGGGGTGAGGGCTTCCCCCGCCCGCGATCCGGCGCCCCGGCGACTGCGCCCCGCGCGCAACACGACCGGCTCGATCCGCCCGTATGATTTTTTCGTATGTTTATCATACGCCCGGCATGCGAGAGTCCGGGGATCGCCACGCCTCGCTCGGTCTGCCGGTGTCCCGCCCGACCTCCCGTCCCGTCTGCCGCCACCGGCCTGCCGCCACCGGCCTCCGCGCCGTGACCCGGCTGCTCGCCGCGGGCGGCCTCGTCGTCGCGACCGCCGGGCGCGGCCGGGCGGCGCCGGGTGAGGACGCCCCGACACCGTCCGCCGTGACCCTGTCGGAGATCTCGGTGGTCTCCGCGGCGCCGCCGGTCATCCGCGCGACGGACGGGCCCGGCGCCAGCGCCGGCTATGTCGGCGGCGTCGCCGGGATCGGCGGCGCCCTGCTCAGCGTCGACGCGGCCAGCGCCGGCCTCATCGACGGCGCGGTTCTCAACGCACGCCCGGTCACGCGGCCCGGCGAGGTGCTGGAGGCAGTGCCGGGCCTGATCGTCACCCAGCACAGCGGGGAGGGGAAGGCCAACCAGTACTTCCTGCGCGGCTTCAACCTCGATCACGGGACCGACATCGCCATCAGCCTCGACGGCATGCCGGTCAACATGCGCACCCACGCCCACGGCCAGGGCTACGCCGACCTCAACTTCCTCATCCCCGAACTCGTCGGCGCGGTGGAGTACCACAAGGGACCGTACTTCGTGCGCGACGGCGACTTCGCCTCCGCGGGCTCGGTGCGCATCGGCTATCTCGACACCGTGCGGGAGAACCTCGCGCTGACCTCGATCGGCAGCTTCGGCTACAGGCGGGCCCTGTCGATCGCCTCGGCTCCGCTGGGCGAAGGCACCCTGCTGGTGGCCGGCGAGGCGCAGGTCTACGACGGGCCGTGGGCCGTCCCGGACGCCCTGCGCAAGCTCAACGGCGTCGCCCGCTACAGCCAGGGCACGGCGCTGGACGGGTTCGCGGTCACCGGCATGGCCTACGCGTCCCGCTGGACGGCCACCAACCAGATCCCGGAGCGGGCCGTCGGCGCGGGGCTGATCGGCCGCTACGGCACCCTCAACCCCACGGATGGCGGCGACACCGCCCGCTTCTCGCTGTCGGGCCGGTTCAGCGCGACGGACGACACCGGCATCACCCGGGCCTCCGCCTACGTGATCCGCTACCAGATGAACCTGTTCAACGACTTCACCTACGCCCTCAACGATCCGGTGAACGGCGACCAGTTCCACCAGCGCGACCAGCGCATCCTCGGCGGCGGCGAGGTGCTGCACATCTTCCAGGGCGACCTGTTCGGCCGGCCCCTGGAGGTCGAGGTCGGCGCGCAGACGCGGACGGACTCGATCCGCGTCGGCCTGTTCAACACCGCCTTCCGCCAGTACCGCTCGACCGTGCTCGACGACCGGGTGCTGGAATCGAGCGGCGCCCTCTACCTCGACACGCGGGTGCGCTGGACCGAGTGGCTGCGCACGAGCGTCGGCGTGCGGGCCGACGGCTACTACGCCGATATCCGCTCGGACACGCCGGCGAACTCCGGACGGGCCACCGACGGCATCGTCAACCCGAAGCTCGGCCTCGTGCTCGGACCGTGGTCCGACACCGAGATCTACGTGAATTACGGCGGCGGCTTCCACTCGAACGACGCGCGCGGCGTCACCGCCACCGTCGATCCCGCGAGCCCCCTGTTCAACATCACCCGGTCGCCCTTCCTGGTGCCGTCCACGGGCTACGAGCTGGGCCTGCGCAACCGCTCGATCGCCGGGCTGGAGACGAGCCTCGCCCTGTTCCGGCTCGACTTCGCCTCGGAGAACATCTTCCAGGGCGACACCGGCACCACGGAGCCGAGCCGCCCGACCCGCCGGTTCGGCGTCGAGTGGACGAACCGCTACGCGGTGACGCCGTGGCTGTCCCTGGACGGGGATCTGACGATCACCAACGCCCGGTTCTCCAGCTACGACCCGGCCGGCAACCGCGTGCCGGAGGCCCCCACGACCATCGCGTCGGCGGGCGTGACCTTCGGCGAGCCCCTCGGCTGGTTCGGGAGCCTGCGGGTCCGCTATTTCGGGCCGCGCCCGCTCATCGAGGACAACGCGATCCGCTCCCGGGCGACCGCCCTGCTCAACGGCCGCATCGGCTACCTGTTCGACACCGGGGTGAGCGTCTCGCTGGATGTGCTCAACCTGACCAACAGCAAGTCCGACCAGATCACCTACGCGTACGTGTCCCGTCTGCCGGGCGAGCCCGCCGAGGGGCTGATCGACCGCGTCTTCCACCCGGTGGAGCCCACGGCCGTGCGGCTGACGATCGCCGGACGGTTCTGACCGCCGGCATCCGCCGCACGCAAGTCCTGCCCTCCTCGCGGCAGACCCACGCCGTGACGGACTTCGTCCCGGCGCGCCGGCGCCTCGCCGACCGGTATCCGGGGATCGTCACCGGCGCCCCGGTCGCGTCAGCCGCCGCTGCGCGAGACCCGGTAGTCGCGGGGAGTCAGGCCGTAGGTCTCCCGGAATGCGCGGCTGAGCTGGGCGCCGCTCCCGAAGCCGTACGCCTCCGCGATCGCGCCGATCGAGCGCGGCTCCAGCGGATTGTCGAGGGCGGCCCGCACGGCCGCGAGGCGCTGCCGCGCGAGGTAGCGTGCCACCCCGCCTTCCGGCTCGAACAGGCGGTAGAGCTGGGAGCGTGACATGCCGAGCGCCCGCGCCAGCGCGTCGATCCGGGGCGGCGCGGCGAGATGGCCGCGGATGAGCCGCTTCGCGGCCCTGAGCCGGGCGGCCTCGAGCGGCGCGGCCGCGCGGGCCGCCCCGTCGAGGCTCGGGCGCGCGCAGGCCGCCACCATGTGGAGCGTGGCCTGGGCGATGTGGGCGGCGTCGGCCGTGGTGATCGCGTCGCTGTGCGCGGCCAGGCTCCGGATGTGGTCGGCCAGGAGGCGGCCCGCACCGCCCGCGAGGATCAGCCCGTGCATCGCGTCCTCGTCCGGCAGCACGGTGGCGATGGAGGCGCGCGAGACGGCCAGGATCAGCGAGTCCGTCTCCGGAACCCGGCTGCGGCGGTACGGCTGCGACAGGTCGTTGAGGCTGACCGCGCCCGCCGGAACCTCCGCCACGCCCCGCTCGGTCTCGACGCTGTAGGCGTGCCGGCTCAGGTGCAGGACGAAGCCGTCCTGTCCGTCGCGCCGGATCTGGGACCGGGTCCGGGCGGGTCCCTGCGGCGCGGCGTTCATGACGCGCAGGGCCATCGGGCCGATCTGCGTCGTCTCGATCCGGCCCGTGAAGCCGCGCGGATCGGCATCGAGGTCGTGGGCCGAGAACAGCGCCCGCCACGCGGCGAAACGGTCGCGCTCCGGCAGAGGGTCGGTTGTGAAGAGGGACCGGGGTACGAAGTTCACGGCGGGACCGACGATCGAAGATCGGCGACTTTACCTTACGTTGCGCTTCCGCCTAGCCCCCGCGGGACACAATCGACGATCATGCGTGCCGCGGCGCCCGCGTCGAGCGCCGACGTGAGGCGCCCCGGACGGCGCGGGCTTGCGCGAAACATAACGCGTTATATAATTAGGGTAGGAGAACGACATGCGTGCGGACATCCTCGACGAACTCGGACCGCTGTTCCTCGGCAGCCGCCTCAAGCGTCTCGCAGACCGTTTCCAGGCCGACGCAGCCCGGATCCTGAAGGACGAGGGTCTCGGCATCCAGCCGGCCCAGTTCCCGCTCCTCGCTGCCCTCGACCGCTACGGCCCGCTGACCATTGGAGACGCCGCCGCCGCGCTGGGCGTCAGCCAGCCGGCGGTCACGCGCACGGCAGCCAGCCTCGTCGCGCTCGGATTGCTCGACGAGGCGCGCTCGGACGCGGACCTTCGCCAGAAGGCGCTGTCGCTCAGCGTGCCGGGCGAGGCCCTGATGGTGCGCGCCAAGGAGGCGCTCTGGCCCCGCGTCGACAGGGCCGTCGCGGGGCTGTGCGACGGCCTGTCGGGCCCGCTGCTGAAGCAGATCGCCGCGCTGGAGCGCAGGCTCGACGCCGTCCCGTTCGCGGACCGCGTCCGCCCGGACCGCGCGGTCGGCGAGGCCGCGCCGGGCCTGGCCATCCGGGACTACACGGACGCGCTGGCGGATCGCTTCCGGGACATCAACGCCGAGTGGATCGAGGCGATGTTCGCGCTGGAGGAGAACGACCGCCGGATCCTGTCCGATCCCCGCGGGCAGATCCTGGAGCGCGGCGGCCTCATCCTGTTCGTGGAGGCCGAGGATCTCGGAATCGTCGGCACCTGCGCGCTGATGCGGACGGACGCGGGCTGCTACGAGCTGACCAAGATGGCCGTGTCCGAGCGGGCCCGGGGCCGCAAGGCCGGCGAGCACCTGCTGCGGGCGGTGCTGGCCCGGGTCGCGGCCATGGAGATCGAGACGCTCTACCTGCTGACCAACACCAAGTGCGAAGCCGCCGTGCACCTCTACGAGAAGGTCGGATTCCGGCACGACCCGGAGATCATGGACCGGTTCGGCCGGCGCTATGCCCGCTGCAACGTGGCCATGCGCTACCCCCTGTGACGCCGCCGGACCGGCGGTCCGCGTCGATCCCGTCCCGGTCGCGCCGCCCGGCACGGTGACGGAGGATCCGCAGATGTCCCCGCCCGCCGGCCGCCCCGGCTTCGGCAGGGGCGTCGTCCGCGCGTCGGGAACCGGCGTCCGGTGAGCTGCGCGCAGCCCGCGCGGTCCGACGGTCGCGTAAAGCAGCGGCCGATGCAGGGCCGCCGCGGCTGCCCGGCCCCGGGACGAAGCCCCGCGACGGCCAGCGCTGCCCCAGTCCGCGAAGGCTCCCGGCATGGCCCGCGTCAGATCTCGTCCGACCGTCGAGGCGCGCGCCGACGAAGTTCGGGATGCAGGTATTCAACTGAAAATTGATTTTATCAGGTCGACAGCGGGAGGTCGGAAACAGAATGTGTAACGGAATCTTATCGTCGCGCTCCCACGCTGTTGGTTTCGCTCAGGAGCTGCGCTCGGACAATGAAAGCTTGGTTCGCGGAACTCTCGATCAAGCACCGTCTCGTCGGCGCACTCGGGCTGCTCATCGTCTGTCTGCTTCTCGTCGACGGCGTGGGTCTGCACGCCGTGGGTAATCTCGCCGAGGATCAGAGCCGCCTCGGCAACAACACGCTGCCCAGCGTGCGGTACGCCGGCGAGCTGCGCGGCAACGTGATCGACGTGCGCGTCAGCGTCGTGAACCACATCCTCTACCCTGAGGCCGCCCATATGCGGGCCGAGGAGAAGGCCCTGTCGAAGAAGACGGAGGCGGTGGCCGCCGCGATGCGCAACTACGCGCCGCTGATCGACGGTCCGAAGGAGCGCGCGCTCTTCGAGGTGTTCGACCGGGAATGGAAGGGCTACCTCGCGGCGATACCCGCCGTGCTGGACTACTCGCGGACGGGCCGCAAGGATCTGGCGCTGCGCGAGAGCCTCGTCGGCGTCCGCCCCCACATCAAGGCGGCCTCCCAGGCGCTCGAGGAGATCGTGGCGCTCAACAACGCCAGCGGTGAGACGGCGATCGCCCAGGGGGCGGCCGCCGCGTCCGGCGCGAAGCGGCTCATGCTGGTGATCGGCGCCGTGGCCCTCGCCCTCGCCACCGCGCTCGGGGCGCTGATCGTACGGAGCATCGCCGCCAGCGTCCGCGCCGTGCTCGAACCGATGCGCAGGCTGGCGGCCGGGGACCTCGCGGTCGCGATCCCCCACCAGGGCGAGCGGAATGAGATCGGCCAGATCGCCGACGCCGTGCAGGTCTTCAAGGAATCGGGGATCGAGGCGCGGCGGCTGGCCGCCCTCCAGGCCGAGGCCGACGCCGCCAAGATGCGCCGCGCCGAGCTGCTCGACCGCATCACGCGCGGGTTCGAGCGCGAGGCCGGGGCGCTCACCGACGAGCTGACCGCCGCCGCGACCGAGATGGAGGCGACCGCCGCCTCGATGACCGAGATCGCCGCGCAGACCAATACCCTCGCGGCGAGCGTCTCGGTCGCCGCCGAGCAGACGTCCGGCAACGTCCAGCAGGTCGCGAGCGCGACCGAGGAGATGGCGGCCTCCGTGCAGGAGATCAGCGGGCAGGTGACCCACTCGGTGGAGATCGCCGCCTCGGCGATCGCGCGCGCGCAGGAGACCGGCACCATCATCCGGGAGCTGTCCGACAGCGCCGACCGGATCGGCGCGGCCGCGGGCCTGATCTCGGGCGTGGCGAGCCAGACCAACCTGCTCGCCCTCAACGCCACCATCGAGGCGGCGCGCGCCGGCGAGGCCGGGCGCGGCTTCGCGGTGGTGGCCGCCGAGGTGAAGACGCTGGCCGAGCAGACCGCACGGGCGACCCAGGAGATCTCCGCCCGGATCGGCGCGATCCAGTCCGCCACGCGGGGCGCGGTGGAGGCGGTCCAGGGTGTGAGCCGCACGATCGACGACATGTCCGGCATCGCCACCCACATCGCCTCGGCGATCGAGGAGCAGGGCGCGGCCACGCGCGAGATCGCGCGGAACGTCCAGGAGGCCGCGCAGGGGACGCGGCAGGTCACGGGCCATATCGGGTCGGTGCGCGAGGGGGCCGGCGAGACGGGTTCGGCCGCCACGCAGGTTCTCGGCGCCGCGCGCACCCTCGCGGTCCGGTCCGACGGACTCAGCCGGGCCGTCCGCAGCTTCTTGGACGAGGTCCGGGCCGCCTAGCGATCGGGCTGGGGCGAGAGGGGCTGGGGCGGGAGGGCCTGCCTCCGTCGCGACCGGCCGCGCCCGCGCTCAGTTGCAGCCGTCGCAGATGCTGCGCTCGATCTTGTTGACCCGGGCGCGCTCGTATTCCTGCACGGCGCGCGGCGGCACTTCGCCCGGGCCGAGCGAGGTGCCGGGGGGCTTGGTCACGCCGAGGCTGTTGGTGTTCGGCGCCGTGATCGTCGAGGCCGGGCCGCCGCCGGTGCCGGTCTGGTCCGGCGCCAGGCCCTGCGCCGCGAGCGTGGCGGGGACGGCCAGGCTCAGCGTGGCCAGGGCCGCGGAGCGGTAGAGCGTTCGGGTCATCGTACCTCCCGTCTTCGAGCGCGTGAACCAGCCTGGCAGTATCCGTCGCCTGCCGGAACCGTTTTCGTCCAGTCGCGAGCCGGATGACTCCACGATCCACCGTAATCCGACTGACCGATAGAGTTCCGGCGTCGCGCGGAGCGATCGTGTGGCGGGCCGGGCCGGTTGCGGGCCCGGTCGATCTGCGCCGGTCGGCTCGCTCATCCCGCGAACGCTATGCGATCGGTTATTCGTCAATCGATAGTAGATATTATCCAAATGTCACGAGAATGAAAACAGGTCTCGTCGGGTTCGGGAACCGGGAGGCTTGCAGGTGCGTCGCGTGTGAGGGCCGTCGCAAACAATCCGCCCGCGACCGGCGTCACGCCGTCGCGCACCTGGTCCATGTCGCGGACAGCGACGCGCCCCTCTCGCCGATCCGGGTCGGCGTGACGCGGGAGCTGGTCGGGCGGCCGGACGGGCCCGTGCTGAGCCCGGCCGAGGAGAGCCTGACGGTCGCGGAGGCGATCCGCGCCAACGCGATGGGCGCCGCCTATCGGCTCCGCATGGACGACAGGAGCGGGTCGGCGGCGGCGGGCAGGCGCGCCGACCTGATCGTCCTCGGCCGCAGCAGCCCGACGATCGACCC
Source organism: Methylobacterium sp. C33D (assembly GCF_053345825.1). Taxonomy (NCBI): domain Bacteria; kingdom Pseudomonadati; phylum Pseudomonadota; class Alphaproteobacteria; order Hyphomicrobiales; family Methylobacteriaceae; genus Methylobacterium; species Methylobacterium sp. C33D. The sequence continues at coordinate 67,605 of NZ_JBKFAV010000022.1, forward strand.
GCGCGTGATCCACCGGACCGAGGTCGCCCTGACCAAGATGGACGGTTCCGTGCGGCACCGGGCCCGCGGCTCCGATCGGCCGATCAGGCGCTCGACGGTGCGCCGGCGGCCGGCCCGCCCGGAGCCGCGAGCCGGTCCGCCACCATCCGGCAGAACGCCTCGGCCGCCGGCGGCATCGTCCGCCCCGCCTTCTTGATCAGGCAGACCGGACGCTCGAACAGCGGGTCGTCGATCGGCCGCGAACGGAGCAGGGGCTCGGCCCGGATCTCCCGCGCCGCGCCCGGGAGGATCGTCAGGCCGAGGCCGGCCCGGACCATGCTGACGGCGGTCATCATGTAGGTGGCCTCGCAGGCCACGCGGGGCAGCCGGCCCGAGCCGACGAAGGCGCGGTCGACCACCGCCCGCACGCTCGTGGCCGGGTCCATCAGGATCAGGGGATGCTCGGCGAGCGCCGCGATCGTGATCCGGGGCAGCGCGCCGATCGGGTGATCGGCGGGATAGATCACGTGCAGGGCGTCGCGCGTCCGGTGCAGGACGCCGATCTCCGGATCGCGGACGTCGCCGCCGACGATGCCGAGATCCGCCTCCTCGCCGCGCACGAGGTCGAGCACCCGCTGCGCGATGACGTCCTTGATCAGGAACGTCACGGCGGGGTGCTCGGCGCGGAAGCGGACGATCGCATCGGACAGAACGCTCGCCGCGAAGGACGGCAGCGTCGCGACGCGCACGACTCCGTGCCGCCTCGCCGCGAGGTCGCGGGTGTCGACCACCACCGCGTCGAGGTCGCGCAGCACGCGCTGGAACACGGGCAGCAGCTCGCGGCCGAGCCGCGTCGGCGCGACGGTGCGGCTGGTCCGGTCGAGGAGCCGCGCGTCGAGCGTCTCCTCCAGGCGCCGAATCTGAACCGTCAGGGCGGGCTGCGACAGGTTCAGCAGGGCGGCGGCCCGGGTGAAGCTGCCGGCCTGGACGACCGACACGAAGGCCCGCACCTGCCGGAGGTTGAGATCCATAAGCTCAGGCTATCGCCGCGATCCGATCTTTTCAATTGTGTCATGAAGTGTTCCGCCGTCTCCTGACCCGATACAGGCGCGGATTCGAACCGCGCCGGCGCCCAACGGGAGGAACGGATGCTGGCCCTGCTCGGCCTGTGCACGATCGCGCTGCTGCTCGCCGCCATCCTGACCAAGCGGATGTCGCCCCTCGTGGCGCTGATCGTCATCCCGGTCGCGGCCGCCCTGATCGGCGGGTTCGGCTTCGAGACCGGCAAGTTCGTCCTCGCGGGCCTGCAGAGCCTCGCGGGCGTCGTCGGCATGTTCGTGTTCGCGATCCTGTTCTTCGGCATCGTCAGCGATGCCGGGATGCTCGACCCGATCATCGACCGGATCCTCGCCCGGGTCGGCACCCGCCCCACCCGGATCGTGCCCGGCACCACCCTGCTGGCGCTGCTGATCCACCTCGACGGGTCGGGCGCGGTGACCTTCCTGATCACCATCCCGGCGATGCTGCCGCTCTACGACCGCGTCGGCATCGACCGGCGCATCCTGGCCTGCGCCGCCTCGATGGCGGCCGGCGTGAACTTCCTGCCCTGGACCGGGCCGATGATCCGCGCCTCGGCGGCCCTGAAGCTGCCGATCCCCGAGATCTTCTCGCCCCTCGTGCCGGTTCAGGCGGTCGGCCTCGTCTTCATCTTCGCCGCCTCGTACTGGCTCGGCCTGCGGGAGGAGCGCCGTCTGGCCCTCGTTCCCGGCGCCGCGGGGGCCGCGCCCGGCCCGGTCCCGACCGCCCGGACCCTGAGCGACGCGGAGCGGAGCCTGCGCCGCCCCGACCGCTTCTGGATCAACATCGTCCTCACCGCCGCGGTCCTGGGGACGATGGTGTTCCTGGCCGAGAAAGTGCCGCCGGCGCTGATGTTCATGCTCGGCACGGCGCTCGCCCTGGTCATCAACTACCCGCAGGTCGACGCCCAGCGGCAGCGCATCGACGCGCACGCCCGGGCCGCGATCCTGATGGCCTCGATCCTCCTCGCCGCCGGCGTGTTCACCGGGATCATGCAGGGCACCGGCATGCTCAGGGCCATGGCCCAGACGGCCGTCACCTTCGTGCCCCCCGAGATGGGCCGCCACATCCCGTTCGGGCTCGGCCTCGTGTCGATGCCCCTGTCGATGCTGTTCGACCCGGACTCGTTCTACTTCGGCGTCCTGCCGGTGGTGGCTGAGGTGGCCCACCAGCTCGGCGTCCCGCCGGTGCAGGTCGCCCAGGGCGCGCTGCTCGGCCAGATGACGACGGGATTCCCCGTCAGCCCGCTGACGCCCGCGACCTTCCTGGTCTGCGGCCTGACCGGGATCGACCTCGCCGACCACCAGAAGTTCACCTTCCCGTTCCTGCTGACGGCCTCGGTGGTGATGACCCTCGCCTGCGTCGTCCTCGGCGTCTTCCCCATCTGAACCCCTCTGACAGCGGAGAGCACGCCATGAGAACCGTCCGCCTCGGCGCCGGCGCCGGCTATGCCGGGGACCGCATCGAGCCCGCCGTCGAACTCGCCGAGCGCGGCGACCTCGACTACCTCGTGTTCGAGTGCCTCGCCGAGCGCACCATCGCGCTGGCGCAGCAGGCGAAGCTGCGCGACCCCGCGGGCGGCTACGATCCGCTGCTGGAGGCGCGCCTGCGGGCCGTGCTCGGGCCGTGCCGGGCCCGCGGCGTCCGCATCGTCACCAACATGGGCGCGGCCAACCCGGTCGCCGCCGCCCGGAAGGCCGGGGCGCTGGCGCGGGAGATGGGCCTCGCCGGCCTGCGGATCGCCGCGGTGACCGGCGACGACCTGCTCGACGCGGTCCGGGCGGGCGACTTCGTCCTGGAGGAGAGCGGCGAGCCGGTCGCCAGCCTCGGCAACCGCGTCGTCTCGGCGAACGCCTATCTCGGCGCGGCGCCGATCGTGGCCGCCCTCGCGGACGGTGCCGATGTGGTCATCACCGGCCGCGTCGGCGACCCGGCCCTGTTCCTGGCCCCCCTGGTGCACGCCTTCGGCTGGGCGATGGACGATTGGGAGCGCCTGGGCCGCGGCACCCTCGCGGGGCACCTCCTCGAATGCGCCGGCCAGATCACCGGCGGCTACTTCGCCGATCCGGGCTTCAAGGACGTCCCGGACCTCGCGCGCCTCGGCTTCCCCATCGGGATCGTGGCCGAGGACGGCACGGTCGAGATCACGAAGGTCGCGGGCTCGGGCGGCCGGATCAGCCTCGCCACCTGCAAGGAGCAGCTGCTCTACGAGGTGCACGACCCGGCCCGCTACATCCAGCCGGACGTGGTCGGCGACTTCTCCGGCGTCGCGATGGAGCAGACCGGCCCCGACCGCGTCCGCGTGAGCGGCGCGACCGGGGCGCCGGCGACGGGCCTCCTGAAGGTCTCGGTCGGGTACGTGGATTCGTATATCGGCGAGGGGCAGATCTCCTACGCCGGGCCCGGTGCCCTGGCCCGCGGCCGCCTCGCCCTGGCGGTGGTGCGCGAGCGCCTCGCCCTCACCGGCGTGGCGACGACCGAGCTGCGCTGCGACCTGATCGGCGTCGACGCGCTCCACGGCGCGGCGCTGTCGGGCGGGCGCGAGCCCTACGAGGTCCGCCTGCGGGTCGCCGGTCGGACCGACACACACGCCGAGGCGGTGCGGATCGGCAACGAGGTCGAGACGCTCTACACCAACGGCCCGGCCGGCGGCGGCGGTGCCTGGAAGTCGGCCCGCGAGGTGGTGGCGGTGCAGTCGGTCCTCGTCCCGGCCGCGCTCGCCCGGCCGCGCGTGCACGTCGTCGAAGCCTGAGAGCCGGGAGTCCCGAGGATGAAGCTGCGCGCGCTCGCCCATGCCCGCACGGGCGACAAGGGCAACACGTCGAACATCGCGCTGATCGCCTACGATGCGGCGGACTACGAGCACCTGGCGGCGCACGTCACGGCCGAGCGGGTGCGGGCGCATTTCCGCGCGATCGTGGCCGGCGATGTGACCCGCTACGCGCTGCCGAAGCTCGGGGCGCTGAACTTCGTGCTCACGGGCGCGCTCGGCGGCGGCGTCACCCGCTCCCTCGCCCTCGACGCGCACGGCAAGGGCCTCGGCTCCGCGCTCCTCGATCTGGACATCCCGGACCGGCCCGAAGCCGGGCGCGCGCCGCCGCGGTGAGGCCGCCGGCCCCGCCGGCCCGACGCGCGATCCCGAGGCTCAGCGCCAGCCGAGCAGCACGACGAAGCTCGAGAAGGTGAGGGTCGCGGCCACGAGGGCCAGAACGAGCGGATCCATCCCCGCCGGCTAGCGGCTCGCCGCCGGGGCGGCCATCGGGCGTTCGGCCGCTGCGGCATGATCGCGGCCCGCCCGCGATCCGGATGCGAACCGGAGGGCGCCCATGACCGTTGACGGTCGTTCAGCGTGACCGTTCGAAGAGCCCAGATGGACCGTCCCCGCCGCGTCGGACTGCCTTGGTACACCCCGGAGCAGTACCCAGCCCTGCGCACCAGCCTCGCGGACGGTGCCAAGCTGCCGCCCGACTACGAGACCTGGCGCGTCGCCACGGAGCAGATGGAGCGGGAGGTGCAGCGCAGCGGCGTCGAGGTCGTGCGCGTGCCGATCGAGCCGGAGATCTTCGCGGCGTGGTGCGAGCGCGCCGGGCTCCCGCGCGACGCCGCGGCGCGCGCCCGGTACGCGGCCGCCGCGCTGGCGGCGGACTGGGCCGTCTGAGAGAGGCCCCGAGGCGGGCGCCGCGCGAAGGAGGCTGCCGTCGCGCAGGTCGGCCGCCGGCAACGGATTCGGATCCGCGAAGTCGGAGAGCGTGCACCGCATCGCGACCCGCTTCCAGGGCGAGACCGAGCCATCGCCTCGCTGTCTCGCCGCTTCCGTCCTACGGAATGGGGTCCGCGCAGCGCTGCCTTCAGCCAGGATCCGGCGATTCGCATTTTCCGAAGCGCCCCATAAGATAATCGTACTTCTCATCTGCGCCCCGTTCCAGCAGACCTCACTGACCAATCACATCACTGATCCCGTGTGGAGCAGGTCGAGTTCGGCCGGCGCTGACGCCGCCGGCGGATTCCGTGATCGAAGGGTCCGCGAGTTTTCGGGAGCTGACATGGCAGTCGAGACCACCGACACCCTGGTCGTGGGGGCGGGCCAGTCGGGTATCGCGATGAGCGAGCATCTCAGCGCCTCGAAGATCCCGCACATCGTGCTGGAGCGGAGCCGTATCGCGGAGAACTGGAGCTCCATGCGCTGGGACTCCCTCGTGGCCAACGGGCCGGCCTGGCACGACCGCTTCCCCAACATGCTGTTCGAGGATGTGCATCCGGACGCCTTTCCGGGCAAAGATCGCGTCGCGAAATACTTCACCGATTACGCCGCGATGATCGCGGCCCCCATCCGGACCGGCGTGGAGGTCAGGCACGTCAGGCACTGCCAGGGTCGCCCGGGATACACCGTGACGACCTCGGACGGCATCTTCGAGGCGCGGCGGGTCGTTGCGGCGACCGGGCCGTTCCAAGTGCCCTCGTTCCCCGACATCGTTCCGAGCGAGGCGGCGGTCGATCAGTTGCACTCCTCGACCTACAAGAACCCGGGCCAACTGGCCGACGGCGCCGTGCTGGTCGTCGGATGCGGCGCTTCGGGCTCGCAGATCGCGGAGGAGCTCTGCAAGGCCGGACGGCAAGTCTACCTGTCCGTGGGCGAGCACTACCGGCCGCCCCGGGCCTATCGTCAGCGGGACTACTGCTGGTGGCTGGGCGCGCTCGGTCTCTGGGACGAAGTGAAGTCGAAGCGCAAGAAGCGGCACGTCGCCTTCGCCGTGAGCGGCTACGAGGGCGGGCGGACCGTCGATTTCCGGCGCCTGGCGCATATGGGCGTCACGCTGGTCGGCGTGACCCGCGCGTACGAGAGCGGCGCCCTCCACTTCGCGGACGACCTCGTGCGGAATATCGCCGACGGCGACGAGGCCTATTTCGAAGTCCTCCGAGACGCCGACGCCTATATCGCGCGCAAGGGCATGGACCTGCCGCCCGAGCCCGAGGCGTGGCGGCGTTACGAGGACCCGGACTGCCTCCGGGAGCCGATCCTCAGCCTCGACTTGCGCGAGGCCGGCATCGGCACCATCCTGTGGGCGACCGGCTTCAAGTACGATTTCAGCTGGCTGGACGTCGATGCGTTCGACGAGCAGGGCATGCCCCTGCACAAGCGCGGCGTCTCCGCGGAGAACGGCATCTACTTCCTCGGGCTGCCCGACCTGACCAACCGCGCCTCCGCCTTCATCTACGGCTGCTGGCAGGATGCGAAGCACATCGCCGACCACATCGTGGTCCAGCGCAACTACGACGCCTATACCCGGGCCTGACGGGTCCGGACCGCGCCGGGGCCCCCGCACGAGACGCCCGCTCGCCGGCCGATCACCCGTTGCGCGAGACGGCGCGACGGGTGTCCCGTGCGAGGTCCTCAGTAGCCCCGCGCCAGGTCCACGCGGTGCTCGGGCGCGCGGCCCGCGCGGACCCGGTGGATGTTCTCGGCGATCTGCCGCGCCGCGGAGGCGGGGATCGCCACCGAGGCGAGGTGCGGCGTGACGAGCACGCTCTCCATCGCCCAGAGCGGGTGCCCCTCCGCGAGCGGCTCGGTCTCGAACACGTCGAGCGTCGCCCCGCCGAGATGGCCGGCCGCCAGAGCCGCGACGAGCGCGGGCTCGTCGAGCACGGCCCCGCGCGACACGTTGACGAGCGCGGCGCCCCGCGGCAGCGCGGCGAGCTCGTCCGCCCCGATCAAGCGCCGGGTCTCAGGGGTCAGCGGCAGCATCACCACCAGGATCTCGCTCCGCGCGAGAAACGGGATCAGCGCGTCCGGCCCCGCGCGACAGTCAATCCCGGGAAGCGCCTTCGGCGTGCGCGACCAGCCGGCGACGGAGAAGCCCTGCCGCGCGAGTTCGAGCGCCGCCGCGCCGCCGAGCTCGCCCAGGCCCAGCACGCCGACCCGGATCTCCCGGGCCTCGCGCGGATGGACGTAGTGCCAGCGGCCGGCCCGCTGGGCCGCCTCGAAGGCCGGGATGTCGCGGGCGTAGCGCAGCACCGCGAACAGCACGTAGTGGGTCATCATCCGTGCCATCTCGGGGTCGGACAGGCGGGTGATCGGCACGTCGGGCAGGTCGTCCCGGCCGACGAGCGCGTCGGCGCCCGCGCCCAAGATGGTGACGAGCCGCAGGCCCGGATGCCGCGCGAAGAAGCCGGCCGGTGGCTTCCAGACCAACGCGTAGCGGACATCGTCCCCGGGCCCGATCTCGTCCGGCGCCCTGACGCGCACGTCCGGCAGCAGCGCCTCCAGCGCCTCGCGCCAGGGCTCGATCGGATCGACGGCGCTCGCGAAGACGAGGGTCTCGGTCACGCGCGGACCTCCCGCACCAGGGTGGCGAGGGCGGTGATGGCCAGCTCGTAGCCGAGGCCGCCGAGCCCCGCGACCACGCCGGTCGCCGCCCGCGAGACGTAGGAATGGTGACGGAAGGGTTCCCGCTTCCAGATGTTGCTCATGTGAACCTCGACGATGGGGCCGGGAAAGGCCAGCAGCGCGTCGAGGATCGCCACCGAGGTGTAGGTGAGCCCGGCCGCGTTGACGGCGAGGCCCGCGGCCGTGCCCCGCGCCTCCTGGATCCAGTCCACGAGCACGCCCTCGTGGTTCGACTGCCGGAAGTCGAGGCCGACCCCGACGCTCTCGGCGTGCCGCTCGCAGCGCGTCCTGAGCGCGGGGAAGCTCTCCGTGCCGTAGGTGCCGCTCGGATCGAGCCCGTACAGGTTGGCGTTCGGGCCGTTCAGGAAGAGGATCGGGATCGGCGCGGTCATGGAGCTCTCCTGTGGGCGTTCCTCGGGGCGTTCCTCGGGGCTCGCCGCGCCGGGCACGGCGTCAGCGCGGCACCCGCCGCTCGATGGCGGGCGCGACCATGCCGGGGATGTAGGCGTCCGAGATGAAGGCCCGGCAATGGGTCTCGAAGGCCTCCACGAGGCGCGAGCGGTTGAGCTGCTTCAGGCGCGCGAGGCCGATGCGCATCGGCCGGTGCGTGCCGGCGAGCCGCACGCGCCGGAGCCGCTTCCCGTCGAGCGCGAGGTCGGAGCGCGGGCGCACGTTGAACAGGGTGTAGCCGTGACCGTTGGCCACCATCGTGCGCACCACCTCCTGGTGCGCGGAGCGCGCGGCGATCTTCGGCTGCAAACCCTCGGCCATGAACAGGGCGAGGAAGTATTCGCGGCTCAGCGGCAAGTCGAGGAGGATCATCGGCTCGTCCACGATGTCGGCCATCGCGACGGCGGTCTGCTCCGCCAGCGGATGTCCCTCCGCCACGAGAACGTGCGGCGGCAGGTCGACGAGCGGGGTGAAGTGGATGTCGTCCGGCACGTGCAGGTCGTAGGTCAGCACGACCTCGGTCTCGGAACGGCGCAGGCCGACGATGAGCTGTTCCTGGTCGCCCTCGACGTAGCGGATCTGCGTGGCCGGGAAGGCGGTGGTGAAGGCGTGGGCGAGTTCGGGCACGAGCATCGGCGCGAGCGTCACCATGCAGCCGAGCGAGAGGGGCCCCCGCACCTGTCCCCCCGCCTCCGAGGCCAGGGTGTAGAGCCCCTCGGCCTGTTCCACGAGGGCCTTGGCTTCGCGCAGCACCTCGCGGCCGATCGGCGTCAGCGTGAGCCCCTGGGCGTGGTGACGGACGAAGAGCTGCACGGAGAGTTCCCGCTCCAGATGCGCGATGGCCGTCGAGATCGAGGGCTGCGAGATGTGGATGCGCTCGGAGGCGAGCGTGATGCTGCCGGTCTGGCCGGCGGCGATGAAGTATTCGAGCTGGCGCAGGGTGAACCGCATTCGCTGCCTTCAGCGCGCGGCCGACCGACCTCGATGCCGCCTCGCGTCCCGTCCTCGATCATAGGTCGCCCGGGACTCCGTAGCTCGGGGCGGAGACCGGGTCGAGGGCGCGGGTGACGTAGGCGTCGAGCTGCGGCCGGTAGAGGTCCCACAGCGCCGCGAGGCCGGCGATCGGGCAATCCTCCGTCCAGTCGACGCGCAGGTCCGCGACGGGCCACGCGACCTCGCGCACCAGCATCAGGCCGGCCGACCGCACCGGGCCCGCCTCCCCGCCGGCGGCGAGCGCCGCCCGCATCGCGACGAGCAGACGGTCGCCGAGATGGCCGGAGGTGCCGAGGAAGGCCTCGACCATGGCGGCAGGCACGCGCGCGTCGGCCAGAAGGTTGCCGCCGCAGGCGACGTTCTCGGCGCGCGCCTCGGCCCAGGTCCCGAGCGCCCTGGGCCCGGAATGGATCGCCGTGCCGCCGGCCGCGTCCACGACCAGCACTTGGCGGTACGCCATCGGGCCGCCGGTCCGCCGCAGGACGGCGACGGTCTCCGCGGCGTCGGCGCCGAGCGCCATCAGATCGAGGGCGCGCCGGCCGAGCCGCGGGTCGGTCACGTTCTGGCTCGCGACCGCGCCGATCTCCGCGCGGGCATGGGCGCACCGCGCCGCGACGGCGGGTGAGGAGGACGAGACCGCGACGCCGAACATGCCGGTCGACGCGCAGCGCGCCACGATCGAGAACGTCATGCCGCCTCCGGGATGACCGCGATGGCGTCGATCTCGACCAGCCACTCCGGCCGGGCGAGCGCGGAGACCACGATCCCGGTCGAGACCGGATGGACGCCCTTCAACCAGCGGCCGACCGTGCGGTAGACCGGCTCACGGTAGCGCGGGTCGACGAGGTAGATCGTGATCTTGCAGATGTGCTCGAGCCGCGACCCGGCCTCTTCCAGCAGCATCGCGATATTGGCCATCGCCTTCTCGGTCTGACCGGCGGCGTCGCCGATCGCGACGCTCTCGGAGCTGTCGAGGTCCTGACCGATCTGCCCGCGCACGAATACCATCTGGCCCCGGGCCACCACGGTCTGGCAGAGATCGTTGTCGAGCTGCTGCTCCGGATAGGTGTCGCGGGTGTTGAAGGGACGGATCCGCTTGTGGACGGTCATCGGGTCGTTCCTACCTCGGGCAAGAGCGCGGGCTGCCTGTCGGTGCGGCGCCAAGGGGCGCCCCGAGAACAGGGCGCCCCGAGAACAGGGCGCCCCCGCGAACAGGGCGGCCTGCCACGGCGGGCAGAGGGCACGCACCCGGCCGCGCGACGCATCGGGATCGAACGGTGGCGCCCGCCTTCAGGCTTGAGCGCGTCGAGGATATCAATCCGGTCGGTCTCAACAACAATCACTTGCTGGGGTCGTAGTTTGGAAAATCCGAAGCCGCCGAGGGCCCGGGGCGGGCGCCGCGCTTCGGGGGCCTCGGGCCCCGTGCCGCGTGCCGACCGTGCCGATCCGGTCGGTCCGGTGAGGCGGGGGATCCGCCGCGCGTCACTTCTGTCACGCCCCTCCGGACGCGTGTGAGAACGCCGGACCGGGTCGCCGGCTTCGCGTCCGTCATCGCCCATCCTGCGCCGCCTCGCGCTGGGGCCGCGCGTCAATCCTCGGGCTTCGTGCGCTGCATCGACGGCCGCCGGCTGAACGCCGCGTACCACGCGGCGGCGGCGGGCCGTCCGGTGCGCCAGCCGAGGTCGGGGAAGCGGAAATCGAGGTAGCCGAGGGCGCAGGCCGTGGCGACCGTGCCGATGTCGAGCGCGCCCGCAGGCCCGACGCGGGCCGCCTCGATCCGGTCGAGGGCGCCGGCGACCTTCGCGATCTGCCCCACCTCCCAGGCATCCCAGCGCGAGGAGGCCGGCCGCATCACGCGCTCGTAGCGGAGCAGCAGCGCGGCATCGAGCAGCCCATCGGCGAGGGCTTGGCGGGCGAGTGCGTCCCAACGGGCCTCCCCCTCCGGGAAGAGGCGGGGGCCGGCGGAGCGCGCGTCGAGGTACTCGCAGATCACCCGGCTGTCGAACAGCGCGGCTCCATCGGCCAGCACCAGGGCCGGGATCTTGCCGAGCGGGTTGTGACCCACCGTCTCGGGGTTGCGCTCCGTCGGCGAGGCCGTGACCGGAACGATCTCGATCGCCTCGGCCTGACCGGTCTCGTGGGCCAGGACCAGGACCTTGCGGACATAGGGCGAGGTTCGCGCGGAGAGGAGCTTCATCGGGCCGCGGCGTCCTGTCCCGAGACCGTCCGGCCCGCTTGTCCATCCGGGCTTCCGGGCTCGGCCGGGAAGGCGACGAGGCCGGCCTGCGGCACGAGCAGGGCCACCGGGGATCCGGGGGCGTAGGTGGCGAGCGCCCCGTGCCCCGGCATCCGCACCACCACCCGCCCGCCCCTGACGGGATCGGAGCGGAGTTCGGCGTGCAGGTCGATATGCAGGTCGATGTGCGAGCCCTGGTAGACGAGGGCCGCGACCCGGGCCGGCAGGGTACCGAGCTCGCCCGCCGGGCGCACGCCGAGGTGATCCGGCCGCACGAACACCTCGACCGCAGCGCCGACCGCACTGTCGCCCAGGGCGCCGGCCTCGACCTCGCGGCGCAGGTCACCGATCGCGACCGTCGCGCGCTCGCCCACCCGCGCCTCGAGGCGACCGGGCAGGATGTTCACGTCGCCGATGAAGCCCGCCACGAAGCGGTCCTGCGGGTGACGGTACACCTGATCCGGCGTGCCGATCTGCCGGACGCGACCCGCCGACATCACGACGATCCGGTCCGACATGCTCAGCGCCTCGCCCTGGTCGTGCGTGACGAAGACCGTCGTCACGCCGAGCCGGCGCTGGATCTCCTTCAGTTCGACCTGCATCGCCCCGCGCAAGTTCTTGTCGAGGGCCGAGAACGGCTCGTCGAGGAGCAGAACCTTCGGGCGGATGACGAGGGCGCGGGCGAGCGCCACGCGCTGCTGCTGCCCGCCGGAGAGTTGGCGGGGCGAGCGGTCCGCGAAGCCGGAGAGCTTCACGAGGGCGAGGGCCTCCTCCACGCGCTCGGCGATCTCCCGTCTCGGCACGCCGCGCACGCGCAGGCCGTAGCCGACGTTCTTCGCGACGCTCATGTGCGGGAACAGGGCGTAGTTCTGGAAGACGATACCGACCTCGCGCTCGTAGGGCGGAGTGGCGGTCACGAGGTCGTCCCCGATGAAGATCTCCCCCGCATCCGCCTCCAGGAAGCCCGCCATCAGGTTGAGCAGGGTGGTCTTGCCGCAGCCCGAGGGTCCGAGCAGCGTCAGGAACTCGCCCTGTTCCACCCGCAGCCAGCTCTCCTCCAGCGCGGTGACCGCGCCGAAGCGCTTGACCACGCCGTCGAGGCGGACCGCCGGGCTTGCCCGGGGCGGCGCGGCTGCGCCCGGGAGGGTCGCCGGCGCGGTGAGATCAAGAGCCTTGCTCAACATTCAGAACCTTGCCGAGCCCGAGGAAGGTGTTGGCGACAATCAGGGCCAGGGCCGTGACCGCGATGTAGATCACCGAGACGGCCGCGAGCGTCGGGTCCGCGAACTCGCGGACGTAGCCGTACATCGCCACCGGCAAGGTCTGGGTCGCCTGCCCCGTCACGAAGAGCGAGGCGGTGAACTCGTTGAAGGACAGGATCGCCGCGAACAGCCAGCCGCTGGCGAGGCCGGGCGCGAGGAGCGGCAGGGTTACGGTGGCGAGCACGCGGCCCGGCCGGGCGCCGAGGCTCGCGGCGGCCAGCTCCAGCCGCTCGTCGAGGTTCTGCAGCGAGATGTAGACCGAGCGGATCACGAAGGGCAGGACCACCACGACGTGGGTGAGGACCACGACGGAGAAGCCCCGCGCCGCACCGATGCCGGTGGCCAGGACCAGGAGGCCGAGGCCGATGGTGAAGTGCGGCACGATCAGCGGCGAGAGCAGCACGCCCTCCAGCGCCGCCCTGAAGCGGAAGGCGTAGCGCTTCAGGGCGATCGCGAAGCCGGTGCCCACGGCGAGCGCGATCGAGGAGGCCCAGGCGGTGACGACGAGGCTGTTCCACAGGCCCGTCTGGAAATCCCGGTAGGTGAGGGCCCGGGCGAACCAGCGCGTCGAGTACGTGGCCGGCGGAAAGCTCAGGATCGCCCGGTCGTTGAACGCGGCGAGCGTCACCACGAAGGCCGGCAGCACGATGAAGGCGAGGATCAGCCCGACGAGGACCTTCCCGGAGATCCCGAGAAGCCGGGTGCGGAGGCCGCGGCGCATCAGTGGCCTCCGAGCGCTTCGAGCGGGCGGGCGCAGCGGCGCACGAGCCACATCGTTCCGAGCGCCAGGACGAGGCCGGCGAGGCTCAGGGACGCCGCGACCGGGAAATTGAAGGAGGACAGGCCGAGCTGGTAGACCAGCGTCGAGACGACCCCGACCTTTCCGCCGCCGATCACCTGGGGCGTCGCGAAGGCGCTGAAGGTCCAGGCGAAGGCGGTGGTGAAGCCCGCCACTACGCCGGGCATCGAGAGCGGCAGCGTCACGGTGAGGAACGCGCGCACCGGCCCGGCGCCGAGGCTCTGGGCCGCGCGCTCGTAGTCGCGGTCGATATGCGCGAGGGCCGCTGCCAGCATGATGACCATCACCGGCAGCGTGACGTGGACGAGGGCGATGATCACCCCGAGCTCGGTGAACATGAGCTGGATCGGCCGCTCGATCAGGCCGAGCTGGCGCAAGGTGGCGTTCACGAAGCCGGAATTGCCGAGCACCACCGTCCAGGCATAGGTGCGCACCACCTCGCCGAGGAAGAGCGGGGTCACCGCGACGATCAGGATGACGGACTTCAGCAGGAGCGAGCGGGTGCGCACCAGGGCGTAGGCGACGGGGTAGCCGACGACCAGGGTGATCAGCGCGGTCTCGAAGCAGATCAGCACCGTGTCGCGCAGCGCCCGGAGCACGATCGGGCGGCCGAGATCGGAGAAATTCTCCAGCGTGAGCCCGCCGACGTCGAGGGAGCCCGGCACGTAGGCGTGCAGGCTGTAGCGCAGGATCGCCGCCATGGCGGCCACGATCGCGGCGGCGATCAGCACCGCCGGCGTCACGAACAGCGGCAGGAAGGGCCGGCGGCGGATCGCGGGTGTCATGAGGCTTCCCGTCGAGCGAGGCGCATGGCGCGGGCCCTAGCGTGCCATGATGTTCTCGGCGAACCACTTGCGCCATAGAGCGGTCTTCTCGGCCCGGAGCTTCGGGTCGATATTGATAGCCTGGCTCTTCCACTGCTCGGCGGTGGTGAATACACCCGGGAGCTTGGCGATCTCGGGATCGACCTTGGCGTTGGTGACGGTCGGGCTGCCCTTCTTCAGCAGCGCGATCTTGGCCTGCACGTCGGGATCGAGGGCGATGTTGATGAACTTGTAGGCGAGCTCCGCCTTCTTGGACCCCTTGTTGATCGCGACCGTGTCGATGCCCAGAACGCCGCCCTCCTTCGGGATCACGACGGTGATCGGCACGTCCTGGCCCTTCATGTAGTAGGCGTTCATGGTGAGGACGACCTGGACGGGCGTCTCGCCGGTGGCGATCAGCTGCTGGCTGTTCGCGTCGTTGGTGTAGAAGGCCCGGAAGTTCGGCTTCAGCGCCTTGAGCTTGGCCTGACCCTTCTCCCAGGTCGCCGGATCGCCGCCGGACAGCAGCGCCGAGACGGCGATGATGTGGCTCGGGTCGAAATCGGGCGCGGCGAGGCTGTTCTTGAGCTTGGGGTCCCAGAGATCGGCCCAGGAGCCGAAGGTCATGCCCTTGGGCACGAGGTCTGCGCGGTAGCCGATCGTGTAGACGTAGCCCCAAGTGCCGAGATGCGCGGGGCTGACCCGGGCCTGCTCGACGAGGTTCGTCGCGTTCGGGATCTTGGCCAGGTCGAGCGTCTCGAACAGGCCGTCGTTGACGTACAGCCAGCCGACATGGGCGGTCGTGAAGGTCACATCGCTCTCGGGCGCGTCCTTGGCGAGCTTGGCCTTGTTGAGCCGGTCGATGGTGCCGCCGGTGATGTACTCGACCTCGGCACCGGTCTCCGCCTTGAACTTCGTGGCGATGGCCTCGTCGATCAGATCGCGGAAGCTGCCGCCCCAGGTGCTGACGACGAGCTTCTCGGCGGCCTGTCCCGGGATGACGGATGCGACCAGGGCGGAGGCAGCGAGGAGCGGGGTCAGAAGACGCATCACGTCGACGGTTCCTTTCTCTGTAGTCTCACCTGTCAGGCAAATCGAATGCCGGTCGCGCGACGCGATCTGGCGGCGTCTTCTCAGATTTCGATCGAAATCGGCGCTGCCGAGAGGCGTCTTCGATCTTCGATCATGCCGCGTCGGCCCGCCATCGGAGCAACCTTCGGGAACGGCCGCACGGAATACTGGCGCCCCTTTCTGACCTGCCTCTCCGGAGGCGCCCCCCGCGCCACCGCCGAGGGTCTGCGTCGCGCTCTTGCAGGACGTCCTGTCACCGTCGCGTGGCGCGTGGTTTGTCCTCACGTTGAGGCGTATCTCGACAGGGAAGGCTAAATGGCCGCCCCCGCTCATCAAGCACGATTTCCGGAAGCCTCTGGATCGGAAATCCTGAGGCAGCCTTCAGCCGGGATCGGATTGAGCTCGAGACCGCGGCGGGAGGTTGAGCACGGCCGGGCAGAGGCGCCGGTTCGGGCGACCGGCTCGCGGGCCCGCACGGGGCGCCCGGAGAATCGCCCGGTCGACGGCGACGCGGTGAGCCGGGCCCGTGGCCGGCCCGAGGGTCGATGATCACGTAGGGCCAGCCTGATCGGCCGGGACAGCCGATCGATCCTGCTGGACGAGGGATCTGGCCCCAGGACTGGCGGCGGCGCCGGCCTCGGCCGATGAGATCGCGCCGCCTCGCCCCCGATCTGCCGCGGTCAGCTCACAGCACCGGCTTCCGCATCCGGACGTTCAAGCCGTGCCGCGGCGCTGCCCAGGCTTGGGGGCCAAGCAGCCGCTCAGTTGCAGCATGCCTTCGCCGTCCGCATGTCCTCGAGCCGTTGATCGCCCGGTTTGCACCTCGCAGCGCGAGGCGAGAGCGCAACCTGAAGTGCGCTGTCGATCAGCTCGGAGGTAGCAGCGCCGTGGAGCTGCATCGGCCGTCGCTATCGCTGACCCCGGAGGTGAGCCGTGCGGCATGGTGGAGAGCGCCTCGGTCGATCACCGCTCGGATGATGGCGGCGAACTTGCCGGCCGTCATTCGAAGCGACTGGCTCCTCCGTGTTCCGTCGACCGGCGTGTTCACGCGGACAAGCTGCTTGCCCGCTCAAACGGCAGGCTCGCACGCCCGCGCGTCGTGCAGCATTGACAGCACTTGTGCCGCGCCCTCCTCGGGCGTGATGGATGAGGTATCGAGCAGGGGCACCTTCAATTCGGCCGCAAGGGTTCGGTAGCCGGCGATTCGGGTCTCCGTCATCTGCTCGGACGGGTTGGGCACGCCGCGGGCGACCATGCGGGCGATGGTGGTGGGGCGGTCAGCCCAGCACATCACGGTGAACGGACGCGGCTCCCAGCCTCGTCGGAAGGTCGGCGACAGGAGTTGCGAGGCCGTGAACCAATGCCGATCGAACACGACCGGTCCGGCCGGCGCGCTGGCGATCGCCGCCGCCACGGCTGCGTGCGCCACATCGTCGGCGAGGGCGTGCTGCCCTGTTCGGGCGAGATAAACCAGGGTTGCACCGACCTGACCGCTGAACGGATTGAGCACCGTCGCGCCGAGCGCCTCGGCGACGTGCCGCGCGATGCTCGACTTGCCGGAGCCGTCGAGCCCGTCGACCGCGAGCGCGATCCGCGCTGCCTGGGCGGCCTTCTGCTGCGCCCGCGTCAGATTCGAGGGGTAGATCCGGCCCTCCCGCCGGCCGTGCTCGAGGTAGTGCAGCTGCCCCTGCCACGCGTGCTCGAACAGCGCCGCGAGGTCCGGATGCAGCCGGATATAGCCGAGCGCGTCGAAGTCCTCCGGCAGGGGTCCGTCCCGGCTCGCGAGGTCGGCGAGGCGCTGCACGGTCTCGCGGGGCGGCGTGCCGGACGGGCGCACCGCTGTGTCCCGGTCCGCCCGCAGCGCGATCGCCTCCGCGACGGCGGCGAGCAGTCCGTCCGCGTAAGTGTCCCAGTCGAGCGCGAGGATCCGTGCCCGTCCCGCTTCGGCGCGGGACGCGGCGCCGGCCGGATCGCCGACGATCTGGTCCGCGGCCTCCGCGACTGCGGCACCGAGCGCCGCCTCCGGACCGTCCGGGACTACCAGGGCGGTCACGGCGTTCGCGGCGAAAGCCAGCGTGCCGTGCACGGTCGTGATGAGGGGCGTCCCGCAAGCCATCGCTTCCGCGGCCGGGTTGCACCAGCCGGCATGCGCCTCCGCGCTGCAGAACGCGTCGAGCCCGTGATACCACGCGGGCAGGTCGGCCTCGACCAGCGGCCCGTGGACGACGAGGCGGCCGGAGGCCACCAGATCGGCGCGCGCGCCCACCAGCCCCCAGTCCGGCCGTCCGAACCAGTGCAGGGCCCACGCGTCACCGAGCCTGTCGAGCGCCGCGAGCTGCGCGGCGGGGCGCTTGTTGGCGATGCCGCCGAGCCGGCGCCGCCCACCGCGCGCGGGCCGCGAGACGGGCGGCGCGAACAGCCCGGTATCGACCGCGCCGACGAGGCGGTGCCACGGCAGGCCGAGGGCGTCGAGGGCCGCATCGTCCCAGTGGTCGTTGTTCGCCACCACGAGATCGGGCGCGAAGGTCCGCGTGACGCGCGCGTAGGCGTCCCGCCGCGCCGGGGCGTTGAGGAAGTGCTGGATCCGGGCGCCGAAGTTCGGGGCCCGGAGGTCCGCGAAGCCCTCGATCGTGGCATCCGGGAATCCGCCGCCCGGCACCATCACGGCGTCCCAGCGCTCCCGCGCGGCTTCCTCGGGGTGCAGGACGCGGTGACGCGTCTCGAACCCGTCCTCGCCCGTGCCGAGCGTGAGGAAAGCGAACGCGTGTCCGCGACGCGCGAGCACGCGCCCGACCCGCTCGAAGCGCAGGAGGCCGCCCGTGAGCGCGAGGTGGTCACAGGCCACGAGCAGCCGCATCACGGGGTTCCTCTGAGCAGGCGCAGGAGGCGAAGGGGCAGACGGCGCCCGTAGCCGGACGAAGCGCGGCGGGTCTCGAGCGCGTCCTGAAGGTGGTCGCGCGCGCGGTGCAGCTCGGCCGCGTAGGCGATCACGCGGTCGGTGCGGCGGGCGCTCTCGCGCTCGGCGTCCGCATGCGCGGCGGCGGCGGCGGCGCGCGCGGCGCGCAGGGCCGCGTTCTCCTCGCGCAGCCGGGCGATCTCCGCGGACGCCTCGGCGAGCGCCGCGCGCGGATCCGCGCCGCTCCGGGCCGGATTGCCGGCCGGAAGCCGGGTCGCCGCCGCCCAGCCCAGACCGCGCTCGATCACATGGTCACTGACGATCGACTGGAACCGGCTCTCCCGGGCCAGCCGGTCCGCGAGCTGCGCATCGTCCAGGGCGAATCCGAGCCTCGGCAGCAGGGCGCGCAGGGCGTCCAGCAGGGTCAGGCCGGCCGCTCCGCCGGGCCGCCAGTCCGGCGCGTCGGTCAGCGCGTTGACGAGGCCGCGCACGGCGAGATGACCCGCGTCCAGAGGGACGCCGAGGTCCCATTCCAGGTCTATGAACGTGCCCGCCGGGCCGGAGACGAGGTTCTTCGGGATGGCGTCGAGCGCCCGTGCCGGGAGGATCGTGTCCGGTCCCAGCGGCGCGCCGTCCGCGAAGCAGCGTGAGACGGCCGCCAGCCACGTCCCGGCCCAGGCTGAGACCGCGTCCAGGCACCAGCCCTCCCGCGCCAGACGGGCCTCGAGATCCGACGCCCAGAGAGGGCCCGGCACGTAGGTCTCCGACGGCAACAGGTTCGTCACCCCCGCGACCGCGGCGGGAAGACCGGGGTTCGCGCGCGCGCGGCGCACCGCGATCCGCGATCCGGCCTCCGAGAAGGTGACAAAGCGCTCGAATTCCGGGCGGCGGCGCAGTCCGACGTGGATCGCCAGCCGGTCATCCGGCGGCAGCGGCGCTGCCGACGCCGCGACCGCGAAGGCCGGCGCCAGATCGCCGGTGAGCCCCAGATCCGCCACCTGCGCCCAGGCGCGCCGCGGCGAGAACAGCGCGCCCGCACAGGCTGCGGGATCCGGGCCGGCCGCGCCGATGGCGAGCATCCCGGGGTCGAACCCCCCCGGGCGCTCCAATCCTCGCTCGGCGATGAGGCTCAGGGGCCGCCCCTGATCCGGGAACGGGAACCACCAATCCTGATGGACCAGGCCGCGGGCCCGCAGGGACCGCTTCAAGCCTGCCCGCGTCGGCAGCCGGGCGCCGTCGGATCGGGGACGCCCTTCGAGGCTCGGGAAGCCGCGCTCCCCCGCCGTCTCGGACCCCGAGGCGAGGCCGGGGAGCGACAGGGCGTTGTCGATGACGAGGATCAGCCGCCCGCCGGGCCGCAGCCGCTCCTGGGCCCAGGCGATCGTCGCGTCGAGGACGCACCCGCGCCCGTCGTCGCGACCGGGCGGAAGACCCAGCAGGACGACGGCATCGAAGCGCGTCGCGGCCGGCAGGTCGGCGCCATCCGCCGTTGTGACCACCTCGGCGGCGGGAGCCCAGCGCGCCCTGCCCCCCGCGTCGGGCCTCGGCCCCAACAGCAGGAGGCGGCCGGTCAACCACGGCAGGAAGGGGTGCAGCACCTCCGCGCACGGCTCTCCCGGTGGGGTCGGCGCGCCTATTGCCAGTTTATCCCGTTCCATACTTCCTGATTGCCAACAGTAGAGTGTCCGGTTTTTCCCGCGCGACAGGAGGTTGGGGGAAATTAATGTCCGAAATGGACACGCGACAGTTGCGTGTCTACTTACGATTGGCGTTAACCTGCAAACAAAACTGGCCTGTTTCGCCGAGGTCAAGAGGGATGAATTTCGTCAGCGCGATTTCGTTGGCCGGGCCGCACGTGCTGGTCACGAGCACCTTCCCCGATGCGCTCAACAGAAATCCCGGGATCCGGAGCGATCTCGCCGAGGGTTTCGGCGAACTTCTCGGCGCCGAGCGGGTCATGCAGGCGCCTCTGGAACTCGCGGTCGCGGCAATCCGGGCGTCCCGCCCGGATGTCGTGGTCGCGGTCGGAAGCCTCGTGCCTGATCTGGCGGATCTGCGCGCGCTTCGCCGGGCGGTGGACGCCGTCGGCGGCGTGCTGATCTTCTGGCTGACCGATGACCCGTACGAGTTCGACTACGCCTTCAAGGCGGAACTCTACGCCGACATCGTCGTGAGCAACGATTCCTGGGCGGCGCAGCACTACCGTCACCCGGACGTCCATCACCTGCCGCTGGCGGCCGCGCCCAACCGGCACTTCCGGCCGATCCTCCCGGTCGCGGAGCGGGAGACCGTCCTGTTCTTCTGCGGCGTCGCCTACCCGAACCGCATCGCCCTGATGCGTCGGATCGACGATCTCCTGTGCCGCCACGTCGTGGAGATCCTGGGCGCCGGGTGGCCGGACACGCTCCGGTGCGCGGTGAACCGCCGCCTCACGCCGGCGCAGATGGCCGACTACGCCGCGGCGGCCCGGCTGACGCTCAATATCGGCCGCGACCTCGACGTGGCCAATCGCCGGCTGTCGCTCCCGCAGGCGACGCCGGGGCCCCGGACCTTCGAGGTCGCCCTGTCGGGCTCGGCGCAGGCCTTCTTCGTCACCGGTCTGGAAGTCTGCGCGCATTTCGAGCCGGATACGGAGATCCTGCTGGTGGACGGCGCGGCCGATATCGCGCGCGCCATCGAGCGGTCGCTCGACGAGCCCGCCGCCATCGAGGCGATCGCGCGCCGGGCGCAGGCGCGGGCGCTGCGCGAGCACACCTACCGGCATCGGGCGGCCCGCCTGCTCGACCTGAGCCGCCTGACGGTCACGGCCTGATCACGTCGCCGCTGAGACAGACCCGACCGACCATGTCCGACCTGTCGATCCTATTGCTGGACACCGAGCCGCAGACGCACAATCGCTACCTCGTGCTCGCCATCGCGGACGCGCTGCGGCGCCATCCTGTGGTCGGCCGGGTCCATGTCGGCGGGCATGGCGATGCCCTGGTCACCTTCGTCGAGCAGGGCCTCGACACGCTGATCGCTTTCGGCGGCGCCCGCGCGCACGCGCCCCTGGTCGGGCGGCTCGCGGGGCTCGCCCGCACCAGCGTGCTCTGGACCACGGAGGATCCGTACGAGCGCGAGGCGAACGTGCGCGGCTCGGCGGCTTTCGATCTGGTCTTCACGAACGACCGCGCCACGGTCCCGGCCTACGGGGGGCGGGCGCACCACCTCGCTCTCGGCGCCTCGTCGCACTTCCACGATCTGGCGGTGATCGAGGACGACGCGCGCTACCGCTACGATCTCCTCTTCATCGGAACGGCGTGGCCGAACCGGGTCGCGACCCTGAACGCGCTGTCGGCGAAGCTGCCGCGGGACGTGAAGTTCAAGCTGGCGCTGCCGTGGAACGAGCACATCGGCCCGCCCGAGCTCGAGGACGAGGCGCTCGTCACGGACTGGCGCTGCGGGAACCGCGACTTCGCTCTGCTGGCGAACCGCAGTCGCGTCGTGCTGACCCTGCCTCGGATCTTCTCGTCGGCGCGGGCCGATCAGGCGACCGGCTCGACGCCGCCGCCGCGGCTGTTCGAGACCGCGCTCGCCGGCGGCTACCAGGTCGTGGTCTCGCCCGAGCCGGAGACGGCCGCGTACTACGCGCCCGGCGCCGAGATCGCCCTCTGCGGCGACGAGGCCGGTGCGGTCGAGGCGATCCTCACGGCCCTGACCGAGCCGGAGGCCCGCATCGCCCGCGCCCGCGCCGCGCAGGCGCGGACGCGGGCCGAACACCTCTACGACCACCGCGTCGCGACCATCCTGGACGCGGTGAGCGACCACCGGCAGGCGCAGGCGCGTCGGCCGCACCGGGCGAAGACCGCGATCCGCACGGTCCTGATGCTCACGCACAACCGGATGGGGCATCGCCCCTTTGGCGGGGTCGAGGTCTATCAGGAACTGCTGACCGAACTCGGCGAGCCGTACCGGGTCCTGTTCCTGTTCCCCGTCTTCGGCGACGGGCGCTGGTCGCTGCGGCTCGAGGGGCCCGGGATCGCGGAGAGCTTCGCCTGCGGCGCCGTCACGCCGCCGCTCTCAACGGACCCGTTCGTGGAGGGACTCGTCCAGCGATTGCTGTTCGAGCATCAGGTCGACCTCGTCCACATCCATCATCTGATGCACGTCCCGCTGTCCCTGCCGCTCATCGCGCGGGCCTGCGGCATACCCACCGTCTATCACCTGCACGACCATTTCCTGATCTGCGAGCGCTGGCTGCTGCTCGATCACAACGGCCGGTTCTGCGACGTCGTCAATCGCGGCGCGGACCAGTGCGACGCCTGCCTGGTCTCGGGCAACAACTATCCGCCCGGCTCGAAGGCGCGCCGCGACGGCATGATGACCCTGGTGACCGACGCGATCGACGCGTTCGTCACGAGCACGCCGGAGACGGCGCGATACCTCAGGCGCTATTTCCCGGGCATTCCCGCCGAGCGGATCGTCGCGATCCCGATGGTGGCGCCGACCGCCGCACCCGCCGACGCGCGGTCGGTCGCCCGGCGCAAGCGCGACGCCGATCGGCTGACCGTCGCGATCCTTGGCAACCTCGCGGCCCACAAGGGTGGGCAGCAGGCGATCAACCTGATCCGCAGCTGCGAGGCCTATCCCATCCACTTCAAGGTGATCGGCCGGATCGACGACCCGTACCGCGACGCGGTCGCGGGCTTCGGACCGGATCAGGTCAGCGTCACCGGCGCCTACGAGCCGCACGCGATCGGCGGCCTGCTGGCCGGGTGCGATGTCTCGCTGCACCTCTCGACCTGGCCCGAGACGTTCGTGATCGCGCTGACCGAAGCGTGGCAGGCGGGCCTCGTCCCCATCGTCGCCGATATCGGCGCCCTCGCCGAGCGCGTCGAGGACGGGATCGACGGTTTCAAGGTGCCGCCTGACGACGCCGGCGCCGTCCGCACCCGTCTCATCGGCCTGCACTACGATCGCGCACGCCTGGGCCGGATGCAGGCCCTCATCGGCCGCAAATCCTTCCCCGACGTCGACAGCCACCTCGCGTCGGTGCGCGCTCTCTACGAGCGCCTGATCGAGGCGCGGCCCCTCCGCCACGGACGGGTACCCAGCCACCTGCGACACGGGTTCGACCTCCGGCTCGAGACTCTGGGGCTGCGGACGAATGCAGCCTCGTGGACCAGCACCGCGATCCAGTGGGACGAGGCCGCCCACGCTCCGGCCGCGCCGTCCGCCGCGCCGTCCGCCGCGACGGCGGGCGCACGGGCGCGCCCGGTTCCGGAGCTGCCCGACGCCGTCCGGCGGCTGACATTGAGGCCGATCCGGCGCAGCGAGTGCGGCTGCCGCCTCGACGTGCTGCGCACGGACGAGCGCCTCAACCGAAGTCTGGATCTCACGTCGGTGGTCGCGCGGGCCTCCGTGTTCCTGCGCGGGTGGCTGCACGTCTCGGGACCGCCGCCGAAGGCGATCTACCTGCGGCTGACCGGCCGCAGCGGGACATCGTGGGTCGCCCTTCAGAGCGATCCGCGTCCGGACGTGGCCACGTGGTATGGAGAACCTGCCGCAGCGACGTCGGGCTACTGCGGCCATATCGACATTTCCGGACTTGAGTTCGGCCGCCATGCCCTCGCGATCGCACAAGTCGCCGGCGGTCAGCTGCGTGTCCTCGACGACATCGCGTCCGTCTTCATCGCGCCCGACACCGGAGATCCGGCGCGCTTCATTCCTGAGCCTCGCAGAGTCATCAACGGGCCGCCGCAGAGCGTCAGCCTGCGCCACAGCCTCTCAGAATGCGCGGATGCGATCACGGTCGTATCGGGGCAGCTCTGGGCTGCGGAAGTCGAATTCTCGCCCGTGTCTCCAAGGCTTCCGAAGGAGATTTTCGCGGTCATTCGGACCGCGGACGGTCAGGCGTGGCGTGCTCCCGTCCTGAAAGTCGATGCGCGCACAGTGCGCATCACCGCTCCCTTTCCCGACGTCGATCCGAGCGTCTGCACCGTCTCGCTGGCTGAGCCGCACAGCAAGAGCTTGCGGACGCTGGCAACCTTGTTCCGAACGCACGTCACCGCCGCGTCATGACGCGGCCCGCCAGGAGCCAGGGCTCGTCGGAGGCCGACGGCATCTCGCCGGCGCCTCGTCCCCGGTACGCCGTCCTCGCCGCGTGCGCACGAGCGTCCGAAGTTTGATTGAACTTGGCAGGCACTCGCGTCTGTCGGCGCTTGTCGGTTCGGGCGGCGCTCGGTCGCACCTTTCCCGCAGGAGCGGCGGATCATGCGTCCGCTTTCGAGATCCGCACGGCTGCGCGTGGAGCGGGCGCTCGCGGGCCGTGACCGCCATCCGTAGAAGCCGCTGGGTGAGACTCCGAGCACGCGGCACATGAGACGCACCGGCCAAGGCCGCGCATGCTGCTCGATGACGGCGAAGGTCACTCGGGCATCTCCGCGCAGATGCCGACGGCTCTTCTATCACGTCGCGCTCCGTGCGCGTGCGGTCGAGCTCCCGCCGCAGTCAGGCGATCTCGGCGGCCTGATCGGACGGGGACGCGACCGGGCTCGGCGGCGAGGCTCCCGTCGATCCGGCAGAGCGCGGCCGGGGCGCCGCCCCCTTCAGCGTGGCGCACCCTTGCCTCAGCATCGCAGGCTGGATCCCGAGCTCGGCCGCGACCCGCATCTGCGGCCGGCCGCCGCTCTCCGGCAGGGCGACCGCTTCGCGTTTGAACTCCGGCGTGAACTCTCGTCTTCGGTGTCGAGAGATCGGACGAGATGGGTCCGACCGATCGTGGCGACGAGGTGGGCCGGCACCCTGAGTCGCACGGACCAGCGCCCATAGCGGCATCGCAGATGGTCGACGCGCCGCACCGCGGGCCCCATCACCTCTCGGCTACGGTGACACGGTGCCACGAAAGCGGGTCGGGCGAAGCGAGAAAACCCTGTTTCTGCAATGTCTTAGGGCTTGATGGCGGAGACGGAGGGATGCTCCGCCTAAAAGCAAAAATGCAGTTTTATCAGTGTCTTAGGTGCTGAAATTTTTTCCATGTAGGGGAGGATCGTGGGCTCGATGTAGGGGCGGTCATCTCCGTGCAAGCACCTCGGAAATGGCTATGTGCTGATCGATCCGAGCAACGATCCGCCCGATCTCTGCGGCACTTGCCTTAGACAGGAACTCGGTCAGGGCCAGAAGGTATGTCCGCAGTCGTGCCACCGTCTCAGGGGGCGCACGGAACGCGTCGTTGTTCCGCTTCTCTACATCACGGAGGTAGCTCCAGTGATGACCCAGAACGCGAGAGAAGTGGCGCTTGGAACGAACCAAACCAAGGTCGGATAGGGCCTCATAAACCTCCGTGAGGTGAAATCCCATCATTTATGATCTCCTGACTAAATAAAGGCAGTGCGAACGTGTCTCCTAAACACGGTCGCCATTCAGGAGAATTTCAATGTCAAACACGAGTAAAATCAACGATGCAAACTTGCTGATGGTTCAGCGCCTCGCACATTCTTATTTATCGCCTGAACTATTCCAGTCCGTCCGTACCATCGAGGGCGGCTCCATCTCGACAAGGCGCGTTTCGAACCGAACCAATGTCCCGAGCGACGCCGTAACTTTCAGTCACCTCGTAGAGCACCCTGAACAGGGCTTCTCTTTCCGGTTCAGGGCTGTCTGGCGCGATGGGCAGTTGCTCCGGCCTACGGCCACCCACGTCTTCATCGAGAAGGAGTGGGACGAGGCCGGGCATGGAAATCCAGCCGCCGTTTCTATGGCTATCAACGACTGGCTCCGGAGTTTGCCGGTATGACCCCTCAGAGAGCCGCCTGCGCGGCCGCATGGGGAAGCTTCTTCGCTGCTCGTCGTGCCAACGTCGCCGTTACGTTGAGCTACAACCCGGAGCGCCCAGGAAGCACCGCATCACCGACATATCGGTTCACACAGGATGGCGAGTGCCTGCGGGCTCCTACGTCCGGTCTGCCGGGCGTGCCCGTTGCCAACCGTCTTCCCACCGTGCGTCATGTCCCCTTGGTACAGGTCCATCGGGACATGGACTGGCTGCACAGGAAGATGGACCGCAAGCTGTTCGGAACCCGGTTCAACGAACTGCCATGCGAGAAGCGATCCAGCTTCGTAGGCTACATCGAGAACCCAAGCTCCAACATCCATGTGCACCTCGTGTGGACCATGCCTGATGCACGGGTCGATGAGTTCACCGAGATCGTCACCGACGTATGGTTGGCGAAAAGCCGGTTCACTTCGATCCGCGTGACGCTGATCCGCGATGACGGATGGAGCGAGTACGCCGCCAAGGATCAATGGGGCGCATCGCTCGAAGGCGACGCTGCCCTTTTTATCGCGAGCCGTCCCGCTCGTTCATAGCCGAGCTAGGGAGGCCGGGGCTGAACCAGCGCGGACCCTCCCTGCACGGTGCTTGTCTGCTTCAAATGGCCTCCCGGTGGGAAGCCATAATTCTAAAGCTTTGCCTGAGCCCAGGTACGGAGTTGAAGCTGGGAGTGAGAGGCGGCGAGCTTGTCGAGCCAGCAGATCACTCCCAGCAGGTGGAGCGAGGCCAAGCCTCGCTACGCCTTCGAGAAATCCGATCAATTTACAAAGGATAATACCATCCCTTAACTAAGAGGAAGAGATGGGTTTGCTTTGATGGGAAAGCTGATGCATTATCGATTTGTGCAGAACTAGGGGTACTATGAATGGCGAACATTCAGTCCATCCGTAGGGAAACACATCGAGAGAGCGTTTTCTCTCGATGTTGTTCCAAATCGGAGAATTTGAATGGTCGCTATCCCCTCCGAAGCCGAGAAGGCTTCTAAGGCCAAGCCCAAGTGGGGTTGGCTGTCTAAGATCGGTAAAGCTCCTGAGACCTCTTCGCTTTTTGCGAAGCTGGTCGATCCCACCCCTAACTCGGGGGCTCCGGGTAAGCCCGAAATCGTTACCGCGGTAACGAAGTCTGACGCCTTCAAGAAGGCGCAGGAGGCGGGTCAGAGCTACGATAAGCTTCTGAAGAAGCACGACAAGAAGGCGGAGGCGGTGGGTCGCGAGGCCATCCGCGAAATGCTCCGTTTTGCCGAATGCTTCAAGCTGACCGAGGATGGTCCCATCGATGAGGAAGCTCTCATGGGCTTCTTGGACGATGAGACTGGCAAGGCTCATGGAGGGGTGAAGAACCCCTGGCAGCGCCTCGCCAAGGTCTGTTCCCTTGAGGGCACCGCCCGTCCCATCGTGTCGAAGCGCGGCTATGTGCTCGCTGCGCTCGTTGCCAAGCAGGTGGCGTCCGAGGACGTGCTCACCGCCTTCAAGAAGGAGGAGGAAGTCGTTCTCGATAATTCGGGCAACAAGGCCAACAAGAGCGGGATGGAGAAGTACATCCTCATCTATAAAGCTATGCAGCGCGTCAAGAAGCCGGCCGTCGAGGGCGCGAAAACCGCTCCTTCCAACCCTTTTGAGAAGTGGTCCAAGGAGAAATTGGCACGGGAGGCCAAGAACTTTCTGACCGCCCTCGATAAGCACGATCTGCTTGCGACTAAGCCTGACCGGATCGAGGACATGCTCGCGGGTGATGCTCGCGCGGCGTAATCAGTCTTCCAACTCGTCGCGGAGGTCGGCAACCTTCTGCGCCGAGTTGGCCTGTTGATCGCGGATACGCTTCTCGATACCCGCCCTGCGCTCAGACTTAAGGCGAGCCTGGGCGGGCGTGAGCGGCTTTTTCGGCTTGATAAGCCCGGCTTCGGTGGCCGCTTCGGCGGCAATGATTTCACGGTAACGCATAGACGTATTTATGCGGCTGTTTGAGCGGCCTCCTGGGCACCGAGAATGCGGTACACCTGCATCCGCGAGCACCCGAGCGCCTTGGCAATTCCCGCAGGCCCAACGCCCTCCTGGCGCATTGCCAGCACCTGCTCCCGGTCCACACGACGCGTGCCGCCCTTGTAGACCCCCTTCGCCCTCGCCTGGACGATACCTTCCCGTTGCCGCTCCTTGATGAAGCGGCGCTCCATTTCGGCCACCATGCCGAGCACCGTCAAAACTATGCGACCGCTCTCCCCTCGGGTCGTAATGTGTGGGTCGAGGACGGTCAGGTACGCGCCCCGTTGATCAAGTTCATGGACGATGTTGAGCACATCACGGGTGTCGCGCCCAAGCCGGTCCGCGCGAAGGCAAACCAACTCATCCCCTTCTCGGATGAAGTCGAGGATGGCCGCTAATTCATTTCGGCCGTCACGACTGGCACCAGACACCTTCTCCGAGCGGATCGGCTGGCACCCCTCTGCGTGGAGACGCGCGATCTGCACATCGAGGCTTTGGTCCTGAGCAGAGCAGCGTGCGTAACCGATCCGGGCCATGTGTCACCTTGGGGTATTAGACCATCTCAAGGTGCTGTAACATCGATCCGCGAACAACCCCGATGTGACGTTTTCCACCGTCACATCGGAGCGTCACCGCAGGGCGTACCCCAATGTTATGGTGCGGGATCGTAACCAAGCCTTGCTCGGCCACAAGCACTCTCCTCAAGCTCGACCATTTCGTGATAGGCTGCGGTCAGTAGCGTTTGGACGGTTCGCCGCGCCTCAAGCGACGATGCAAGCGGATGCGTCCTTCTCGGATGGATTGCTAATTTGAGCACAAGCAAGCGAAAGCTGAAGGCGGGCATCGCTCTTGAGCAGGCTCAAGTCGATGTATTCAATCGGGCTAAAACGCTGGGAGTAAAGGCGACCTGCTTTTTCAATAACAAAGGTGGGGTCGGGAAAACAACGCTTGTCGCTAACCTTGCTTCTGAATTATCTCTGAATTTCAACGCAAAAGTCCTCGTGGTCGATTGCGACCCGCAGTGTAATCTTACCCAATACGTCTTGGGCGAAGAAGAATCTTTAGAAATATATTCGCAGGCGGATCCTTCCAGTGTGTTCAGTGTGATTAGGCCCCTGTCGCTCGGCAAAGGATACGGGGATCGACTACCCATTAGAAAGTCCGAGGGGTTCGGGTTCGATATCATCGTTGGCGATCCGCGCCTCGCGCTACAGGAAGATCTGCTCGCTCAAGATTGGCGTGATGCCAAAGCTGGCGGGATGCGCGGCATCAGAACTACATTTGTGTTCGCTGATGTCGTCTCAAAAGCCAAAGACATGAGTTACGACTTTGTCTTTTTTGATATGGGTCCATCGCTCGGCGCAATAAATCGCTCGATTCTGCTTGCGATGGACTTCTTTGTTGTGCCGATGGCCATCGATATCTTTTCGATCTGGGCCATCAAAAACATCGGAAGTACCGTTGGCGTTTGGCAGCGCGAATTGCGCACGGGCATAAGTCTCGCAGAAGAGCCCGAGGAACTTCCGACATCTGAGCACAACAAAAAGCTCCGCTTTCTCGGCTATGTCACTCAACAGCATAAGGAACGGAGCGGCACTGACGACCAAGATTTAGAGGAAGGCGGTGAACGAGCGCGCAAACGAATTGTGCAGGCGTACAAAGAGATTAGCGACAACTTTCCGGACGAGATACGGCGACATTTGTCGAACTTTTACAACTCGGAAGCAGTTCAGCCTCACCTTGGCGATATACGCCATTTGGGCAGCCTCGCACCGCGATCTCAAAGTCAGCATCTGCCGATGATATCGGTAAGAGGCACGGGGAGTTACACTCAACTACGAAAGCAGGCACGCACTATCTATCGTGGCATTGCAGTCAGATATCTCGAAAATTTAGTTGCGTCTTAGGTCGCTACCGGCATGTCCGTGTTTAATGCAGACCTGATAGATGATGTTGCGCGCCAACGTGTCGTGCTGTTCCTCGGCGCAGGAGTGTCGTCAAGCGCAACAACTCGTTCGGGCGCTCGTATCAAGGGTTGGGAGGGGTTCCTCCGCGACATGTGCCTACAGGTAGATGGCGAACTCCGAACCCAAATCTCGGGACTTCTTGATAAAAAAGATTATCTGTTGGCCTGTGAACTCCTTCAGGCTGCGCTGAGCGAAGCCTGGGAGGGACACGTCACAAGAGAATTCGGCCAAATGGCAGAGCCTTCTGCTCTGCACAAAGCCATAGTTGCTCTGGATCAGCGCATCATACTGACCACGAATTTTGACAAGATCATTGAAGCTTGTTGGGAAAATAAACTCGGTACATCGACGCATTTGCCCGTTATTCTGCCTTCGATAAGCCCAAAGATATTCAAGCTCCTAAAGGACCACAGCAACAAGTATCTAGTTAAAATTCATGGCACTGTTGATAATGCCGATACTTTGATTTTTTCTCGATCTGAGTACATCCGCCTTGCTTTTGGCAGCGCATCCTATTCCTCCTTCATTGAGACGCTTCTGCTGAATTATACGTTTTTGTTTATCGGGTTCTCAATGGATGATCCCGCCGTATGTTCATTGATGGAAATGTACGCATTGAGATATGAGAACGCTCGACCGCACTACATCTTCACCGCAGAGGGCTTGCCGACCAATATCATGGAAATAAATCGTAAGCTTAGGAAGCTTGTTGCGATAACATACGACCCCGCTAACAATCACGCGCAATTACCGGACCTCATTTTGAAACTTTCTGAACTTTCTCGTGTGCAACGAAGGGCCATATTCGCCTCGATGCTCGCTGATGGGACGGCATCAGCAAACGCGGATGTGGCGGTAGAGGATCAGGGTCAGATCGCGGAACTCTAGGCGATTTATCGCTGCGCGAAGAGCATCGGCTGGGACCCCTGCGCCATAGCTTCGGCCGACACGGGTGCCTCCCGCGTGGCCAGTTAGTGCATCATGCACCTCTTCCTCGATGCCAGCACGCCTGCACTCATCTTTGAAGGTATGTCTAAATGAATGGAATACCTTCGTGGGATCGTCGATACCTGCCCTAGATAAGTAACGACCAAACCACTGTGAGAATGCTTTCGTCGGCTCGTAATGCCCGCCGTGTGGAAGGTCTGGGAAAAGGAAGATGGATTTTTGCGAGCGCAAATAAGCAGGGAAGCCGAGGCGTTCAAGCAGAGGATGTCCCGGCACGATCCTCCGCGAATTTAAGTTTTTCAGTCGTTTTTGTGCCCCATCAAATTTGCTCAAATCAGTGATGTTAATCCATATTCCGTCGTCGAAACTCACATCTGCGCAATGTAGTTGACCGATCTCATTCAGACGAGCGCCGGTCAGAAGTGCAATGATTGGTATCCAGTATCGAGACGGCTCGTCATTGCTTGGATAACGGGCGGGATCGAATATCAATTCTAGGTCTTTGCTGGAAAATGGATTGCGGCTGCGCTCTTCTGCCGGCCTGACGACTGGCTTGATCCCCAATGTGGGATTTTTGTCGAGCAAGTCTGCCTTTACGGCCCAGGAAAGTGCTGCACTAAGAAGATTAAACCACGATCTTATAGCCTGTGGAGTTAGTCGATTACGACCGGACTTGTCTTGTGATGCCATTTCTACTTGCTGAACGAATGACATCCTCTTCTCAGAATGTGAAGGCCGCGCCGGTAGTTTTAATGCGTCAGTCTGAAGCTTGATGAGGAGTGATTTGGACAATTGATTAAGCGGAACAGGACCGTCGTGTAAGCTTTCTATGTGTCGAGCGACCATGCGCAGTTTAGACACCGTCTTTACTGATTTGCGAGTTATTGCCACATACTGGTCAATAAGGGCATGGATCATGATGTAGGGCTGGCCGTTCGGCGCTAACGGCGCGGATCTGTGATCTAAGGGTGGCGAGGACGGCATGTCCGCAAAGTTGTACAGACGCCACTGCCCCTCCGCTTCCAGCACCGCTCGCAGTTCATCCTCGACCATCCGTTGGATGGAGTACATCGATGCATGTAGCGGCGGAACAGGGATTGCTGCTTCGGCGAGGACCTCGTGGGTCAGCGCGAGCAGTGGGGGGCAGAACAGCGCCCATGGCTCCCGCTGTAAACCACAAGCGCCTACGAGGCGGCACTCGTAGGCGAAATCGTCCTCGGCTTCACGGTATGTCGGGTCGTTGAGGATGCGCTGGGCACGCTCATAGCGCTGGCGCTTACCCCATACGGTGATTGCGCTCTTTATCTCTTCGACACGAAGGTCGAGCGGTGCGAAGGTGGCTTGGACATCCCCATCCCATTTCGGCAGGCGGGGGGCTCGGTTGAACCATTTCGCGGCTTCTGGATCCGGTTGTCTTTGAGGGTCGCTGCCCGCCATTCCTCGGGTTGCCAGTTCGACAGCGGCCTCAAATTCCTGATGGGCTACGGCCCATGCCCCCGGAATTCTGGTGCGGTCGGCAGTTCGAAGCGACCGTTCAAAAAAAATTTTGCCCAGTGCCGGCTGAAGAGCGAGAGGGAAACGCCGGAAATAGACCCAGTTGCCGGACCGGTGGTTCCGCTTGAGGTGCGGGAACTGCCGCATCAATGTAGCGCCCTATGTAGGGGAGGATGCTGTGCTCAACCCCTTGAATGCATAAGGCTTTCGGATTGCCAACGCCTTAAGGCGTAATGGCGGAGACGGAGGGATTCGAACCCTCGATACCCATTTCTGGGTATGCTCATTTAGCAAACGAGTGCCTTCAGCCGCTCGGCCACGTCTCCGGCGCTCTGGCTCTAGAAGGTCGGATCCGGCGGGTCAACCCGATCGTGGCGGGCGGCGGCCACGCGGCGGCGCTCGACGTGCTTGGCGACGCGCAGATGCCGCGAGATCGCGTAGTTCATCGCCGTCAGGAAGCCGTAGGTGCCCCGCACGAAGTGGCGGCGGCCGAGATAGGCCTTCAGGAAATTGCCCGGCAGCTCGACGAACACCCGCCACGTCGGGATCACCACGCCTCGCGAGTCCAGGTCGTCCGCCTGCTGGTCGGAGTAGCGGTTCAGCTTGTCGAGCTGGTCGCCGAGCGAGCGCACCGAGAAATGGTGGATCACGCCCCGGAGCCGCCCCGGATTCACCCCCGGCTCCAGCGCCACCCGGTCGTGGACCGGCGAGGCGGCGTAGCGGCCGCAGTCCTTCCGATAGAGCCGGACCGGCGTCAGCGTGTAGGCGAGCGGGTGCGGCCGGCCCTCGCCGGGGAAGATCTCGGCGATGCCGATCCGCCACGCCGGCCGGCGCGGCTCGCCCGCGGCCCACAGGCCCCGGATTTCCCGGACCAGATCCGGCGGCACCACCTCGTCGGCGTCGACGTTCAGGAGCCAGACGTGCCGGCACTGCTCCTCGGCGAAGCGCTTCTGCGGGCCGTAGCCCGGCCAGGGATGGTGCAGCACCCGCGCCCCCAGCGACTCGGCCAGCGCCTGTGTCCCGTCCGTGGAACCCGAATCGACCACCACCAGATCGTCGGTCAGGCCGCGCACCGCCCGGATCGTCGCGCCGATCCGGTCCGCCTCGTTGTGGGCGATGATGAAGACCGACAGCGGCAGCGGCCCGTCGGGTCCCCGCATCGGGGCGGCGGCACCCGCCGCAGCGCGCCTCACGCGAGCCAGTCCGGCACCCGGTCGAGGGCGATCAGCGCGTCGACGTCGACGCGTGGGCGCACCACGGCCGCCCGGTCGCCCCGCACCAGAACCTCCGGTACCAGGGGCCGGGTGTTGTAGGTGCAGGACTGCACGGCCCCGTAGGCGCCGGCGCTCATCACGGCGATCAGGTCGCCGGGCTTCACCTCCGGCATCTCGCGGTTGAGGGCGAGATAGTCGCCGCTCTCGCAGACCGGGCCGACCACGTCGGCGACGCGGCGCGGGGTCTCGGGCCCCGGCTCGATGACCGGCCGCAGGCCGTGATAGGCCTCGTACAGGGTCGGGCGGATCAGGTCGTTCATCGCCGCGTCGACGATCACGAAGGTCCGCCCCGCGCTGTGCTTCACGTAGAGCACCCGCGTCAGCAGGATCCCGGCATTGCCGACGATCATCCGGCCGATCTCGAAGACCGGGCGCAGGCCGAGGGGGGCGAAATGCGGCCGCAGGGTCGCGGCCAGCGCGGCGGGGTCCGGCGGCGGCGCGTTGTCGTCGCGGTAGGGAATCCCGAGGCCGCCGCCGAAGTCGATGTGGTGCAGGGGGTGCCCGGCCGCCAGCAGCTCCCGCGCGAGGCCGGCGAGCAGCCGGGCCGCGTCGGCGAAGGGCGCCAGATCGGTGATCTGGCTGCCGATATGCATGTCGACGCCGTGCACCGCGATGCCCGGCAGGGCGGAAGCGGCGGCGTAGACCGCCGGCGCCCGGGTGATCGGGATGCCGAACTTGTTCTCGTACTTGCCGGTCGAGATCTTGGCGTGCGTGCCGGCATCCACGTCGGGGTTCACCCGGACCGAGACCGGCGCCCGGAGGCCGAGACCCACGGCCACCTCGGACAGGACCGCGAGCTCCGGCTCGCTCTCGACGTTGAAGCAGAAGATGCCGGCTTCGAGCGCGGCCGCCATCTCGGCGCGGGTCTTGCCCACGCCCGAGAACACGATCTTGGCGGGATCCACGCCGGCGGCCAGCGCCCGCCGCAACTCGCCGCCCGAGACGATGTCCATCCCCGCGCCCCGGGCCGCGAGGGTCCGCAGGACGGCCTGGTTCGAGTTCGCCTTCATGGCGAAGCAGACCAGCGCGTCGTCGCCCGCGAACGCCTCCGCGAAGACGCGGTAGTGCCGCTCCAGCGTGGCGGTACTGTAGCAGTAGAACGGTGTGCCGACCTCCGCGGCGAGGCCGGTCAGGTCGACCTCCTCGGCGTGCAGGCGGCCGTCGCGATAGTGGAAATGGTGCATCTCGGCCGTGTCTCGTCGCCGTGTGTCGTCCGTGCCGGAACGCGGGCTGTTTCCCGTGAAACACCCCGCCGCGGGCCGCTGCGGGCGCGCGCCGATGACCGTTCCCGACCGGGGCACCGGGCGCGCGGCACCGCGACGGCGTGCCGGCCTCCGCCCTCTACAGCAGCGGGTCCAGAATGAAAGGCTCCTTCGGCACCCGGTAGCCGCGCCGCGCGCCGCGGCTGGTCTCCACCGGTGCCTCGGTGCCGCCCGGCGGGACCGCCGCCGCGGAGAGCTCGTCGCCGGCGCGCACCGAGGCCGGGTCCGGCTCCGGCGCGCCGCCACCCAGGCCGACCGAGACCGGCAGCGTCCGCCGTCCGGTCGACGCGTCCGGGCCCGCCTGCGCGGCCGCGGGCGCCGCCGTCTGCGGCGGTTCCAGCGCGCCCCGCCGCCCGCAGGCGGAGGCCGTCAGGGCCACGAGGCCGGATACGGCGAGGAGTTTCAGGGCGGGTTTCGACAACATCGCGCGAGGGTCCGGCGGGCTCGGTACCGGCACGCGAGGGCCGGCGGGAGCGCTACCTTAGCCGTTGCCGCGCCCCGGCGCGAGCGCCCGCCCGCCACAGGTGACGCCCCGGCGCATGCGCCCACTCTGGAGGTGGCCCCGGCACGCGGCCGAGCACCCGTTCCGGGGTCGCCGGCTCAGGGCACGTCGGTCGGGAGGCCTCAGCCCCGCCGCTCCTTGCCGCCCTGCGAGCCCTGCCGGTTCTTGGCGGGGGCGTTCTGCTGCTGCTCGGCCTCGTAGGCGTCGATCGCCCGGCGGCAGTTCTCGCTGAGCTTCTTCCAGTTCTTCTGGAAGCAGGCATCGGTGGCCGGATCGTCGGGGGCCAGGTTGCCGCAGTAGGTCAGGTAGTCGCCGGTGCAGTACTTCTTCAGGGTCTCATTGCCGCGCTTCGTCTGCTGCGCCGCTGCCGGCAGCGTCAGGGCAACGGCCGCCGCGACGGCGAGGACGATCGGCTTCAGGCGCATGGGTATCCGTACCATCTGTCGAAGTTGTGATTGCGGGACGCGTCGGCGTTGCGATGATGCCTTTGCGTGGTCGAAACAAGGCAGTCATCGCAGGTTTTCGGTCTCGTTCCGGTAGCCAAACCCCCGTTTCAGGGGCGGATCCGCTCAGACCCGCTCGGGCTGCGGCAACGCCGCGGCGGCCCGGGGCATCCGGCCCGGGGCCGTGAGCGCGTCGGCGACCTCGACGATTCGCCGCCGGAGATCGGCGTTCTCGCGCTCGATTCCGGCCTGCCGCTCCGGCGGCGGGTGCCCCGCCCGGTCGTCCTGACGGTCCGCCAGGGTCAGGGCCAGGGCTTCCTCGGCGGCCTTCAGGCTCGCGCGCAGGTCGTCGCGCTCGGCCGCCAGCGCGGCGGCGTCCGGTGCCGGGGCCGCGCCCTGCCGGAGCGCCAGGAGGCTGTCGAGCAGGTCGGCATGGGCGTCCTCCAGAGCCTGGAGCGTGGCGAGGCTCGCGCTCCCGTCCTCGCGGACGAGCGCCAGCTCGGTCTCCAACTCCCGGGTCTTGGCCCGGGCCTGGGCGATCTCGGCGTCGCGGGCCGCGACGTCGCGCGCCAGGGCGGCGACCCGCATCGTCCCGGCGCCGATCGCCGCCATGTCGGCCTGCCGCCGCGCCTCGACGGTCTCGACCCGGCGCTCCAGGCGGCGCTGCTGCACGGCGAACTGCGCGCGCAGGAAGTCGCGCTCCGCGGCGATCTCGGCCGGCGACAGGGGCAGGCGCGCCTCGGCCCGGCGCCGCTCCAGGCGCGCGGCGCGCGCGTTGAGGGCCGGCAGCAGCAGCAGGCCGCACAGGCTCGCCGCCAGGAAGCCCAGCGCGAAGATCATCACCGTTTCGATCACGAGGGTGCAGTCCGCGCATCCGGTCGGAAAACCCGACCCTGTTCCACTCTAGCCCAGGTTGGCCGCGAGGGTGAAATCTCGCGGCGCCGATCAATCAGAACGCGGTCCGACCCCGTGGCGGATCAGAACGGGTTCCAAGTGGGCTCACGGGTGAACTTCAGATAACCGACATTGATCCCGAGGCGGGCGCCGACGCCGCTGCGGATCGGCACCACGATGACCCGGTCGTTGACCACCGCGGTCATCCCGAAGCCGCCCACCAGGTAGGCGGAGCCGTCGACGCCGGCGAAGCGGCGGTACAGGTCGCGCACGTTGGGCAGGTTGTAGACCAGCATCATGGTGCGGGCGCCGTCGCCGCCGACATCGAAGCCGACGGACGGGCCCTGCCAGTAGATCCGCCGCTTGCCGGCGTTGCGGGTGTAGAGGGTGCCCTCGCCGTAGCGGACGCCCGCCACCACGGCGCCGCCGCCCTCCTGGCCGAGGATGTAGCCGTTGGGCTCGCCCCAGCGCCGGCCCGCCTCCTCGACGGTGAGCGCGAGGCCGCGCGACACCGTGCCGAAGAAGCGGTGGCCGGATTCCACGATCTCGCCGGGGCGGAAGGTCTCGGGCGTGTCGAGATCCTCGCCGGCCGCGCGGGCCGCTCCCGCCGTGCCGAGGCCGGTGAGGGAAGCGCCCAGAGGGGCGCCCAGCGCCAGGCCGAGGCCCGCGCGCAGGAGGGTGCGGCGGTCGGTGCCGCGATCGTCTCGTGCCGTCATCGTTGCCTCCTCGCCCGGTTCGATTAACGGTTCGTGCGATGGACCTGTGCCGCTCTGTCCCGCCGGGCCGGCAGAGGCCGCGCCGGGCGGATGAGTCGGACCAGCTTCTGAGGGAATCCGCAAGATGTGGTTAACGCGTCCTGACCCCGCAGCCCGGGCGCTCCGCGCGGCCGGACGGTCGGGCGCGGCCGCCCCGCGGGCGGCGCGCACGCTGGCGCTGGCCGCCGCGCTGTCCGTCGCCCTGGCGGCCCTGCCGGGAGCCGCCCCCGGCCGGGCCGCGGCGGAGGAGGGCCTGCCGGCCCGGACGCGGATCGAGCTGCTGACGCTCAACGGCTTCGACCCGGTCAGCTACTTCCTGGAGGGCGGGCCGCAGGCCGGTCTGGCGCGGTTCGAGCTGTCCTGGGGCGGGCAGGTCTGGCGCTTCTCCAGCGGCGCCAACCGCGCGGCCTTCCGGGACGATCCGCCCGCCTACGCCCCGCGCCTCGGGGGCTACGACGCCGCCGGGATCCTGGAGGGCCGGCTGGTGGACGCCGATCCCCTGGTCTTCGCGGTGATCGGCGAGCGGCTCTACCTGTTCCGGGATGCCGGGCGCCGCGCCCGGTTCCTGGCGGAGCCCGGCCTGGCCCGGCAGGCGGAGGCGGCCTGGCCGGCCGTGAGCCGCCTGCAGGATGTCCCGCCCGACGCCTCGCCCGACGCCTCGCCCGACGCCTCGCCCGACCTGCCGCCTACGGATGCGCCGCGCTGACCGGCGCCGCCGGCCGGCCGCTCGCGCGGGCCGGGAGGACGAGCCGCGGGGCCAGGGCCGGGTCCCCGACGGCGGCGAAGGGCCCGTTGCGGTGATCGGGCCCGTGCTGGCCGTAGCGGATCGGGCCGCCGCCCGGCACCACCACGCAGCCCCCCGCCGCCGCGACGATGTGGTCGCCGGCGGCCGTGTCCCATTCCATGGTCGGGCCGCAGCGGACGTAGATGTCGGCCTCGCCGGCGGCGATCAGCCCGAACTTGAGGGCGGACCCGACCTGGCGCGTCTCCGCGACCGGCAGCGCCGCCAGGCAGGTGGCGGTCTCGGGATCGCCGTGCCGCCGGCTGCCCAGGGCGACGAGGCCCGCCTCCGGCGCCGGCCGCGCGCGGACCGGCCGCCCGGCCCCCGGCCGGCCCGCGACCACGGGGCCCTCCAGGGTCGCGGGGCCCGCCCACCAGACCCGACCGAGGCCGGGGGCCGCCAGCGCGGCCGCCACCGGGCGGGCACCCGACACCAGCGCGATGTTGACGGAGTAGTCCGGCGTCCCGGCGAGGAAATCGCGGGTGCCGTCCAGGGGATCGACGAGGAAGAAGAGGTCGGCGGGGCGCGCGGTGTCGCCCTGGGCCCGCTCCTCGGCCACGACCGCGATCCCCGGGAAGCGCCCGGTGAGGGCGTCGACGATCAGGTCCTCGGCCTCGACGTCGGCGGCGCTGGAGGGCGAGCCGTCCGGCTTCAGGGCGTGGGGGCAGGGGCCCCGGTGGTAGCGGCGCAGGATCTCCCCCGCCGCGCAGGCGATCTCCGCGAGCGCCGCGGCGATCCGCTCACGCTCCGGTCCCGAGATCGTCGCCGCGCCCGTCATGATGCCTCCCGACACCGCTCTGAATGCCCGAGCGGGGGGTGAATGTCGACGGCCACCGGCCGGGGCGCGCCTCATCGGCGCTCCGGCGGCTCCCGCGCGGCGTCCGGCGTCCGCACCGGTATCCGCACCGGCATCCGCACCGTCCGCCGGATCCGCGCCAGCAGGGCCTGGCTCCGGCGGCGGTGGCGGCGCAGCTCCGCCGCGAGGCCGCGCGCGTCCGGGAGACCCACCGCCTTGGCGATCTGCCGGGACGCGGTCTCGGACGGCTCGGCGGCGGGATCGGTCATCACGAGCCGCTGCCACTGGTAGACGGCGTCGAGGAAGCCGTAGGTCTCGGCGAGGGCCTCGCCCGCCGCCGCGGGCAGGAGGCCGCGCGCGGCCGCCTCCCGGAACAGCGCCTCCGCGCCGAGGCCGATGCAGCCGGGCCAGTCGCGGGCCCGGCTCAGCACGATGGCCTGAGCCAGGAAGTCGAGGTCGAACAGCGCGCCGGGGGCGAGCTTCAGGTCGTAGGGGCCGGCATGGCCCCGCTCCCGCGCGACCAGGGCCCGCATCGCGCCCGCCTCGGCGCAGACGGCGGCGGTCTCGCGCGGCTGCCGGAGGATCCCGGCGATCGCGGC
Source organism: Methylobacterium sp. C33D (assembly GCF_053345825.1). NCBI lineage: Bacteria > Pseudomonadati > Pseudomonadota > Alphaproteobacteria > Hyphomicrobiales > Methylobacteriaceae > Methylobacterium > Methylobacterium sp. C33D. Next base: position 107,060 of record NZ_JBKFAV010000022.1, read on the forward strand.
CGTGACGTCGGCCGCCAGCGTGGCGTCGCCGGCCACGACCCGGGCGCGGGCGAGGGCCATGTGCTCCCAGAGCTCCGCCTCGCCGCCGTGATAGGCCGCGAAGCCGCTGAGCTGCACCGCGGGCGGGCTGTGGCTGCCGTAGGGCCGCAGCCGCAGGTCGACCGCGTAGAGCCGGCCGCGCCGCGTGGCCGTGGTGAGCGCCGCGAACACGCGCTGCGCCAAGCGGTTGTAGGCCACCACGGCGTCGAGGGGGCGGCGGCCGTCGCTGGTGCGGTTCTCCGGGTCGAAATCGTACAGGAACACGAGGTCGAGGTCGGATTCGGCGCTGAGCTGGCGGGACCCGAGACGGCCGAGCGCCAGGATGCAGCAGCGCCCCGCCGGGACCGCGCCGTGGTCGAGGGCGAACCGGCGCTCCTCCGCCTCCAGGCTCAGCGCCACCGTGGCCTCGGCGATCGCCGCGTAGGCCTCCCCGGCCTGGCGCGGGGTGAGGATGCCCGACAGGAGGCGGGCCCCGGTGACGAAGGCCATCTGCCGCGTGGCGTCCCGGCAGCGGTCGAGGCTCTCCTCGTGGCTCGCCGGCTGGCCCAGGAGCGCCCGGTACTGCGCGCGAACCTCTCCGGGATCCGTGGTCGGCGTCACGAAGTCGGCGTCGAGCACGGTGTCGAGGACGTGCGGGCTCAGGCCGACCGTGTCGGCGAGGCGCGGCGCCGTCCCCAGGATGTCGGCGAACAGGAGGCGCAGGCGCTCGTGCGAGCGCAGGATGGCGAGGAGTTCGGCCACCGCGGGCATGCGCGCGAAGGCCCGGTCGAGGGCGAGGAGCGCCGCGTCGGGATCGGCGGTCCCCCCGAGCGCCCGCAGCAGCGCCGGGAGCAACTCGGCGAGGATCTCCCGGGCCCGGCCTGTCCGCAGGGCCGGGCGGCGCCCGAGATGCCAGCCCTGCACGGTCTCCCAGGCCAGGGGCGGGTCCCGGAACCCGAAGGCGCCGAGCCGCGCCAGGGTCTCGGGATCCGGCTCGCTCTCGCCGAAGACCAGGGCGGCCCCGTCCGCGCCGGCCTCCGGCTCCGCCTCGAACAGCAGGGCGTAGTGCGCCTGGACCCGCCCGGCATGGTGGAGCAGGGCCGCCTCGAAGGCCGGCAGGTCGGGGAAGCCCGCGAACAGGGCGAGCGCGGTCAGCGCCTCGGTCCCGGTGGGCAGGCGCTGGGTCTGCTCGTCCCGGATCATCTGGATCCGGTGCTCGAGGGTGCGCAGGAACGCGTAGGCCGCCGAGAGCTCGTCCCGGGCCCGCCCGTCGATCCAGCCCTCCGCGACGAGCTCGCCGAGCATCGGGACGGTCTGCCGGCCCCGCAGGGCGGGCTTGCGGCCGCCGAAGACGAGCTGCTGGGTCTGGACGAAGAACTCGATCTCCCGGATGCCGCCGCGGCCGATCTTGATGTCGTGGCCGCCGACCGCGACGGTCTCGTGGCCGCGGACCATGTGGATCTGCCGCTTCAGGGCGTGGATCTCGGCGATGGCCGGGAAGTCGAAGTGCCGGCGCCAGATGAACGGCGCGAGTTCCGCCAGGAAGGCCGCGCCGGCCGGGATGTCGCCGGCGATCGGCCGGGCCTTGATGAAGGCCGCGCGCTCCCAGTTCTGGCCGAGCGTCTGGTAGTAGTCGAAGGCGAAGGCGGTGGAGAGCGCCACCGCGGTCGAGCCGGGGTCCGGCCGCAGCCGGTAGTCGATGCGGTGGACGTAGCCGTCGGCGGTCCGGTCGGCCAGGAGCTTCACCAGCCCCTGCGCCAGCTTGACGAGGAACGGCTTCGGGTCGCCGCCGGTCGCCGCGGCGGTGGGCTCGGCCTCGTAGAAGACGACGAGGTCGATGTCGCTGGAGTAGTTCAGCTCGCAGCCGCCGAGCTTGCCCAGGCCCAGGACGATCAGGCCCGACCCGTCCTGCGGCGCCTCCGGATCCCTGGGCCGGTATCGTCCGGCCGCGATCCTCTGCCGGAGGAGCGCCTCGACGGCCGCGCTCACCGAGGCGTCGGCGAAGGCCGACAGGGCGCGGGTCACCGCCTCGAGGTCCCAGCAGCCCCCGAGATCGGCCAGGGCGACCAGGAGGGCGTGGGCTTCCCGGTTGGCGCGCAGCCGCCGGCCGACCTCGGCGAGGTCGGGATTCGCCCCGCAGGCGGCGCCGACCCCGCGCTGCCGCGCGACGATGTCCCGGCTCATCGCGTCCGGCGGCTGCTCCATCAGGGCGACGAGCCGCTCGGGCGACCGGGTGGCCGCCCGCCAGAGGAAGGGGGAATGGTCCGCCAGCCCGAGGAGCAGGTCCCGGCAGGGCGGGGTCAGGAAGCCGGGCGGCAGCGCCGGCGCCAGCTCGGCGAGCCGGGCCCGCGCGGCGTCCGGGTCGGCGAGCCCGAGCCGGGGGCGCAGGTTCGCGCGCAGCGTCGCGGCCGATCCGTTCTGGAGACCGGTCTCGTCTCTCATGCCGCATCCTCCCTGGCGCGACGGGGCCGGCATCGTAGCCGACCGGGCTGCCCGTGTCCGGCTCCGCGCGCATGGCTCCGAGCGCGGGCCGCGCGTTCGCGACGCGGCCACCACGGCTTCGGGACAGGGCCGCGGCGGCGCGCGCGGGCCCGGAATCGGCGCCCGGCCCGGCCTCCCGTCCGATGCGGTAACGCTTTTCAAAGCCGACCGTGGCGTCTATCCGTGCGGACCGGTCGTCGCCCCCGGTCCGGCCCGCAGGCCGCGCGGGACCCTTTCGGGCGACTCGATCGCCGCAGGGGCGGCCGAGGACTGGGCGGCCGAGAACCGGGCGGCCGGGAACCGGCAGCCTCAATCGGGGCCCCGGCCCGCAGACGTCCGCACCTCAGATCCGCCCGCCCGGAGCGCACCATGTCCTCCCCGACCTCGCCCACCCTGACTCTCGACGGCCTCGACCTCGCCGCCCTGCTCTGCTCCCGCGTCTGCCACGACGTGATCAGCCCCGTCGGCGCGATCGTGAACGGGCTCGAGGTCCTGGAGGACGACCAGGACGAATCGATGCGGACCTTCGCCCTGGAGCTGATCGGGAAGAGCGCCCGCCAGGCCTCTGCGCGGCTGAAATTCGCCCGCATTGCCTTCGGGGCCGCCGGCTCGGCCGGAGCCTCGATCGACCTCGCCGACGCCGAGAGCGTGGCCAAGGGCATGTTCTCCGACGACAAGACCAAGCTGACCTGGAGCGCGCCGCAGGCCCTGTTCCCGAAGAACAAGGTCAAGCTCCTCCTCAATCTCGTGATGGTCGCCACCTCTGCGATTCCCCGCGGCGGCCTGATCGACGTCGTCGTCTCCGGCGACGGCGAGGCGCCCACGCTGGTGCTCAAGGCCAAGGGCTCGCACGCCCGCATCCCGCCCCACGTCGAGGAGCTGATGGCCGGTCGGCCCGAGAGCGGCACCGTCGACGCCCACGGCATCCTGCCGTTCTACGCCGGCCTCGTGGCGCGGGCCGCCGCCATGGATGTGCGCTTCGCCATCGAGGGCGATGAAGTGACTATCACCGCCACGCCCGCAGTGATCGACGCGCCCGAAGACTCCGATGGAGAAGCTTCGGACACGGCGCTGGCGTGAAACTCTGAAAAAGGTGCCGCGCGGGGCCGGGATGGAAACGCTTCCCTAACCCCGCGCGAGTAAGTAGGTTGCGCGAGACCTTCTCCGCGTAACGAGTAGCGCCTATGGACGACCTGCTTCGCGAGTTTTTGACCGAGAGCGGGGAGCATCTCGACACGGTCGATGCAGAATTGGTTCGATTCGAGCAGGATCCGAACAACGAGACTATTCTGCGGAACATTTTCCGACTCGTGCACACGATCAAGGGAACCTGCGGGTTCCTCGGTCTCCCGCGGCTCGAAGCCCTGGCGCACGCCGCCGAGACCTTGATGGGGCGATTCCGCGACGGGCTGCCCGCCACGTCCGATTCCGTCACCCTGATCCTGCTGACGCTGGACCGGCTGAAGGCGATCCTGGCCGACCTGGAGGCCACCGGCACGGAGCCTGCGGGCTCGGATGACGACCTCATCTCCGCCCTGGAGCGCATGGCCGAGGGCGCGCACGAGCCGGAGGCCGCCGCCCCGCCGCCCCCGCCCGAGCCGGTCCTGCCCGATCCGGTGGTCCGCGAGCTGAAGCCCGGCGAGGTCTCGCTGGACGACCTGGAGGCCGCCTTCCTGGCCGCCCCCGGCCCGGACGAGTCGGATTTCCTGCCGCCGCCGGCCCCCGCGGTGCCCGCGCCCGCCCCGGCGGCCGCCGTCGCGCCCGCTCCGGCCCCCGCCGTCAGCGCGGCGCCCAAGGTCGAGAAGAAGCCCGAGCCGGCCCGGGCCGAGCCTGTCGAGGCCGAGAAGGCCGAGAAGCCCGAGCCGGCGCGCGCCGAGAAGGCCGAGGCCGTCGAGGGCGAGGCGACCGCCGCCGCCAAGAACCAGACGATCCGGGTGAACGTCGACACGCTCGAGCACCTGATGACCATGGTCTCGGAGCTGGTGCTGACCCGCAACCAGCTCCTCGAGATCGCCCGCCGGCACGAGGATTCGAGCTACAAGGTCCCGCTGCAGCGTCTGTCGCACGTCACGGCCGAGCTGCAGGAAGGCGTCATGAAGACGCGCATGCAGCCGATCGGCAACGCGTGGCAGAAGCTGCCGCGCGTGGTGCGCGACCTCTCGGCCGAACTCGGCAAGCAGATCGACCTGGTCATGGTCGGCAACGAGACCGAGCTCGACCGGCAGGTCCTCGAGGTCATCAAGGACCCGCTGACCCACATGGTCCGCAACTCGGCGGATCACGGCCTCGAATCGACCGCCGAGCGCGTGGCGGCGGGCAAGCCCGCCCGCGGCACGATCCGGCTCGCCGCCTACCACGAGGGCGGCACCATCACGATCGAGATCGCCGACGACGGCAAGGGCCTGAACCTCGCGGCCATCCGCAAGAAGGCGGTGGAGCGCGGCCTGGCCTCCCAGGCCGATGTCGAGCGGATGACCGACGCCCAGGTCGCCAAGTTCATCTTCCACGCCGGCTTCTCGACGGCGGCGGCGGTGACCTCGGTCTCGGGCCGCGGCGTCGGCATGGACGTGGTCAAGACCAACATCGAGACCATCGGCGGCCTGATCGACATCGCCACGACGGCGGGGCGCGGCACCACCTTCACCATCAAGATCCCGCTGACGCTCGCCATCGTCGCCGCCCTGATCGTGCGGGCCGGCGAGCACCGCTTCGCCCTGCCGCAGGTGGCGGTTCTGGAGCTGGTTCGGGTCGACGCCGGGGCGCAGCGGGTCGAGCACATCAACGGCGCGCCGGTGCTGCGCCTGCGCGAGCGGCTGCTGCCGATCGTCTCGCTCACCGGCCTGCTCGGACAGTCGAGCCCGGGCGCGGAGACGGACCAGGCCGGGTTCGTGGTGGTCGCCCAGGTCGGGCGCGAGCGCTTCGGCATCCTCGTCGACGAGGTCTTCCACACGGAGGAGATCGTCGTGAAGCCGATGTCGGTGAAGCTGCGGCACATCCCGATGTTTGCCGGCAACACGATCCTCGGCGACGGCGCCGTGGTGCTGATCGTCGATCCCAACGGCGTGGCCCGCCAGGTGGCGCAGGGCGTCCAGGGCAGCGGCGGCCACATCGACGCCGACGCCGACGAGGCGGTCGAGATGGCCGACACCAAGACCACGCTCCTGGTGTTCAAGGGCGGCCAGGGCAGCTTCAAGGCGGTGCCGCTGTCGCTGGTCACCCGCCTCGAGGAGATCGAGTGCGCCAAGGTCGAGTGGCTCGGCGGCCGCGCGCTGATCCAGTACCGCGGGCGCCTGATGCCCCTGGTCCCGGCCGACGCGGCGATCACCATCAAGTCGGAGGGGACGCAGGCCCTGGTGGTGTTCTCCGACGGCGAGCGCGCCATGGGCCTCGTGGTCGACGAGATCGTCGACATCGTCGAGGAGCGCCTGGACATCGAGATCGCGGCGGACCGGTCGGACCTGATCGGCTCGGCGGTGCTTCGGGGCCGGGCGACCGACATCATCAACATCGCCCACTTCCTGCCGCTGGCCTACGACGACTGGGCGCGCGGCCTGAAGCGGCCCGAGCAGATCTCCACGATCCTGCTGGTCGACGACTCGGCCTTCTTCCGCGACATGCTGAGCCCGGTGCTCAAGGCCGCGGGCTACCAGGTGGTCACGGCGGCGAGCGCCGAGGCGGCGCTGTCGACCCTCCAGTCCGATCCGCAGATCGAGGTGGTGGTCACCGACCTGGAGATGCCGGGCCGCAGCGGCTTCGACCTCGTCGCCGCCATGCGGCGGGCCGAGCCGCGCCTCGCCGGGCTCCCGGTGATCGGCCTCACCGGCGCGGTCGGCGCCGACGCGGTGGAGAAGGCGCGGGCGCTGGCGATCAGCGACCTCGTGGCGAAGTTCGACCGCAGCGGCCTGATCTCGGCGCTGGCCGAGATCGGCGCCGCCACGGTGTCGAAAGCCGCCTGAGCCGCCCGCCCCAGGGCGATCGACCCGAGCCGATCGGCCCAGGCCGATCGCCCAAAGCCGATCGCGACCATCGCGACGAACGAATCCGGAGAGTTCCGATGCAGGCTGCCAACGCCAACACCAGCGGCGCCACCACCAACGGCGTCGAGACCGGCGCCACCGACGACTTCGTCACGGTCTTCGTCGGCGAGACGCTGTTCGGCCTGGCGATCGAGCGGGTCCACGACGTCTTCGTCCCGTCGGGCGTGACCCCGGTGCCCCTGGCGCCGGCCGAGATCGTCGGCCTCCTGAACCTGCGCGGCCGGGTCGTGACGGCCATGAGCCTGCGCCGCCGCCTGGGCCTGCCCGACGCGGAGGCCGAGGCGGACGGCAGCAAGGCGAGCCCGAAGATGGCGATCGGCCTGGAGCAGGCCGGCGAGACCTTCGCGCTGGTGGTCGACGGCGTCGGCGAGGTGCTGAAGCTCGGCGCCGACAGCCGCGAGGCCGTGCCGATCAACCTGGATCCGCGCTTCCGCGACCTCGCCACCTGCGTCCACCGCCTCGACGGGCGGCTCCTGGTGATCCTCGACGTGGACGCGCTCCTCGGCTTCACGCCCGCCGGCGCCAAGGCGGCTTGAGGGAGAGGTCGATGAAGGCGCCCCACGAGACCACCTGCCTGGTGGTGGACGATTCCGCGGTGATCCGGAAGGTCGCCCGGCGGATCATCGAGGATCTCGGCATGAACGTCAGCGAGGCCGAGGACGGCAGTGCCGCCCTCGAAGCCTGCGCGGCCAGCATGCCGGACGCGATCCTGCTCGACTGGAACATGCCGAATATGGACGGCTACGCGTTCCTCCAGGCCCTGCGCCAGAGCGAGGGCGGGGGTGTGCCGAAGGTCCTGTTCTGCACCACCGAGAACGACGTCGGGGCGATCGCCCGCGCCCTCCGGGCGGGGGCCGACGAGTACATCATGAAGCCCTTCGACCGCGACATCCTGACGGCCAAGCTCGAACAGGTCGGACTCGTCGCCGACGCGGCCTGATCGCCTGCTCCCTGACCCGCGGCCCGAGCCCCGCGACCCTGCACCCGAGGCAATCATCATGGCCCTGAGTCCCGCGGTCGCCCCGCTGCGCACGCCGCCAACCCAGAGCACGACCTCATCGGCCACGGCGATCCGTGTCCTGGTGGCCGACGACTCGGCCGTGGTGCGCGGCCTCGTGGCCCGCTGGATCGGCGAGGCCGGGTTCGAGCTCGTCGGCACGGCCTCGAACGGCCGGATCGCCCTCGAGCTGATGGCCAAGCACGACCCGGACGTGGTCCTGCTCGACATCGAGATGCCGGAACTCGACGGCACGACCGCGCTGCCGCGCATGCTCGCCATGAGCCCGAGCGTGCAGGTCGTGATGATGTCGACGCTGACGACGCGCAACGCCGACATCTCGCTGAAGTGCCTCGCCCTCGGCGCGGTGGACTACATCGCCAAGCCGGAGAGCAGCCGCGGCGTCACCACCTCGGACACGTTCCGGGTCGAGCTGATCGAGCGGGTCCGCGTGTTCGGCTCCGCCCGCGCGCGGAACCGGCGCCCGGTCACCGCGCCCGCGGGCCACGCCCCGGGGCATCACGCCGCCCCCGCGCCGGCGGCCGCGCCGGCCG
>NZ_JBKFAV010000219.1:0-295 GCF_053345825.1 Methylobacterium sp. C33D
CAGGGCCTCGCCCGGCGCGCCTGAAATCGTACGCCGCCCTCGCTTTTCCTCTTGCGGGTTTCCCTGTGCGCCCGAATCGGGGCGCACGTAGCACGACAGGGGACGCACGTAGGGCGACGTCGGGCGCACAGCGTTCAAAGAGAAAGGGCCCCGGAGTGATCCGGGGCCCTCTTTCATTCCGCGTCCTGATATTCCTTGCGGCGGGCCCCTTGCCGCCGGCGCTCAGCGAAAGGGCAGCGGCGCCGGGCCGGCCTCGGAGACGGCGTGCTCGTGGAGATCGTCGAGGAACTCATCC
>NZ_JBKFAV010000220.1:0-295 GCF_053345825.1 Methylobacterium sp. C33D
GCGGTGCGCAGCACATCGCCATGGTCTCGGGAGCCGAAGATCGAGAGCGGCGCCTGCCGTTCGAGGAGGTCGCGCGCCTCGTCCACTCGTCCGGCCTTCAGGAGCGTGGCGTAATCGAGGTCGATGACGGGCACCGAAGCCTCCAAGGCGGATCGGACCGCCCCGAAAGACTTGGCCGAGGAAAGGATGACGTGCTCGACCGCGATTTCGGTCGACGCGAAGTGGTCGGACATGATCTGATCTCCTGACTTCATGCAGCGGGCGGCTCGCCGGGCGGGCCTCGACTGCTCGTCCT
>NZ_JBKFAV010000221.1:0-294 GCF_053345825.1 Methylobacterium sp. C33D
AAGGTGGCGGCCCCGATCCGCTTGGACACGGAGAGCTGCGCCATCGTCAGGCCCGCGCTCATCAGGCCGCCGAGCCACGCCCACCAGGGCACCTGCGCGAGGCGGTCCGGCGCCGGCAGCCCGTACTGCCCCGTCACCAGCATGGCGACGCAGATCGCCGCGACGCTGATGAGGAGGCTGACCACGCCGGTGAGCAGCGGCCGCGCGAGGGACTTGGCGAGGCCAGCGTTCTGGCCCGGTTCGATCGCGGTGGCGATGCCCGCGAGCAGCGCGAATCCGTAGAGGAAGAGCATG
>NZ_JBKFAV010000222.1:0-294 GCF_053345825.1 Methylobacterium sp. C33D
GGCGAGCTTCGGGTCGAGGGCGCCGAGATCCTTGTTCACCAGGGCGGCGGCCTGCATCACGACGGCGAGGGCGAGGACGAGCGGCTCGGGCATCCGGTCGGTACGGATCTTGATGTTCAGGATCGAGCGCTGCGTCTGCGCGCCCCAGTAGCGATGCGCCGGGACCTCGATCGGACCGAAGGTGTCGGACTCGGTGCGGGTGGCGGTCTCGGTGGGCGACATCGGGGCCTCTACGTCTGGTGCAGTGCGGTGCCTACTTAAATGAGGTGCGGGTGAATCGCGATGCCGGTTTTC
>NZ_JBKFAV010000223.1:0-294 GCF_053345825.1 Methylobacterium sp. C33D
CGAGGAGGTCGCCCGAGCGGGACCCGTCCCGCTCCGCGGCCCGGCGCGCCGCGATGATCCGGTCGAGGAAGGGGATCCACCGGTGCCGGAAGTGGCGGCGCGACAGGTCGAGGGGCACCGGCCAGCCCGGGGGGATCACGATGTCGAGGAGGTGCGGCCGCCCCATCCGCTCGGCGTACTCGGCGATGAACTGGCGCAGCCCGGCGCCGTGCTCGTCCATGCCCACCGAGAACATGGCGCGCCCGGCGATCTCCAGGGCGAGCCTGTAGAAGGACGTGAACAGGTCGACCGGCC
>NZ_JBKFAV010000224.1:0-292 GCF_053345825.1 Methylobacterium sp. C33D
CCGCTCCCGCTCCGCCGCCAGGACCGGACCGGCCAGGATCGCGTCGCGCCCCGCCCCGCGCTGGGGCGTGGCGGGCGGGCGCAGGGTCAGGCTGTCGAGGTTGGCCCGCGCGTGCGCCAGGCCCTCGAGGTCGCCGCACCACCACGTCCGCGGGTGGCCGAGCCGCAGGGGCTCGCCGAGGACGCGCCGGGCGATGCCGTCGAGATAGGGGGCGAGCGCGGCCGACCCGACGAGGCCCGCGCCCGGCATGTTGGCCATCACCAGGGAGCCGTTGCGCAGGGCGTCGAGGATG
>NZ_JBKFAV010000225.1:0-292 GCF_053345825.1 Methylobacterium sp. C33D
CAACGCGAGGAGGAGCGCCTGAGACAGGCTCATGCCGCCACCGCCCGCGGGCCGACGCCCCGCACGTCGACGTGGATCCGGCCGTCGCGGAGGTGGATCGTGCGCGCGCACCGGGCCGCGACCGCCGCATCATGGGTGATCATGATCACGGTCTGTCCGCTCCGGTTGAGCTCGCGGAACAGGTCGAGGATCTCGGCGCGGGTGCGGCTGTCGAGGGCGCCGGTCGGCTCGTCGGCGAGCAGGACCGCCGGAGCGCCCACCAGCGCGCGCGCGATGGCCACCCGCTGTTGCT
>NZ_JBKFAV010000226.1:0-292 GCF_053345825.1 Methylobacterium sp. C33D
GGGCTACCTCGAGCACGCGGTGGCCATGGAGGAGATCAGCCGGGCCTCTGCCTCGGTCGGACTGTCCTACGGCGCGCATTCCAACCTCTGCGTGAACCAGATCCGCCGCAACGGCACCAACGCGCAGAAGCGGCGCTACCTGCCGAGGCTGATCGCGGGCGAGCATGTCGGCGCGCCCGCGATGTCCGAGCCGGGCTCCGGCAGCGACGTCGTCTCCATGCGGCTGCGGGCCGACAGGCGCGGCGACCGCTACGTCCTGAACGGCACCAAGATGTGGATCACCAACGGTCCC
>NZ_JBKFAV010000227.1:0-292 GCF_053345825.1 Methylobacterium sp. C33D
GCGGGCCGCCGGCGCTGGATATCGGCACGGCCGCGCTGGGCTGCGCGCTCGGCTACCTGGATCTGCGCTTCCCCGATCTCGCCTGGCGGGAGGGTCGCCCGGCGAACGCCGCCTGGTACGCGGCGTTCGCGCGCCGCCCGTCCATGGAAGCCACCGTGCCGAAGGCCTGAGGCTCCCGCCGCGCCGGGCCCCGCTCCGGCGGGGCCCGGTCGGCGAGCGCGTAGGGATGGGTCGATCCGAGCGGATCGGCGAGGAAGTCCTGGACCGTCCCGGCGCCGGTGCCGAAGGTGAT
>NZ_JBKFAV010000228.1:0-292 GCF_053345825.1 Methylobacterium sp. C33D
CCAGGATTACTGGCCCGACGCGCTGGGGCGCCAGCATCTCTACGCGCCCACGGGGCGCGGCTACGAGTCCCGGCTCGCCGAGCGCCTCGACCGGTGGGAGGCCCTGCGGAAGGCGCGGCGCGGGGAGGGGTAGGCCGCCTCACAGATCGAGCGGCGCGTTGTCGATCCCCTCCTTCATCACGAAGAAGGTCCGGGTCTGGCGCACCCCCGGCAGGCCGATCAGCGTGGCGCTGTGGAGGCGGTTGAAATCGGCCATGTCGGAGACCCGGATCTTCAGCATGTAGACGAAGTC
>NZ_JBKFAV010000023.1:0-107197 GCF_053345825.1 Methylobacterium sp. C33D
CCCAGCGCCAGCCGCAGGCCGAACCGCCCCAGCGGGAGCGCGCGCCGGAGCGCCGGCCGGAGCCGCCGGCGGCCCGTCCGCCGGCGCCGGATCGGCCGGACCGCCAGCCGGACCGCCAGCAGGACCGGCGGGATCAGCAGCCGGATCGTCCGGATCGCGGGCCGCAGGAGCGGCCGCCCACCGGGCGGCCCGCGCCCGAGCGTCAGCAGGCGCCGGATCGCGATCAGGCCGCGCCGCCTCAGGGGCGGCCCGGGTCAGAACGTCCGCCGGCCCCGCCGCAGCAGCGCCAGGCCCCCGACCGCGAGCGCCCAGGCCCCGGTGACCAGCCGAACCGTCCCGCGCAGCGCGACGCGGCCCCCGATCGGTCCGCGCCGGATCGCGGACCGCCCGGCCAGCGCCCGGGTGGCCCGGTCGCCCCGGGCGATCGCCCGCAACAGACGAGCACGCCTCCCGGCGCGCCCGGTCGGCCGGCCCAGCGCCTCGACGCGCCGCCCGAGAATCGCCAGCCCGACAATCGCCAGCCCGACAATCGCGCCCAGCCGAATGGCACCCCGGGCGCCGGTCCCGGCGCCGAGCCTGGACGGCCGCCGGCGCCCAACGCGGCCCCGGGGGTTCCGGGACGGCCGTTCCAGCCGCAGGGGGCCCAGCCCGAAGGGCGGGCGCCGGCCCAGCCGAACGCCACTCCCGGCGCGGAGCCTGGACGGCCGGTCCCGCCCAACATGGCACCCGGGATTCCGGGCCGGCCGTTCGTGCCGCCCGGGCAGGCGCCGGCTCCCGGCCAGGCCCCGCCGCCCGGCGGGGCGCAGCCGGGAATGCCGCCGGGACGGCCTGGCCAGCCGCCCGCGGCCGACCCGAACGCCTTCAACCGGCCGGGGCAGCCGGGCTACGTCCCCGGCGGCTTCCGTCAGAACGACGGTGTGCGCGACTTCGAGCAGGTCCGCACCGACCGGCGCGAGTTCCGCGAGGATGGCCGGACCTATTACCGTGAGCCGGGCCGCATCATCGTGCAGGACCGCGACACCTACCTGATCCGTCACGACGAGAACGAGCGCCTCCGCGCGCTCGACCCGCGCGGCTACCGGTTCGAGCGGCAGGGTGGGGACTTCTACAGCTACGTCGACCGGCCCGGCGGCGCGCAGATCGTCACCGTGACCAACGACGACGGACGGATGCTGCGCCGCTATCTCCGGTATCGCGACGGCCGCGAGCTCGTGCTGATCGACAACAGCTATGGCGGCCCGCTCCGTCCGATCTACGAGGACGTGGTGGTCCTGCCGCCTCCGGAGATCCGCATCCCGCGGGACCGGTACGTCGTGGATTACGCCCAGGCCGACGAGTCGGAGGTCTACGAGGCGCTGACGGCGCCGCCCGTGGTGCAGGTCGATCGCCGGTACACGCTCGATCAGATCCGCTACAGCCCGGATCTCCGCGCCCGCCTGCGCTCCGTCGACATCAACACGATCACCTTCGACACCGGCTCGTTCACCGTCACGCCCGACCAGGCGGCCAAGCTGTCGGTCATCGCCGCCGCGATGAACCGCGCCATCCAGGCCAACCCGCGGGAGGTGTTCCTGATCGAGGGCTTCACCGACGCCGTCGGCTCCGCGCTCGACAATCTGTCCCTGTCGGACCGGCGTGCCCAGTCGGTGGCGACCGTGCTGACCGAGCAGTTCCGCGTGCCGCCGGAGAACCTGACCACCCAGGGCTACGGCGAGCAGTACCTCAAGGTGAACACGCAGGGCCCGTCGCGGGAGAACCGCCGCGTCGTCGTCCAGCGGATCACGCCCCTGCTGCAGCAGGGGCAGGATCAGGGACAGGCAGCGCCTCCACCGCCTCCGCCGCGTTGAGGCGGCCGCCGCGCGGGCATGTCCTGCGCGGCAGTTGACCGTGCGGCCGCTGCGCCTCACCACCGGTTGAGGACAGCGGCACGGAGCGATGATGGACAGCGAGGCGGATGGCGGGCTCATCCGGTCGGGCACACCGGTCTTCCGCCGCACGGCCCTGGCTCTGGCGGCGGCCGGATTCTCGACCTTCGCGGTGCTCTACGCGGTCCAGCCGCTGCTGCCGATCTACGCGGAGGATTTCGGCGTCTCGCCGGCCGTCAGCAGCCTCGCGCTGTCGCTGCCCTGCGGTCTACTGGCGGTGGCGCTGCTGGTGGTCAGCCCGCTCTCGGAGATCTGGGGCCGGAAGCCGGTGATGCTGGCCTCGCTCGTCGCCTCGGCGCTGCTCACGGTCGTGGCCGCCCTGGTCCCTGGCTGGTACGGCTTCCTGGCGCTGCGCGCGCTCACGGGGCTGACGGCCAGCGGCCTCCCGGCCGTCGCCATGGCGTATCTCGCCGAGGAGATGGACGCCAAGGCCATCGGCCTGTCGATGGGCCTGCTCGTCGGCGGCAACGCGCTGGGCGGCATGTCGGGCCGCCTGATCAGCGGCGTGATGGCGGATTTCGTGAGCTGGCGCGCCGGGCTCGCGGTGATCGGCGGCCTCGCGCTCGCCGCCGCGCTGGCGTTCTGGCGGTGGCTGCCGCCCTCGCGCCGCTTCGTGCCGCGCCGGCTGCGCTGGGCCGAGGTGCCGGGCAGCTTCACCCACCATTTCCGCGACGCCGGCCTGCCCTGGCTCTTCGCCGAGGCGTTCCTGCTGATGGGCGGCTTCGTCTGCATCTACAACTACATCGGCTTCCGCCTGCTCGATCCGCCCTACGGGCTGAGCCAGGCGGTGATCGGGCTGATCTTCTCCGTCTATCTCGCCGGCATGGTCAGCAGCCCGGTCACCGGCGAGCTGGCGAGCCGCTTCGGCCGCCGCCGCGTCCTCTGGATCGCCACGGCCGTCGGCCTCACGGGCATCGTGATGACGCTGGCGGACAACCTGCTGCTGATCCTGGCCGGCATCGTGGTGACGACGGTGGGGTTCTTCGGCGCCCACGCGGTCGCGAGCAGCTGGGTCGGGCGGCGGGCGCTGCGTGACCGGGCCCAGGCCTCGGCGATCTATCTCGGCCTCTACTATCTGGGCTCGTCGGTCCTCGGGACGGCGGGCGGCTGGTTCTTCGCCCATTCCGGGTGGAACGGCGTGGTGCTGTTCGTGGGCGGGCTGTACGGTCTGGCGCTGATGATCGCTCTGCGGCTGTCCCGCCTGAAGCCGCTCGCGACCTGACCCGGGAGATCCGCCGATGAACGCCCGCAGCCACGCCCACCACGTCGTCGACCAGTTCGGCGCGCAGGCCTCCGCCTACGTGACCAGCGCCGTCCACGCCGCCGGCGCCGACCTCGACCGGATCGGCGCGCGGGTCCGCGCGCGGCCGGGTCTGCGGGTGCTCGATCTCGGCTGCGGCGGCGGCCACGTCGCCTTCGCGGCGGCGGCGGCCGGGGCCGCCGTCACGGCCTACGACCTGTCGGCCGAGATGCTGGCGGCCGTCGCCGCCGAGGCGGCGCGGCGGGGTCTCGACCGGATCGGAACCCGGCAGGGCGGCGCCGAGGCCCTGCCCTTCCCGGACGCGAGCTTCGACGCGGTCCTGACCCGCTACAGCGCCCACCACTGGCGCGACGTGCCGGCGGCCCTGGCGGAGGCGCGGCGGGTGCTGCGGGCGGACGGGTTCCTCATCGTCAGCGACATCGTCGCGCCCGAGGATCCGCTGCTCGACACGCACCTTCAGGCGGTCGAGTTGCTGCGCGACCCCTCGCACGTGCGCGACTACCGCGTCTCCGAGTGGCGGACCCTGCTGGAAGCGGCCGGCTTCGCGCCCGGCGACGCGACGGCGAGCCGGCCGCGCATGGAGTTCGCGAGCTGGATCGCCCGGATGCGGACGCCGGAGACCCACGTCGCGGCGATCCGGGCGTTGCAGGTCGCCGCGCCCGCGGAGGTCGCGGCGCATTTCGGCATCGAGGCCGACGGCAGCTTCCTGCTCGACGCCGCGCTGATCGAGGCGCGCCCGAAGCCCGGCCGCTGATCGCTCAGGCGGCCGCGCCGGAGAGCCGGCGCGCCGCCCGCTCCCGCCCGATCAGCGGCAGCAGGCCGGCGAGGTCCGGGCCGTGCTCCAGGCCGGTGAGGGCGAGCCGGAGCGGCATGAACAGGCCGCGGCCCTTGGCGCCCGTGCGGGTCCGGATCTCGGTCGTCCACGCCTTCCAGGTCTCCGGGCCGAAGGGCTCGGGCGGCAGGGTCTCCCGGGCGGCCGCGATCACGGCCGGCTCGGTGAGCACCGGCTCGACCGGGCCGGTCACGACCCGCCACCAATCGGCCGCCTCCGCGACGCGCCCGAGATTGGCCCGCACCGCGAGCCAGAACGCCTCGGCCCGGTCCTCCGGGATCCCGAGTGCCGCGAGGCGCGCGGCCGCCTCCGGGTACGGCATGGCGTGGATCAGGCGGGCGTTGAGGCCGTCGAGTTCCGCCGGATCGAACCGCGCCGGCGCCCGCGAGATCTCGCCGAGGTCGACGAGGCCCGCGAGGGTGTCGAGGTCGGGCACCGCCCGAATTGACTCGGCCGAGCCGGTCAGCACCGCCAGCGAGCGCACCGCCGCGGGCTCGTAGCCGGCCTCGCGCAGGCCGCGCAGCGACAGGTGGCCGAGGCGCTTCGATAGCCCCTCCCCGTCGGCCGTCGTCAGCAGGTTGTGGTGGCCGAAGACCGGAACGGCCTTGCCCAGGGCCTCGAAGATCTGCACCTGCACGCCGGTGTTGGTGACGTGGTCCTCGCCGCGGATCACGTGGGTGATGCCGAGATCGGCGTCGTCCACAACCGACGGCAGCGTGTAGAGGTAGCTGCCGTCGGCGCGGATCAGCACCGGGTCCGACAGGGACGCGCAGTCGACATGGGCCGGCCCGCGGACGAGGTCGTCCCAGCCGACGGTCCGTGCCTCCAGCAGGAACCGCCAGTGCGGCCGGCGGCCCTCGGCCTCCAGCGCCGCCCGCTCCGCGGCGGTGAGCCGCAGCGCCGCCCGGTCGTAGATCGGCGGCTGGCCGCGGCCGAGCTGGCGCCTGCGGCGGCGCTCCAGCTCCTCCGGCGTCTCGTAGCAGGGGTAGAGCCTTCCCGCGGCGCGCAGGCGGTCGGCGGCGGCGTCGTGCTGCGCCGTGCGGTCGCTCTGCCGGGCGAACAGGTCGGGCACGATGCCGAGCCACGCGAGATCCTCGCCGATCGCCTCGGCGAAGGCCGACGTGGAGCGCTCCGCGTCGGTGTCGTCGAGGCGCAGCAGGAAGCGGCCGCCGGTCCGACGGGCGAACAGGGCGTTGAGCAGGGCCGGCCGGGCGTTGCCGATATGAAGGTAGCCTGTCGGCGAGGGAGCGAAGCGGACGAGAGTCATGGACCGCTCTCTAACCGATCTCCGCGGGAATGTGCGCGGGACTTCGCGAGCGCACCGACCGGATGCGCGACCCCGCGAAGACCGCTACCCAGGACATCGGAAACCGGCCAGAAGGGCGCGCGTGGTGCGGTGCGGGACGTGAGCGGCATGGCGACGGACGAGACGGCCGACATCGTGGTGGTCGGCGGCGGGATGGTCGGCCTCGCCAGCGCCGTCGCGCTGAGGGACCGCGGGCTCGACGTGGTCCTGCTGGATCCCGGCGAGGCGCGGGCCCGGACCTCCTACGGCAATGCCGGCGTGGTCAGCCGCGGCTCGATCCTGCCGATGTCGAGCCCGGCCCTGTGGGGCAAGCTCCCGGCCTACCTGCGCAACGCCGATCGCGGCCTGCGGCTGCACTACGCGCATCTCCCGCGGATCGTACCCTACACGGCGCACTTCCTCGCCGCCGCGCGCGCCTCGCGCTGGCGCCGCACCGCGGCGGCGCTGCTGCCGCTGACCAGCGCCGCCTATCCGGCCCACGAGCGCCTCGCGGCCCGGGCCGGGACCGGCGGCCGGCTGCAGCGGACGGGCTGGATCAAGGCCTACCGGACGGAGGCGGCCTTCGCGTCCGCCGCCCTGGAGCGCGAGATCCTGGCCTCGCACGGCGTCGCCTTCGACATCCTCGACACTGCGGCGCTGCGGGCCCTTGAGCCGGCGCTGGTTCGGCCCTACGCGCGGGCCATGCTGCTCACCGAGACCGGATCGGTCCGCGAGCCCGGCCGGCTGATCGAGGCGTGCGAGACCCTGTTCACCGGTCTCGGCGGCCGCCGCCTGCGGGGCAGCGTCGCCCGGATGGAGCCCGAGGCGGGCGGCTGGCGCGTCGATCACGACAGCGGCACCGTCCGGGGCCGCCAGGTCGTCCTCGCGGCCGGCGCCGCCTCCGGGGCGATCGCCCGGACCCTCGGCTACCGCTTCGCGGTGGCGGCCGAGCGCGGCTACCATCGCCACTACGCGCTGCATCCGGACAGCCCGCCGCTGACCCGTCCGGTCCTCGACACCGGCGCGGGCTCGATCCTGTCGCCGATGGGCGAGCACCGGGTCCGGGTCCTGTCCGGTGTCGAGCTCAACGCCCGCGCCGCTACTCCCGACCACACCCAGATCGAGGCGGCGTCCCGGGAGGCGGCCGGAACCCTGCGGCTCGGCGGGCCTCTGGACAACGCGCCCTGGCTCGGCTCCCGCCCGTCGACGCCCGACGGGATGCCGGTGATCGGCCGGGCGCCCCGGCACGACGGCCTGCTCTTCGCGTTCGGCCACGGGCATATCGGCCTGTCCACCGGCCCGGTCACCGGCGAGATCGTCGCCGACCTCGCCACCGGCCGGACCCCGGCGGTGCCGGTCGCGGCCTTCGCGCCGGAACGGCTCCTGCGCTGGCCGCGGCTGCTCTGACGGCTGTTGTCCCGTGCCCCGAAGGGTGTCCGCCCTCAGCGCCAGTCGTAGGGGTTGTAGGGCTCGAGCGCGGCCTCGACCTTGCGCAGGAACTCCGGCTGGCGCTGGAGATCGGCTTCCCGGGCGAGCGCCCGGAGGAACGCCTGCGGGCCGTGCTCCAAGTCGCGCGTCAGACCGTTGTAGCGGTCGGCCGGCTCGACATGGGCGGGATCGACCGCGACGCGGTAGGCGAGGCCACAGGTCGGCGGATCGATCCCCAATCGATAGCAGATCCGCACCCGGGCGAAGGGGACGTCCGGGCGGAAATCGACACGATAGCCGCCGAACCGGAAGGCGCCGCCGGTCGCGCGCTCGGCATAGGCGAGTGTCCGCGCCACGGTGGTGAAGCCGGCGGTGCGCCGGTCGCGCACGAGTTCGATCGCCGCCCGCTCGGTGGGCACGAAAGTTTGCGCGCAGGCGGGGCCGGACGCCAGCGCGGCCAGAAGAGCGGGGACGACGGATCTCATGGCTTCTTCATGCAGACCGCGACGGGCTGGGCATCCTTGGCAGCCTTGGCGGTCATGTCGAGGCAGCCGACCGTGGACACACCGTCCGTGACGGTCACGGACGGCACAACCGCCATGCCGCGGCAGTAAGCGCCAATCAATTCCTCGTCACGGCGGCACGCCACGTCGAGGCGGACTTGGCTGTTCAGCGACGGTCCCGGCGGACCGGCGGGCCCGGCAGGGCCCGTCTCACCCGCGGGTCCGCGTGCCCCGGTCGCGCCGTTGACTCCGGCCGGCCCGGCCGGCCCGGGCGGTCCGCGGTCCCCCTTCGCACCAGGTGGCCCGGCAGGCCCCGGCTTCGGCGCGTCGCAGGCGGCGAGCACGAGCGCCAACGCACCGGCCACGAGCGCGATCAGGGATGATCTCATGCGGTTCTCCGGCCACGCCTGCGCGCGGTGAACTGGTGCGCCCCCGCGGGGCGTCAACCGCGCATCGCCGAGCAGGCCACACCAGCGCAACCCAAAGTAGCAGCCGCTTGATAAGTCTGTTCTAGTCGATCGAGTTAAGAGTTTCGCAAAAGCTTGGCGTCACATCGAACGTGATGGCTACTTCCGACTGATCTGCTCGCCCATGAACGGCCAAGGACTTTCAAGCGCGCAGTATAGAGTGACGCCGGGGTGTCTCCTGGAGCGCCTCCGGCGCGACACCGGCGGCGCGGCCGCGGTGGAGTTCGCCCTGGTAGCCCTGCCCTTCCTGGCGCTGTGCGGCGCGATCATCCAGATCGTCTTCCAGATGTGGGCGGCGCAGAACTTCGATCGCGCGCTCCAGAACGCGGTCCGGACGATCTTCACCGGCCAGTTCCAGCTCGACACCGCGGGGCAGACCGATCCGGCGACCGTGCTGGCGACCCTGAAGGCACGGATGTGCGGACCGGCCAGCAGCCCCGTCGCCACCGTCTTCAACTGCCAGAACGTCAAGATCGACGTGTCGACCGCGAGCAGCTTCTCCGGCGCCGCCGCGGCCAAGCCGATCGACACCGCCACCGGCACGTGGAGCACGAGTTTCGGCTCCAATTACAAGTGCGCGTCGCCCGGGACGATCGTGGTCGTCACGGCAGCGGTGCCGTTCCCGACCTTCTTCAACCTGATGGGCACGAAGACGAAGCAGTTCACCAGCGGGCCCGCCGAGGGATCGAGCCTGCTGACCTCCACCGCGGTATTCCGCACCGAGCCCTATCAGATCGTCGGAGCGAGCCCGTGCCCGTCCTCGCCGTCCTGACCCGGCGGGCGGTGCGGCTCCGGCACGACCGGCGCGGCGGCGCGGCGGTCGAGTTCGCCGTCATCCTGCCGATCCTGCTCGCGATCTGGGCGGGCATGACCGAGGTGGCGCACGCCATCGACGAGTGGCGCAAGCTGACCCAGCTCGGCCGCACCGTAGCGGACCTGACGGCGCAGGGCGACACGCAGAACCCGATCAGCACCGCCGTGATGACCGACATCCTCGCCTCCGCCACGGCGGTGATGCGCCCGTTCGACACGTCGAGGGTCAAGATCGTGGTCAGCGCCATGGGCATCGACGGGAAGAACCCCAACGGCCCTCCGGTGGTCTGCTCCAGCGTCGCCAACGCCAGCGGGACCGCGCGGAGTCCGGGCTCCGCGGCCGGCCTGGCAGTGCCGGACGGCTACCGGATGCCGGGCATGCGCTACGTCCTGGCCGAGGTCAGCATCAGCTACACGCCGATGGTCGGGAGCGCCCTGGTCAAGCTCGCCAGCGGCGTGAGCAACGCGATCACGTTCACCAGCAGCGCGCCGTGGCCGACCCGCGGCGGGCAAGCCTACGGCACCAGCACCTACACGGAAGTCGTCCTGCCGGACGACCAGCACGCGAATTGCGATGGCACGAAAATCGACCGCAAGTCCTGACGGCCGTCCCGGGCGCCGCCGCGACGTCCTGCGCGACCGCGGCGGCAACGTCGCCCTGCTGTTCGCTTTCCTCAGCGTCCCGATGGTGATGATCGGCGGCGCGGCAATCGATTACGGCTTCGCCACGCGGCTCGAGACGAAGCTTCAGGCTGCCACCGACGCCACGGCGCTCCTGCTCTGCCAGACGCCGCTGACGACGTCCGAGGCAGAGCTCAACGCCCTGGCGCAGACGACGCTGACCGGCGCCATGGGCGGCGGGAACCTCGTGGTCGATCGGCTGGCCATCACCAGCAGCCCGCGCAAGATCACCCTGACCGCTCACAAGCAGTCGACGACCTTCTTCGGAGGTCTGACCGGCACCCAGCGCATCAACCCGGGCGCCGTCTCGCAATGCGCCACGCCGCTGCCCAAGACCTTCGAGATCGCCCTGGTACTCGACAACACCGGCTCGATGGCCGCATCGAGCGGGGGACAGTCCAAGCTACAGGCTGTCCAGACGGCCGCGACCGATTTCGTCAACTACGTCTACACCAGCCCGGCCTTCTCGAGCGCGACCAAGGTGGCGATCGTGCCCTTCGCGGCCGCGGTGGCGGTCGACCCGGCCGCCTACCGCTACGCGAGCTGGATCGATCAGAACGGCCTCTCCAGCTATCACTGGACGAACATCATCCAGACGAGTCCGGCGCCGTTCAAGAATCGCTTCGACGTCTTCGCGAAGCTGCAGGCCGCGAACCGGAACTGGGGTTGGGCCGGCTGCCTCGAGGCGCTCCCCTACCCGTTCAACGTCCAGGACGGCGCGCCCACGACCAAGGATTCCTTCTACGTCCCGCTGCTCGCACCCGACGAGCCAGGTGACGGCACCTCGGGCGTCGCGCCCTTCCCGGTCGGCGCCTCGCGGGCGACGGCCTACAGCTACAACAGCTACATCGACGACGAGACCGGCCCCGCGTGCCGGAACAGCAGCACGTACAACACCGCGCTCGGCCAAGCCTGCAAGTACATCACGCCCAAGGACCCCGCCTCCGGCGCCCCGCTGGGGATCCCGAACGGTCCGAATTTCGGCTGCACGACCCAGCCGCTCCAGCGGCTGACCAGCGACACCGGCGCGCTGAAGGCCCTCATCAGCAAGATGGCACCGTCCGGGTCGACGAACATCCACGAGGGTTTCATGTGGGGCTGGCGCACGCTCTCGCCCAACAGCGTCTTCGCGGACGGCCAACCCTACGCGTCGAGCGCGAACAGCTCGAACGCCACGACCATCAACAAGATCATCATCCTGATGACCGACGGCACGAACAGCTGGGGGACCAATTCGAGCGCGCCGACCGGCTCGCTCTACTTCGCCGACGGCTATTTCCGGAACGCCAACGGCTCCACGCCGAACCCACGCCTGACGACGGCGTACCAGAACACGACCGTCGCCGACGGCAATACGGCGCGGAAAGCGCTCGACGCGCTCACCGCCGAGGCGTGCGCGAACACGAAGGC
Source organism: Methylobacterium sp. C33D (assembly GCF_053345825.1). NCBI lineage: Bacteria > Pseudomonadati > Pseudomonadota > Alphaproteobacteria > Hyphomicrobiales > Methylobacteriaceae > Methylobacterium > Methylobacterium sp. C33D. The sequence continues at coordinate 10,606 of NZ_JBKFAV010000023.1, forward strand.
GGTCAACATCTCGATCTACACGATCGGCTTCAGCATCCCGACGGATCCGATCGATTCGGCCGGACAGACGCTCCTGAGGAACTGCGCCTCGTCGCCGGACCAGTTCTACCTCGCCAACTCGTCCGACGACCTGATCAAGGCCTTCAAGTCGATCCAGGCGAGCATCGGCGCGCTGCGGCTCACGCAGTAGGCGTCGCGCCGGCGGGAAGCGGGATCCGGCGCGCGGCCGGGTCCCGATCAGTCGTCGCGGTAGACCCGCTCGCGGCGCTCGTGCCGCTCCTGCGCCTCGAGCGACAAGGTCGCGATCGGGCGCGCGTCGAGGCGGCGCAGGGAAATCGGCTCGCCGGTCTCCTCGCAGAACCCGTAGGATCCGTCCTCGATGCGGGCCAGCGCCGCGTCGATCTTGCCGGTGAGCTTGCGCTGGCGGTCCCGGGCGCGCAGCTCGATCGCCCGGTCCGTCTCGGACGACGCCCGGTCGGCGAGGTCCGGGTGGTTCTCGTTCTCGCTCTGCAGCGCCACCAGCGTATCCTGCGCCTCGCGCAGGATGTCGTTCTTCCAGCTCAGCAGCTTGCGCCGGAAATATTCGCGCTGCCGGTCGTTCATGAAGGGCTCGTCGTCGGACGGGACGTAGCCGTCCTCCAGCTGCACCTTCGCCATGCGTCACCCTCGCTGGATGGTAAACCGCCCACCAGGGGATGGCCGGTGTGCGGCGATAACGTGAGGTGCCGTATAGTCGAGGTGCCTCAGCGCCACAACGCACACAGATGCAGGGGCTGTAACCGGCTGTCACTGCATCGCCGCGTGCGGCAAACAGGCCACGGTACAGATGTTTTACGCTGTCATCTGGTCCGCAACCGTACGATGGCGTCCCCGATCTCGGTCGTCAGGCTCCGGGCGATCGGCAGCCTGTAATGGGTCTGGTCGAAGAACTGATCGGGATCGGCCGCCGCCGGGCGGCCGTCGCGCCAGTCGACCACCGTGCTGAGGGCGTGGGTCGCCAGCACGGCGCGCACCGTGGCCCGGCAGGACGCCTCGGCCCGCGCCCGGGGACTGCCGGGCGGCGCCTCACCGCGGGCGTAGACGGGCGGGAACACCACCACGACCGGCGTCTCCGCCGGGATCCGGGCCAGCTCGGCGCGCAGGCGCGCCGCGATCGGGAACGGCCCGCCGTGGCCCGGCTCCGGTTCGGGCCCGACCGGCTTCTCCAGCGCCGCCTTCTTGGCTGGATCGACGCCGAAGCCCTGGCTCAGGTAGTTGCGCTCGTAATCCCACCAGCCGTCGACCGCGGCGGTCTTGCGGCGCGGGTTCAGGAGCCAGCCGATGCGGTTGACCGTCTCCTGCGCGGCCGAGAAGCGGACGAGGCCCCGCAGGTAGGCGGGCCAGTCGCCCACGAGCCAGTAGGGAAAGCCGTGCTCGCTCGGGAAGGACGGGTCGTCCGCGCACCAGAACGAGTCGGCCGAGAGCACGACCGCGGCGGGTCGGGCATGGTGCTGCAGGTACCAGCCGAGCAGGGCGAACTGCTCGGAGGGACCGGTGGCCGGCACCGAGAGCTGGAGGAACGGGATCCCGGTGAGCCGGGTCAGCGCCGCCGGCTCGATGAGCTGGACGTGCGAGTTGCCGATGACCACGCCCGCGTAGGCCGGGTCGCGGCCGCGGACCGCCGACGCGGTGCGGGGTCCCTGCGGCCGCACGGCGCCCCGGGACAGCAGCGTCGAGCGGCCGGTATCGTAGGGATCGATGAGCACCGCGAGCGCCAGGTAGCCCGCGGACAGGAAGACCATCGACAGGATCAGGGTGCGGGCGAAGCCGCGCCAGTCCCGGTCGGTCGAGGGGGTCGGGGGCGCCATCCTCAGAACTGAAAGTAGATGAACTCGTAGTTCGCGTCGTCGCCGATCTTGAGCAGGACGAGCACGAACAGCAGCGCGAAGCCGAAAGCGAGGAGCCGCCGCGGCGGCAGCCGGTGCACCGCGTTCCATGCGGTGGGCCCGACCGTCGCGACCAGGGCGGCGACGGCGATGGTCCGCCACTTGAAGCCGGAGCCCCTGGGCGCGAGCCCGAACAGGCCCTTGAAGATCACGAGCGCCGCCTCGAAGCTCGTCGCCCGGAACAGAACCCAGGTCAGCACGACGAACAGGCTGGTGAGCGCCCAGCCGAGGGGTGCAGGGATCGCGATCCGGGCCCGGCGCGCCAGGACACCGGCCCCGAGGCCGATCCCGTGCAGCGCGCCCCAGGCGAGGAAGGTCAGGCCGGCCCCGTGCCAGAGGCCGCCCAGCGTCATCGTGGCGACGAGCGCCCCGACCTGCCGCGGCAGCCCGCGGCGGTTCCCGCCCATCGGGATGTAGAGGTAGTCGCGCAGGAAGCGCGACAGGGTCATGTGCCAGCGCCGCCAGAACTCCCGCAGGGAGGTGGCGCGGTACGGGACGTCGAAGTTCTGCGGCAGGACGAGGCCGAACAGCAGCGCGATGCCCAGTGCCATGTCGGTGTAGCCGGAGAAGTCGAAGTAGATCTGGAAGGTGAAGCCGAGCGTGGCCTGCCACGCCTCCACCACCGTGACGGCCTTGCCGGCGGCGGCGGCCTGGAACACCGGGTTCACGTACGCCGCGAGCGGATCGCCGAGAAACACCTTCTTGGCGAGGCCGACGGTCAGCAGCAGCAGCCCGCGGGCGAAGCGCTCGGCGGCGTCGGGCCGCGCGTAGGGCGCCTCGTCGAACTGGTGCATGATCTCGCTCCAGCGCACGAGCGGGCCGGCGAGAACCTGCGGGAAGAAGGCGATGTAGAGGGCGTACTTCACGAGCCCGAAGCCGGGCGCCCGGCCGGCCCGGAGGTCGGCGAGATACATGATGTGGTGGAAGGTGAAGAACGAGATGCCGAGCGGCAGGGCGAGGCCGAGGCGCTGCGCCTCGAGGCCGGGGATCAGGTTGGCGAGGTCGGCCGCGAAGTCGAGGTACTTGAACACGCCGAGCAGCGCGAGGTTGGCGGCGATCGCCGCCGGGATCAGCCAGCGGCCCGGCCACCGGCGATAGGCCCGGGCCACGCACCAGTTCGCGAGGATCGACCCGGCCAGCAGCGGCACGAACCGGATGTCCCACCAGCCGTAGAACACGAAGGACAGGGCGACGAGGAGCGGCAGCCGCCACGCGGGCGCGGCGCGCGCCACCAGCCCGTGCAGGATCAGCGCGGCCGGCAGGAAGGCGAGAAGGAAGACGAAGGAGTTGAACAGCATCGGGCGGGGCGGCGCGGAGGAGCCCGGGTGGGCCGCCGTTGTCTCCGAGCGGGAGGGACGGCCTTGTCGGGGATCGGGGCCGGCCCGTCAATCGCCGCGCCGCGTGCAGGACGTGCCCGCGGCGGCCCCGGCAGGCGCCGCGCGCGGCCTCAGGCCCCGCGCCGGGCCGCCTCGATGGTCAGGCCCAGACCCACCGAGCCGAACGTGTCGCCCTCCACCACCCGGGCGGACGGCAGCGCGGCCGTCAGCGCGGCGCGCAGGTGCGGCAGGCCTGTGGAACCGCCGGTGAGGAACAGGGCGTCGACCCGATCGGCCGCCAGATCCGCCTGCGCGAGGCAGCGCGCGATCCGGGCCGCCACGGCGCGGGCGAGGTCGCCGGTCTGGGCGGCCAGGGTCGCGCGATCCACCGGCACCGCGAGCCCGGGCTCCAGGAGTTCGAGGTCGAGCACCGTGGCGTCCTGCTCGGAGGCCGCGATCTTGGCCCCCTCGACTGCCCCCGCCAGGGCGTGGCCGCGCTCGCCCTCGACGGCCTCGCGCAGCCGCGCGAGCAGGTCGGGCCGGGCGCCGTCGCGGATGACCTCGTCGATCTCGCGCAGGGTCTTCTGATTGTAGAGGCGGTTGATCGCCGACCACGTGGCGAGGTCGTGATAGTAGGCGTTCGGCACCGCCAGGTCGCCGCGGCGCATCGGGCTGCCGAGCCCCAAGAGCGGCATCACCGTGCCGAGGCTGAGCTGGCGGTCGAAATCGGTGCCGCCGATCCGCACGCCGTCGTTGGCCAGGATGTCGCCGGCGCGGTCCGGCCGCCCCCGGCGCTCGGGCGCGAGGCGCACGATCGAGAAGTCCGAGGTGCCGCCGCCGATATCGGCGACGAGGGCGATCTCCTCTGCGCGGACCTGCCGCTCGTAGTCGAGCGCCGCGGCGATCGGCTCGTACTGGAACGACACCTCCCGAAAGCCGACGTCGCGGGCGATGTCGCGCAGCGTGTCCTCCGCGCGGCGGTCCGCCTCCGGGTCACCGTCGACGAAGTGGACCGGGCGGCCATGGACCACGCTGTCGAGGCTCTGGCCGCTGGCGGCCTCCGCCCGCGCCTTCACGGCGGTCAGGTAGCGGGCGATGACGTCGCGCAGGCGCAGCCGCTGGCGGCCGACCGGGGTCGCCTCCTCCATGAGCGGCGTGCCGAGGACGGATTTCAGCCCGCGCATCAGCCGGCCGGACCGGCCCTCGACGTAGGCCGCCGTCGCGGCCCGGCCGATGATCGGCTCCCGGCCGAGCTCGAAGAAGATCGCGCTCGGGATCGTCCGGTGCGCGCCCTCCAGGGGCAGCAGCGTCGGACCGTCCGGGCCGTCATGCCCGAGGGTGGTGTTCGACGTGCCGAAATCGAGGCCGCAGGCCGCCATCGTGTCGTGAGTCCGGGAATGGGGAGAAGGGTCGTGGGCCTACAGGGCCGACATGCCGGGGTCCAGGCCGGAGGAGCAGGGCCCGGGGCTTCCGAACGGGGGTTGACGGCACGAACGCCCGTCGCCGGCTCTCGTCGGGCGGATCGACCCCGTCGTCCCGGGGCCGCGGGCCGGCGCCCGGCCCCGACGGCAGGACGCCGCGCGGCGCGGTGCCGTGCGACAGTCGACCGCCCGGGCGGTCCTATGCGGGAAGCGTGGACAGTGCCCCGGCGGCACACCCGGACCCGCCGGGCCGTGCTATGAGGCGCCATGCGTTCCGACATCGATCTCGGCCTGACGGGCGAGCGCCCCGCGCTCCTCGACCTCACCGAACTGCTCGCCACGCGGCTCCTGGTCCAGGGCAATTCCGGGTCCGGCAAATCGCACCTGCTGCGGCGGCTGCTCGAGCAGAGCGCCGGCCTGGTGCAGCAGGCGATCATCGACCCGGAGGGCGACTTCGCCAGCCTCGCCGACCGCTACGGCCACGTCGTGGTCGAGGCCGACGGCGACGACGTCGCCCTGCAGCGCATCGCCGCCCGGGTGCGGACGCACCGGGTCTCGGTGGTGCTGTCGCTGGAGAATCTCGACGCCGACGGTCAGATGCGGGCCGCCGCCGCCTTCCTGGGCGGCCTGTTCGACGCCGATCGCGACCACTGGTACCCGATGCTGGTGGCGGTGGACGAGGCGCAGCTCTTCGCGCCCGCGGCCGCCGGCGAGGTCTCGGACGAGGCGAGGCGCCTGTCGCTCGGCGCGATGACCAACCTCATGTGCCGCGGCCGCAAGCGCGGCCTCGCCGGCATCATCGCCACACAGCGCCTCGCCAAGCTCGCCAAGAACGTCGCGGCCGAGGCCTCGAACTTCCTGATGGGCCGGACCTTCCTCGACATCGACATGGCACGCGCCGCCGACCTCCTCGGCCTGGAGCGGCGGCAGGCCGAGACGTTCCGCGACCTGCCGCGCGGGCATTTCGTGGCCCTGGGGCCGGCGCTGTCCAGGCGCCCGCTCACTATCGCGGTCGGGCCGACCCAGACCGTGAGCCGGAGCTCCTCGCCGGTCCTCGTGCCCCTGCCCGACGCCCTTGAGGATGCCCGCGCGCTGATCCTCACGGCGAGCCCCGCTGAGACCGTCGCGCCGCTGGCGCCGCGGCCGAAGCCGCGCCCCGCGCCGGCACCGGACGTGCTCGTCCAGCTCGCCAATTACCGCCCGCCGGCGCCGGCCGAGGAGCCGGAGGAGGAGATCATGGACCCGGAGGCCCGCGAGGCGGCGCTCGCCGAGGTGCTGGCCTCCGTGCTGGCGGATGCCGACGCCGCCGCCTGCACTCCCGCGACGCTCTATCAAGACTTCACGGTCCGCTGCCGCATCCGGCGCCTGCGCGGCGACACGATGGGCCTGCCCGAGTTCAAGCGGCGGCTCGCGGTCGCGCGGGCCGAGGCCGGGGGCGCGGTGGCGGACAATTCCGGCTGGGAGCAGGCGCAAGCGATCGCGGCCGGCCTGCCGGACGACCTCGCCGGGCTGTTCCTCGTGGTCGCGCGGGCCGCCATCGAGGGCGCGCCCTGCCCGACCGACACCATGCTGGCCGAGGCCTACGGCACCAGCTCGGGCGGACGGGCGCGGCGGATGCTCGCCTATCTCGAGGAGCGCGGCGCCATCGTCACCCGCAAGGACCTGCGCGGCGCGCCGATCATCGCCGTGCCGGATCTCGGCGTCGAGACCGGACCGGGCGAGCCGCAGATGCTGCCGACCGGGCCGAAGCGGCGGGTCGTCTAGCGGAATCGGGCGCCGGTCGGTCCCGCCGCAGGGACGTGCCCGGCGTGGGTCGCGCTATCCCGGTCAGACGCGCCGGGCCATCTCCAGCTTGGCGAGTTCCACGGCGGCCCGCAGCTCGATCTCGGCCATGAGACCGTCGAGCCGCGGATCCCCCGAGAGGCCGGCGCGCTCGTTCAAGCGGCCGGCGATGGCGCGCAGATCCTGCGGCGCGACGCGGCCGCCGAGCAGCGCCGCCTTCAGCCGGTCGAGGCCGTCGAGAAGGTCCTGGCCGCGCTGGGCGGAGCGTCGGCGCCGCTCCTGGGGCGTGTCGGCCTCGGCCTGGAGAAGCAGGACCGCGTCGAGCCCGGCGAGCGTCGCGGCGGCGGCCGGCGCGCCGGCCGAGGTCGGCGACGACGGGGCCGCGCCGAGGCTGAAGGCCGCGCCGCCCTCGGGCTTCCGGGCGGACGCGACACTGCCGGCGCTCTGGATCGGCTGGCGAGTCTCGACGCGCATGATCCGGTTCGCGTTGCTCCAAGCGCCCCCGCGCAGAACCGGAAACTCGGCCGCCAGGGTTAAGCCCGGGTAAACAAGCCGGCAGAAGCTGCCGGGTCGGCAGGTTCGGTGCCGGTGCCGCGGAACGCGCGGCCGGAAAGAGCCCGAAAAACGTTATTCTTCTCCAATGACTTGCGCAGATATGGCGGATGGCACGACCCTGGCAGGATGGCGTCAGGTCCGTCACGGTCGAAACACGGCATGCGCCCGCGTCACGCGTTCAGTCCTCTCCGGTCTCTCCTGGCGGCCCTCTCGGGCGCCTTGCTGCTCGCCGCCCTGACCGTGCCGGCGCTCGCCCTGTCGCGGGTCAAGGACCTCGCCTCCATCGAGGGTGTTCGCCAGAACCAGCTCGTCGGCTACGGCATCGTGGTCGGCCTCAACGGCACCGGCGACACGCTGAACAACATTCCGTTCACCAAGCAGTCCCTCCAGGCCATGCTGGAGCGCCTGGGCGTCAACACCCGGGGCGCGACGATGCGCACGCAGAACCTCGCCGCCGTGATGGTGACCGCGAACCTGCCGCCCTTCGCCGCGCAGGGCACCCGGATCGACGTGACGGTCTCGTCCCTGGGCGACGCCAAGTCCCTCCAGGGCGGCACCCTGCTGGTCACGCCGCTGCTGGGCGCCGACGGCGAGGTCTACGCCCTGGCGCAGGGCTCGGTGGCGATCGCCGGCTTCGCCGCCGAGGGCGACGCCGCCAAGATCACCCGGGGCGTGCCGACCAACGGCCGGATCTCCAACGGCGCCAATATCGAGCGCGAGATCGCCTTCAAGCTGAACGACGCGCGCTCGCTCCGGTTGTCGCTGCGCAACCCGGACTTCACCACCTCGAAGCGGATCGCCGCCGCGATCAACGACTTCATGGGCGCCGACACCGCCGAGCCCACCGATCCGGCCACCGTCACGATCCAGATCCCGGCCCGCTACAACGGCAATATGATCCGCCTCATCACCGAGGTGGAGCAGCTGAAGGTGGAGCCCGACCAGACCGCCCGGGTCGTGGTCGACGAGCGCTCCGGCATCATCGTCATGGGCCGGGACGTGCGCGTGTCGACGGTGGCGATCGCGCAGGGCAACCTCACCGTGACCATCACCGAGCAGCCGCAGGTCAGCCAGCCGGCGCCGCTCTCCAACGGGCGCACCGTCGTGGTGCCGCGCACGGGGGTGAAGGTCGATACAGGGGACGGCAACAAGCTCGCCCTGGTGAAGGAGGGCGTCAGCCTGCGCGAACTGGTCGACGGCCTCAACGCGCTGGGTGTCGGCCCGCGGGACCTCATCTCGATCCTCCAGGCGATCAAGGCCGCGGGCGCGCTCCAGGCCGATATCGAGCTCATGTGACCGACCCGACGCGAAGGAACGATCCATGCTGCAACTCGCCAGTCTCGCGGCCAGCGCCGCCGCCAGCGTCGGAACCGCGGCGGCCGGGAGCGCCGTCGACGGGATCCTCAAGACCGCCAACAAGGCCAAGGCCCTGAAGACGGCGACCGAATTCGAGTCGATGTTCCTGGAGTACAGCCTCGACCGGCTGACCCAGTCGGAGGGCACCGACGGACCGCTGGGCGAGAACGGGACCGGCGGCGGCATCTACCGCTCGATGCTGACGAAGGAATACGCGAAGCAGATCGTGAAGAGCGGCGGCGTCGGCATCGCCGACTCGGTCTTTCGTGAGATCATGAAGATGCAGGGTGCGGCGAGCGAGGGAGCGATCCATGCACAGGGCTGAACCCCTCCGCGTCGGAGACCGGGTCACCGCCGAGGCGCTGGTGGCGGGCGTGCTCGGCAACATGGCCGCGCTGGAGGCCGTGCTCGCCGAGGAGGCGGCCTACGTCCGGGAAGGGCGGCTGCAGGAGGGCGTTGCCGCGGCCGAGCCGAAGGCCGCGCTGGCCGCCGCCTACATGCAGGGGCTCGAGGTGGCGAAGGCCAATGCCGTCGCGCTGAAGCGCTTCCATCCCGACGGAGTCGAGGCCCTGCGCGCGGCGCACCGGCGATTCACTGCAGCCGTGGAGGCGAACCAGACGGTGCTCGCCAGCGCCAAGACCGTCTCGGAAGGGCTGATCAAGACCCTGGCGGAGGAGATCGGCCGGGCGCAGCTTCCCTCCGGCTACGGGCGGCAGGCGCCGGCGCCCTCCCCGTACGGCCGCGGCGTGCGCAGCGGGCCGCTGGTCCTCTCGCGCAACCTCTAGAGCCCGCCCGGACGGCGGCCGGCGCCGATCCGGACGAAGGTCCGCACCTCGCCGAGATCGGTGTCGGCGCGGTTGTCGACCGCGATTCGCCCGGCGACGGCCGGCGCCGCCGCGACGCCGCGGCCCGCCGCGAGATCGGCCCCCGCGACGACGCGGCCCGAGACTCGGACGCAGCTGTCGCTCCCCGGCAGGCGCACGAAGCCCTGGCCCTTGGACGGGCACGGCACCGGACCCGGGATCACCGGCAGATCCCGCAGGTCGAGAGCCGCGGCCGGTCCCGCGCAGGACAGGATCGCCGCGAGGGCGGTGCAGCGCCGGAGGCGGCCGCCCATCTCAGGCGGCCTGGCGGGCGAGATCCCGGTGCAGCAGGTCGATGTAGAGCTCGACCTCGCCGATGAATCCGTCGAGATCAGGCTCGTGGATGCGCAGGCGGGCGAGGTCGCGCAGCAGGATGTCGAGGGCGATGGCGCGCTCGTCGGGATGCGCGTAGCCGGCGAGGTAGGTGTCGACGGCCTGCTCCACCAGGACGATCGCGCCGACCCGCGGGGCGGCTCCGAGGCGCAGGACGAGTTCGATGGGTCCGGACAGCGCCATGCCGACCTCTCCTCAATCGAATGACGGCGCGTCAGCGCGTCCGCACGCTGCGCTTCATTCCCGGAAAGCGGCAAGACTATGGTGAATGCGACCGGTCACAAAATTTTTCAAACGTCAGGCGCGCCGTGACGGGTCACCGCCTTCGGCTCAGCCGATGTAGTTGACGAGCGAGAGCTTCGAGAGCGTCGCGGTGACCTGATAGCTGGCCTGGAGCCGGTTCTGCACGTCGAGCAGCTTGGTGATGACCTCCTCGGGGGAGATCTGCTCGATCCCGTCGAGGGCATTCTGGACCGTGTTCTGGGTGGCCTTGTTGGTCGTGCTGGCGTTCGACAGCCGGGTCGACGCGACGGTCAGCTGGGTGATCGTGTCCTGGACGCTGGGGGTCTGATTGGCCGAGGCGAGCAGGCTGCCGGCCTTCGTCGCCACAGTCTGGTAGGTGTTGTAGGTGTTGGCGTCGTTCGTAGTGGGGAGGCCGAAGGCCATCGTCGCCAGTCCAGCGAGCACGTTCTGGACCGTGGGATCGTTGGCGCGGGCACCGGTTCCGACGCTCCCGGTCGCGCTCACCTGGACGGACTGCGTGTCGATCGCCGAGGTCGGCTTCCCTGTCGCGGGATCGTAGGTGTTCTCGCCCTGGTACCACAGCACCGTGTTCTGGGCCGTTGCCGGCGTGTAGCCGATCGGGTTGTTGTTCCCGTCATACGCGATGCGCTGCGGCATCACGCCGGTCCCCGACGGACCACCCTTCGCCGAGCCCGTGAAGAAGTCCGACGCAGTCGCCGCGGTGGCGTTCACCGCCAGCGTGCTGTTGGCCGCACCGGTGAGCGCGTTGTTCAGCGTCGTCGACAGGTTCGCCATCGTCTGGGCGGGCGTCGAGCCGATGGCGAAGCTGGTGATCGATTTCGGGTCCGCGCTCGTCGCGGCCGTGAGGGTGATCGTCGTCGAGGTCCCGTCCGCCATCTTCAGCGCGAACGACACGGTGTCGCCCGCGCTCGGCTGCGTCGTCATGCTGAGGGTGAAGCTGCCCGGGCTCGTGGCCGTGCCCGCCGTGTAGGTCGCGCCGATCGCCGTGCCGGTCGTCGTGGGCGCGCCCGCCAGGGTGAAGCCGAACTTCCCGCGCGTCGCGTTGTTCGCCTCCTCGGTGATCTGCACGGCCGTGGTCGGACTGGCCGGCGTCTGCGTCAGGCGGCCGTTGCCCCCCGTGCCAAGCTCGGCGGTGACCCGCTGCGAGATCAGGGTCGAGAGCCCGTCGAGCTTGTTGCCGCTCGCGTCGGTCGTGCCGTTGAGGATCTTGCTCGAATCGACCACCGGCTGGGTCGTCGTGTTGCTGCCGCCGAACAGGTAGTTGCCCGCCGCCGATTCGTTGAGCGTGTCGAGCGCCGTCTGCAGGTTGGCGAGCGCCGTCGACCGCCCGGAGACCGAGTTCGCCGCCACGCTCTGCAGGCCGTTCTGGAGCATCGTCCCGGTGGAGGTCGCGAGGGTCGACACCTGCGTCAGGCTCGTGACCGCGAGGTCGGTCCGGGTCTGCGCGGCCGTGATGCCGGCGGCGTAGCCGGTGAGCGCGCTCAGGGTGGCCTGGGCGGACAGCGCCGTCGACCGTCCGGAACCGAGGCCGCCGTAGGTCTGCGAGACCTGACCGCTGGAGAGCTGGTTGGTCAGGTCGTTGAGCTGACCCTTCAGCGCCTGGAGCTGCGAGGCGTTGCGGGTCGTCAGGTAGGAGCCGGCCGCGAAGGGCGTGATCGTCGTCATGATCAGATCTGCAGCAGCTGGGTGAGCATGTCGCGGGCCGCGGTGAGCACCCGGGCGTTGGCGCCGTACGCGGTCTGCAGGGCGATCAGGTTCGACATCTCCTGGTCGATATTGACGCCCGCCCCGGCGGAGAACCGGCTCTGCGCGGTGGAGAGCGCCGTCTGCTGGGTGGCGTCGAGGGCCGACGCGTTCGACGCGTTGGCGCCCTGCGTGGAGACGATGTCCTGCGCGAATCCGATCACGGTGGCGCGGTAGGGCGCCGAGACGCCGCCGATGCCGCTCGACGACGAGAAGGTCTGCTGGCTCGCGGTGAGCGCCGAGAACAGCTTCTGGGCGCGGGCGCCGGAAGCGCTCGTGTCCGTGGCGCTCGTCGCCGTCAGCGCGGCCGTGTTGCCCGCCAGGGCGCCGTTGACCGTGATGCGCTGGGCGAAGCCGGTGAGCTGCGAGCTGCCGTCGAACGAGCCGGTGTACAGCTTGTTGCCCGTGCCATCGACGAACATCGCGAGCGACGGGTTGCCGGTGTTCAGGTCCGTCGCTGAGACGGCCGAGACGCTGGCGCTGGCCGCGCCGGCGACCTTGCCGGCCGCCCCCAGCGTCAGCGTCGCGCTGGTGGCGGTCGAGGAGACCGGCGTCGCCGACAGGGTCGGCAATTTGTAGGCGCTGCCAGAGGCGTTGAATGTCGCAAATGCGGACTGGATCGCCGACGCGTAGCTGCCGGGCCCGCCGCTGGCGTTGAAGGTCAGGGTGAGACCGCTGGCATCCGTGGTCTGCGAGGCCGGCACGATCGTGCCGCTGGATGTCGCGGAGGCCACCAGCGTCACGTTGCGCACGGCCCCGGTGTTGTCGGTGACCGGGAACGTGATCGTGTTGCCGGGCTGCATGGTCGACACGCTGATCTGCGTGTCGGTCCCGCTGTACGTTCCGGTGGTCGCGGTGTTCGTGAGCGCGGTCGAGAGCCCGGCCGCCAGGTCGTCGAGCTGGCGCTGCGCCTGCGGCAGGGTCTGGTCGCGCATCTCGATCTCGGCGGCCAGACTGCCGGAGCGCAGCACGCCGGGCGCACCGAGGTCGATCTTGCCGCCGCCCGGCAGCGTCGCCGTGATGGTTCCGACCGTCCGCTGCGCGGGATCGGTCGCGTAGCTCGCGGTGGGGCTGAGCACGCCGCGACCGTCGAAGGTCAGGGTCGCGGCGTTCCCGCGATCGACCAGCGTCACGCCCGACTGGGTCATGACGGAGACAGTCCCGTCGCGCTGCGCGACCGTCTGCACGTCCATGTAGCTCGACAGGCTGTTGATCGCCTGGTCGCGCTGGTCCTGGAGATCGGTCAGCGAGGTGCTGTCGGTGGTGTTCTGGATCTTGCCGTTGAGCGTCGCGATGTTGGACAGGATGGTGCTCGCCGCGCTCGTGTCGGTGCCGAGCTGCGACTCCAGGCCGGTGCGCAGGTTCTGAACCGTGCCGGCGGCGCTGTTGATGAGGCTCGCGACGGCCGAGGCATTGCCCAGCACGGTCGTGCGGGCGGCCGCCGAGGTCGGGTTGGCGGCGAGTTCCTGAAGCGACTCGGTGAAGGTGTTCAGCGTCCCGTCGAGGGACGTGGAGCTGCCGGGCACACCGTACAGCGCGTCGAGCTGGGTGGCGATTCCGGACTTGGTGCTCGTGTAGGCGGCGCCCGAGGTTTCCAGCCGCAGCTGGTTCAGCGCCGCCGCGTCGAAGCTGCGGGTGATCTGCCCGGTGGCGACACCGGAATTGTTCGGGCCGTTGGCGACCGTCGAGAGCGTGCGCTTGACGTAACCCGCCGTCCCGGCATTGGCGACGTTCTGCGAGACGATGTTGATCGCCGCCTGCGTGGCGGCGAGGCCTGCGGTCGAGGTGGAGATCGCATTCAGCGACATGTCACGGCCTCCGCGGCTCGATCCGCACCCTCATTCAGCGGATCACGTTGAGCAGATCAGACATCATCGTCTGGGCCGTCGACATGACGCGCGTGTTCGCAGAGTAAGCCTGCTGGGTTACGATCATCTTAGAGAATTCGCTCGCAATGTCGGTGTTGGATTGCTCGTTGCTGGCCCCCGAGATCGTGCTGCCGTTGAGGCCCGAGAGCGGCGGCCCCGAATCGACGGTCTGAAGATAGTTCCCGTTCGTATCGGCCTTCAGCCCGTCCGCATTAGCGAACTGGACCACACCGACCGAGGCGAGAGCCACCACCGAGCCGTTGGAGAAGGTGCCGTTGACCTTGCCGTCCGGACCGACGGCCACGCTCGTCAGCGTGCCGGAGCTGTTGCCGTTCTGCGTCAGCGCGTTGGTGGTCGCCGCCCCGGTCGTGTCGGCGTACTGCGTCAGGCCGGACGCGCCGAGATTCATGGTGAGGCTGGGGAACGTGTAGTCGCCCATGGTGACGGGCCCGAGCGCGATCGGGTTCGTCGAGGGCGAGGTGAGCTTGCCGGTCGAGTCGAAGGTGAAGGCCGTGCCCACGTTGTTCCAGTCGGACGTGCTGAGCGCGCTCGGATTGGTGGAGTAGTACAGGTTCCACACGGCCGGCTGAGCCGGCGTCGTCGTCGCGTCCTGGACCTTGGCCCAGCGGGTCGTCAGCGTGAGCGGCGCGCCGGTCGACGTGTAGACCGGCAGCGACGGGCCGGCGATGCTGTTGCTCATGAAGGTCGAGACGGCGCCGGTCTGGGTCGAGTCGACCTTGACGCCGGTCTTCCCCGATCCGGAGGTCACGACGGCCGCGGAGTTCTGATTGTAGAGATCGGAGCCCGACGTCGCCGAGGCCGAGGTGCTCGGCGTCGAGGGCAGATTGGCGGCGTACGTGATCGTCGTGGTGGCCTGCGCCGGCAGCGTCGAGTTGCCGATCTTGATCGGACCGATGCTGGTCGTCTGTCCGGTGATGGGATCGAGGTTGGATCCGGTCAGGTATCCGCCCGCGCCGTTGACGAGGTAGCCGTCCTTGTCCTGGGCAAAATCGCCCCGGCGCGTGTACAGGTCCGTGCCGCCGAAGGTCGTGGCGCCGTTCGCGTCCCCGGTCTTCTGCACGACGGTGAAGAAGCCCTGGCCGTTGATGGCCATGTTGGTGGGCACGCTCGACGAGACGATGTTGCCGGCCAGCGTGTTGGTGAGCTGCGACTTGGCCAACACCGAACCCGCGACCTCTCGGTCGGGCGTCTTCTCGGACATCAGGTCGACGAAGCTGGTGTCGATACGCTTGTAGCCGGTCGTCTGCGAGTTCGCGATGTTCCCGGAGATGTTGCTGATCGCGTAGGACTGCGACTGGAGTCCGGAGACCGAGGTCTGCAGCGCGGAGAAAAGATCCATGGCGAACGATCCCGATGCGCGCCGCACTGGCCCGCAGGACCGACGGGCCGCAACCGCCGTGCCACGGCTAAGCCCTTGATGAATCGAGACCGGTCCGTCATCGACCCGGCAGGGTTCGCCGGTCACGGCCACCCACCCGGCAGATCCTGCCGGGTGGGGCTCGCAGGAGGCCGGATCCGGGCGGGAAGTCCGGTCGGCCGCGTTTACGCGGTGTTATTCGACACGCGCGAAGATGCCGCCGGGCGGGGGCCACGCGCGGTGAGTCCTGTCCGGAAGCGCTGAACGGGTACGGATTTCGGATCTCGGGATCATGCGGGCGAAACGGACAAGCCTCGTCCACATCATCTACTTCTCGCGTCTCAATCTGTCGTCGGACGCGGCGAAGAGATCCGAGCAGATCAGCGAGATCGGTCGCATCGCTCAGAAGAAGAACGAGTTCGCGGTGATCACGAGCTTCCTGGTCATCGAGGGCAACTTCGCCTGTCAGGTCATCGAGGGCGAGCGGACGTCGGTGCACGAGACCTTCGATCGGGTGAGTGCCGACAGCCGCCACCGCGACGTCCAGATCAGCGAGTGGCGCGAGATCGCCAAGCGCGAGTTCGTCCACTCGTTCAAGAGCGCGCAGCGCACCGCCGGGAACGAGACCCTGTTCGCCAAGGCCAACCTGCTCCCGATGCTCCAGCGCGGGACGCCGAAGGCGTCGGCGATCCACGGGCTGTGCCTGTCGCTCCAATCCGACGCGATGTCCCGTCAGGGCATCGATCACCTCTTCATCTGAGCCGCCGATGTCCGAGAGCGATACGCCCCCGATTCTCATCGTCGACGATCAGGAGAAGCTCCTGCGGCTGATCGTGATGCTGATGACCCGCATCGGCTTCCCGGACGTCGAGGGCGTCACCAACGCGCCCGAGGCCCTCGAGCGGATGCGGCAGCGCCGCTACGCCCTGGTGATCTCCGATCTCGACATGGAACCGATGGACGGGATCAGCCTGCTGCGCGAGATCCGGGCCGACGACGCGCTGATGAACACGCCCTTCATGCTCACCGAGTCGTCCTTCGACTTCGAGGACATCAACCTCGCCCACCAGGCGGGCGCGGACGCCTTCATCCTCAAGCCGTTCGACATGGCGGTGCTGAAGACCAAGCTGAAGCAGGTGCTCAACCGCAAGCCGCGCAAGCGCGAGGCGCCGATCGCGTCCGAATCGACCCTGAGCGTCGAATTCCCGATGCTCGGGAAATTCTGACGCCGACGCGTCACCCCGCCCGCTTCTGGTAATCCTTCACGTCGGTGAAGCGCACGGCCGGGTAGCGCTCCTCCTCGTAGCGGAGCGAGAACGCCGTCGTCGCCATGAAGACCGGGGCCCCGTCAAGGTCCCTGGCCATGGCCGATCCGTGCGAGTCGATGAACTTGTCGAGCTCGGCCTCCGAATCGGACGACACCCAGCGGCAGACCGCGAAGCGCGAGGTCTCGTAATCCACCGGCAGGCCGTACTCGGCCTGGAGCCGCTCCTTCAGCACGTCGAGCTGGAGCGCGCCGACCACGCCGACGATCGCCTGGCTGCCGTCCTGCGGCACGAACACCTGGACGACGCCCTCCTCTCCCATCTGCTGGAGCGCCTCGCGCAGCTTCTTGGCCTTCATGGCGTCGGTGAGCTTGATCCGGCGCAGGATCTCGGGCGCGAAGCTCGGCACGCCGCGGAACACGATGTCCTCGCCCTCGGTGAGGGTGTCGCCGATCCGCAGCGTCCCGTGATTCGGGATGCCGACCACGTCGCCGGCATAGGCCTCGTCGGCGATGGCGCGGTCCTGGGCGAAGAAGAACTGCGGCGCCGAGAGCGAGATCGGCTTGCCGGTGCGCACGAGGCGGGCCTTCATCCCCCGGTTGAGCTTGCCCGAGCACACCCGCATGAACGCGATCCGGTCCCGGTGGTTCGGGTCCATGTTCGCCTGGATCTTGAACACGAAGCCGGTCATGCGCGGCTCGGTCGGCTCCACGAGGCGCTTGTCGGCGTCCTGGCCCCGGGGCGGCGGTGCCACCTTGGCGAGACCGTCGATCAGGTCGCGCACGCCGAAATTCCGCAGCGCCGAGCCGAAGAACACCGGCGTCAGGTGGCCCTCGCGGAACGCGTCGAGGTCGAACGGCTTCAGCCCGCCCTCGGCGAGCTCGACCTCCTCGCGCCACGCGTCGGCCGCACCGTTCTCGGTGAGCAGCTCGTCGAACAGCGGGTCGTCCGGGCCGGACACCGCCACCATGCCGGCATCCTCGGCGGCGTCGAGCCGGCGCACGCGGTTGCCGCCGAGTTCGTACGTGCCGGAGAAATTGCGGCCAGTGCCGATCGGCCACGTGACCGGGGCGACGTCGAGGGCCAGCGTCTTCTCGATCTCGTCCAGAAGCTCGAACGGGTCGCGGGCCTCGCGGTCGAGCTTGTTGATGAAGGTCACGATCGGGATGTCGCGCAGGCGGCAGACCTCGAACAGCTTGCGCGTGCGCGCCTCGATGCCCTTCGCGGCGTCGATCACCATGACGGCCGAATCGACCGCGGTCAGCGTCCGGTAGGTGTCCTCCGAGAAGTCCTCGTGGCCGGGCGTGTCGAGGAGGTTGAAGACGCAGTCGCCGTACTCGAAGGTCATCACCGAGGTGACGACCGAGATGCCGCGCTCCTTCTCGATGCCCATCCAGTCGGAACGGGTCGACACCCGGTTGCGCTTGGCCTTGACCTCGCCGGCGAGCTGGATCGCGCCCCCGAACAGCAGCAGCTTCTCGGTGAGCGTGGTCTTGCCCGCGTCCGGGTGGGAGATGATCGCGAAGGTGCGCCGCCGCGACACCGGATCGGCCGGCCTCGCCTCGGTCTTGGTCTGCATCAGCATGGAGCGAACGCTCTGGATCGGCGGAACGTGTGGGCGCGGCCTCGGGCGCGCGGTCTCGGGATCGTGTAGCCGCAAGCCCCGATATTGGCAAAGACGGCGGCAGAATGGGGCCGCCTTTCAGGCACCGTACAGGGGCGCGGCACCACGCTTCCCCGGTCGATTTCCGCTTCGCGAGGCCCCGATGTCGCGCGCCGCAACACGCTGCTGCTTGGTCACCGTCCTGCTGCTCGCCGCGGCCGGCCACGCCCCCCACGCGGAGGAGGCGCCGTCGCGCGCCGCCGCGGCCGATGCCGCCTTCCTCGATGCCCTGACGTGGGGCGCCACGCCCTCGTCCTACGCGCGGCTCAACGCGGAGGGGCGGGCGCGCTGGCTGCGCGCGCAGCTCCACCCGCCGGCCGAAACGCGGCTGCCCCCCGCGGCCCAGGCGCAGGTCGACGCGCTGACCCCGCCGGGCAGCCTGTTCGAGCGGGCCCAGGCGCTGGACGCGCAGGCCAGGGCCGCCAAGGACATTCCGGACCCCGAGGCCCGGAAGGCCGCGCAGCAGGCGTTCCAGGGGGCGCTCAACGCGGCCGCGCGGAACGCCGCCTCCGCCTGGGTGCTGCGGGCGCTCTACAGCCCCGACCAGCTGCGCGAGCGGCTGACGTGGTTCTGGTTCAATCGTCTGAACGTCCACCAGGGCAAGTCGACCCTGCGCGCCGCCGTGGGCGACTACCTCGACACGGCGATCCGCCCGCACGTGCTCGGGCACTTCCGCGACCTGCTTATGGCGAGCCTGCGCCACCCGGCGATGCTGCGGTACCTCGACAACGACGCCAACGCCGCCGGTCGCCCGAACGAGAACTACGCCCGGGAGATCATGGAGCTGCACACGATGGGCGTCGGCTCCGGCTACACGCAGGGCGACGTCGAGGCGCTGGCGCGGATCCTGAGCGGGGTCGGCATCGACATGAAGCCCGAGACCCCGAAGCTCCGCCCCGAGCACGCCGCCGACTTCCGCCGCGACGGCCTGTTCGAGTTCAACCCGAACCGGCACGATTACGGCGACAAGGTCTTCCTCGGAACGCGCATCCGGGGAAGCGGCTGGCCCGAGGTCGAGGAGGCGGTCGACCTGATCGCCCGCAATCCCGCCACCGCCACCAGCGTCTCCCGGGCACTGGCCACCTACTTCGTCGGCCAGCCGCCCGACGACGCCCTCGTCGCCCGGCTCGCCGCCGTGTTCACGCGGACCGACGGCGACATCGCCGCGGTGATGGAGGGGCTGGTGCGCGAGCCGGCCCTCACGGCCGAGCGCGGCGGCGCCTTCAAGGACCCGGTCCGCTACGTCTTCTCGGCCCTGCGCATGGCCTACGACGCGCGCGTGATCCGCAACGCCGGCCCGGTCCTGGGCTGGCTGAACCGCCTCGGCGAGGGCCTGTTCAACCGCTCGACGCCGGACGGCTACCCCCTCGACGCCGCCGCCTGGAGCGGGCCCGGGCAGCTCGCGACGCGGTTCGAGATCGCCCGGCAGATCGGGTCCGGCTCGGCCGGCCTGTTCAAGCCGGCGCTGCCCGATCAGGCCGAGGAGCCGGCCTTCCCGGTCCTCGCGAACGGGCTCTACTTCGCGGCTTTGTCCGGCACCCTGTCGGCGGCGACGCGGGCGGCCCTCGCCCAGGCGGTCTCGCCGCAGGACTGGAACACGCTCTACCTCGCCTCGCCGGAGTTCATGCGATGAACCGTCGCGATCTGCTCCGCGCCTCGGCGGCGCTCGGCCTGTCCACGGTGGCCGGCCGCGTCTGGGCCGCCCCGAAGGCCGACGCGCGCCTCCTCGTGGTATTCCTGCGCGGCGCCTACGACGCCGCCAACGTGGTCATCCCGACCGGCAGCGACTTCTATTACCGGTCGCGGCCGAGTCTCGCGATCGCCAAGCCCGACGCGTCGGACCCGAAGGCGGCGCTGGCGCTCGACGCCGACTGGAGCCTGCACCCGGCGCTGCGCGACACGCTCCTGCCGCTCTACGCCAAGGGCCAGGCCGCCTTCGTGCCGTTCGCCGGCACCGACGACCTGACCCGGAGCCATTTCGAGACGCAGGACACGATCGAGATGGGCCAGACGGTCGGCGCGGCCCGCGACTACAATTCCGGCTTCATGGCCCGGCTCGCCGCGGAGCTGACCCGGGTCCGTCCGATCGCCTTCACCGACCAGATGCCGCTGATCTTCCGGGGCGGCGAGACGGTCCCCAACATCGCTATCAACGGCGTCGGGAAGCCCGGCATCGACGACCGGCAGGCCCGCCTCATCGCCGCCATGTACAGCGACACCAAGCTGGCCGCCGCCGTGACCGAGGGATTCCGGGTGCGCGACGCGGTCTACCAGACGATCTCCGACCATGCCGGCCAGGCCGACCGCGGTGCGGTCTCGCCCAAGGGCTTCGAACTCTCGGCCCGGCGGATCGGCCGCCTGATGCGCGAGAATTTCAACCTCGGCTTCGTCGATGTCGGCGGCTGGGACACGCACGTGAATCAGGGTGCCGGCACCGGCTACCTCGCCGACCGGCTCGGCGAGCTGGGGCGCGGCCTCGCGGGCTTCATCGAGGAGATCGGCCCCGGCTGGTCCGACACGGTGGTGGTCGCGCTGTCGGAGTTCGGGCGGACTCTCAGGGAGAACGGCAGCCGCGGCACCGACCACGGCCACGGCAGCGTCTACTGGATCCTCGGCGGCGGGGTGCGCGGCGGCCGGATCGCGGGGCCGCAGGTGCGGGCCGACGAGGCGCACCTGTTCCAGAACCGGGACTATCCGGTGCTCAGCGACTACCGCGGGCTGCTGGGTGGCCTGTTCCGGCGGCTCTACGGGCTCGACCAAGCGAGCCTGCGGCGGATCTTCCCCAGCGCGGACCCGGCGGATCTCGCTCTGTTGTAGGGGGCGAGCCGAAGGATCGCGCCGTCCCATCCTCCCGGCCCGGGCTTCGGGCCCTCCGTCATCGCGAGCGCAGCGAAGTAACCCAGGGCTGCACGACATCGGATGGCGTCGCGCGACACTGGATTGCTTCGCTGCGCTCGCAAGACGACCGGGCGCCTGTCGCGCCAACATTTTGATCCGACCCAGCAGATGCCAACATCAGCGCGCGCGAAACACCTTCGGTGGGCGGCTGTACACCCTTGTGTCCACCGGATCAGGCCGCGGCGGCCGCCAGCGCGCGCAGGTCGCCGACCAGCTCGTCGACCCGCTCGGACCGGGCATCCCAGGCGAACATGAAGCGCGCCCCGCCGCCGATGAAGGTGTAGAATCGCCAGCCCCGGGCGCGCAGGCCATCCATCGTGGCCGCCGGCATCGTCAGGAAGACCGCGTTCGCCTCGACCGGAAACAGCGCCCGCACCCCCGGCAGCCCGGCGACGGCCTCGGCGAAGCGCCGGGCGCAGGCATTGCCGTGGGCCGCGTTCCGCAGCCACGCGCCGCTCTCCAGCATGCCGACCCAGGGGGCGGCGAGGAAGCGCATCTTCGAGGCGAGCTGGCCGGCCTGCTTGCAGCGGTAGCCGAAATCCTCCGCGAGCTTGGCGTCGAAGAACACCACCGCCTCGCCGGCATGCATGCCGTTCTTGGTGCCGCCGAAGCACAGGACGTCGATGCCCGAGCGCCACGTCATGTCGGCGGGGCTGCACCCGAGGCTCGCGCAGGCATTGGCGAAGCGCGACCCGTCCATGTGCAGGGCGAGGCCCAGCTCGCGGCAGGTTGCCGACAGGGCCCGCAGTTCGGCGAGGCTGTAGACCTGCCCGGTCTCGGTGGGCTGCGTGATCGTCACCACCCGCGGCCGCGGGAAGTGGATGTCGCTGCGGTTCTGCGCGAGCCCGCGGATCGCCTCCGGCGTGAGCTTGCCGCCCTCCGTCCGGACGGTCAGCAGCTTCGAGCCGTTGGAGAAGAATTCCGGCGCGCCGCACTCGTCGGTCTCGACATGGGCCGAGTCGGCGCAGATCACGCTGTGGTAGGACTGGCACAGCGCGGCCAGGGCCAGCGCGTTGGCCGCCGTGCCGTTGAAGGCGAAGAAGACCTCGCACGGGGTCTCGAACAGGTCCCGGAACGCGTCGGCCGCCCGGGCCGTCCAGGCATCCTCGCCGTAGGCGGGGGCGTGGCCGCGATTGGCCGCTTCCATCGCCGCCCAGGCCTCCGGGCAGATGCCGGAATAGTTGTCGCTGGCGAATTGCTGCGAGTCGTCGTGTCTCATCCGCGCAACCTAGCACGGCGCAGGCGCGGATGGATCGCGTGGACAGGTTGGAACTGGTGCGCGCTTGGTGTAATAGCCCCGTCAAGGCGTGAGCTCCACGCCGATTCGGAAACCGACGTTCCCGTCCCTCCCGGGTTCAAACCGGGCGAGGGACGTTGCCGGTTTCCAGATCGGCGGCGGGCCGCGTGAACCCAGAACTTCAGGTCCAGAGGATCAAGTCCGTTGCAGGTACTCGTTCGCGACAACAACGTCGATCAAGCGCTCCGCGTCCTCAAGAAGAAGATGCAGCGCGAGGGCATCTTCCGCGAGATGAAGCAGCGCAAGGCTTATGAGAAGCCGTCCGTGCGCAAGGCTCGCGAGAAGGCCGAGGCCGTCCGCCGCGCCCGCAAGCAGGCCCGCAAGACCGCGATCCGCGAGGGCCTGATCGCCGCGCCGAAGCCGAAGCCCCGCTTCCCCGCCGGCGGCCGTCGTCCCGGCTTCCCGTCGCCGTCCGCCGCGCAGGGCCAGGGCGGCAACGCCGCCGGCCAGACCCCGGTCAGCCCGGCTCCCGCCGCCTGAGCGACACCACCTCAGTCTTGAGAAAGCCCGGCCTGCACGCGCAGGCCGGGCTTTTTCTTTGGGTCGCGGCCGGATGAGGCGTCCAGTCACGCGAGCCGCACGTGGCGCGGGTCCCCTTTCCACCCAGGTCGGGCTTGCCCGACTCGGACTTCTCAGGACGGATCTCGGGCAGGCCCGAGATCCGTCGGGAGGAGACAGAGTGAGGGATGCGACCTCCCCGGAAAAAACGGGTCCGTCACCCCAACCCTCTCCCGCACGGGAGAGGCGGCGGGTCGCGGCTGTAGCGCCGGGCCAGGACTCGGCGCTCGCGATGACGTGAAGAGCGTCGAGCGCCGCGCGCTCAGGCCGCCAGCTCAGGCCGCCAGCTCAGGCCGCCTTGGCGGCTATCGTCGCGCGCTCGGCCTGGACCAGCACGTCGAGGGCCCGCCAGGGCTTCTGCATGTAGACCGCCTGATCGGGGAGCCGCGCGTCCCGGCTCGCGCCCGAGGTGACGACCACGCGCACGTCCGGCCAGCGCCGCTTCACCGCCTGCGCCAGCGACACGCCGTCCATGGCGCCCGGAAGGCGCACGTCGGCGAACAGCAGCGCCACCGTCACGTCAGCGCGCTCCAGCACCGAGAGGGCCGCCTCCGCGCTCTCGCAGGCGATCACGCCGAGGTCGGTCTCCTCCAGCACCGCCGTCGCGAGATCGCGCACAGCCGCATCGTCCTCCACGACGAGCGCCACGGGGGCGGAACTATCGGGCGTTGCGCGATCCATAAAAGTCTCCTGCTGACGGTGCCGTGCCCCGCGTCGGGCGGTCGCCTGGAGGGCGAGCTTCTGATTCCCCGATTCGGCCATGCTGACCCTTCATGAGGCGGCTCACAAGAGTCGCGTCGCTCCGGCGGCGAATGCCTGCCCTGCGGACAGGCGGCACCATTTTCATGCGGAACGCACGAAAATGGCGCAGTTTCCGGGCGGTTAAGAAACTGTTCACCGGCGTGGACCGACTGTTAACGTCCTGCGGCGGAACGTCTCCACCCGCTCGGAGCGTTTCGCCGGATCGAACGCGGCCCAGAGCTGAAGGATCATCGTCCGACATGTGCCGTTTCCTCGCCTACAGCGGTGAGCCGGTCTTCCTCTCCGACCTCGTCTGCGCGCCGACCCACTCGCTGGTGCACCAGTCGCTGCACGCCGACGAGGGGAAGACCGAGACCAACGGCGACGGTTTCGGCATCGGGTGGTACGCCGAGCGGCCCGAGCCGGGTGTCTACCGCGACATCTCCCCGGCGTGGTCGGACGAGAACCTCGTGAACCTCTGCGGTCAGGTGCGGGCGCGGACGTTCTTCGCGCACGTGCGCGCCTCAACCGGGACGGCCACCGCCCGGGCCAACTGCCACCCCTTCGTGTTCGGCCGCCACCTCTTCATGCACAACGGCCAGATCGGCGGTTACCACCGGATCAAGCGTCGCCTCGAGGCGCTGATCCCGGATTCCTACTACGACCATCGCCGCGGCAGCACCGACTCGGAGGCGATCTTCCTCCTGGCGCTCGCCAACGGCCTCGAGGCGGACCCCGTCGGCGCGATGGCGCGGACGCTGAAGACCGTCCGCGATTTGATGGAGGCGGCGAATGTCTGCGAGCCGCTGCGCTTCACCGCGCTGCTCACGGACGGCGAGACGCTGACCGCCTATCGCTGGGCCTGCGACGGCCGGCCGCCGAGCCTGTATTACCGCGAGGGGCCGGGCGGCATCGTCGTCGTCTCGGAGCCCATCGACGGCTGCCGCGAGGGCTGGCGGGTGGTCCCGAAGGGCGCGACCCTGCGTGCCCGCCACGGGACCGCGACCATCGTCGAGGCGCCGGAGCCGGCCCGCGCCGCGGCCTGAATACAGTCGGCGCCAGCCATGCCGCCGCGGGGATTGCCGGGGCGCGCCACATCGCCACATTCCGCCTGCGGCCGATGGTGCGGCCGAGCGGGAATCGACCGATGTATCCGGATACCGAGCTTCACATCGCCGGGCGCTGGCGCGCGGGTGGCGACCGGGACACCCTGGGGGTCCTGAACCCCGCCACGGGCGAGACGATCGGCCAGTGCGCGGTCGCCACCACGGCGGATCTCGACGAGGCCCTGGCTGCGGCCGCCCGCGCCTTCCCGGCCTGGCGCAAAGTCGCCCCCTTCGAGCGCGCCAAGGTGATGCGCAAGGCGGCCGACCTGCTGCGCACCCGGGTCGACGAGATCGCCCGCATCATGACCCTGGAACAGGGCAAGCCGCTGGCCGAGTCGCGGGTCGAGACCCTCGCGGCGGCCGACATCATCGACTGGTTCGCCGAGGAGGGTAAGCGCGCCTACGGCCGCGTCATCCCGGGCCGCGCCGACGGCGTGCTGCAGGCGGTGGTCCGCGAGGCGGTCGGCCCCGTGGCCTGCTTCACGCCCTGGAACTTCCCGATCAACCAGGCGGTGCGCAAGATCTCGGCTGCGCTCTGCACCGGCTGCACGGTGATCCTGAAGGGCCCCGAGGACACGCCGGCGAGCTGCGCCGCCCTGGTTCGCGCCTTCCTGGATGCCGGCATCCCGGGCGACGCGCTCTCGCTTGTCTACGGCGATCCCGAGACCATCTCGGCCTACCTGATCCCGCATCCGGTGATCCGGAAGATCTCGTTCACGGGCTCGACCGTGGTCGGCAAGAAGCTCGCGGCGCTCGCGGGCGAGCACATGAAACGCGCCACGATGGAACTCGGCGGCCACGCCCCCGCGATCGTGTTCGGCGACGCCGACGTGGAGAAGGCGGTGGCCGTCCTGGCCCCCTCGAAATTCCGCAATGCCGGCCAGGTCTGCGTCTCGCCGACCCGGTTCCTCGTGCACGATTCGGTCTTCGACCGCTTCGTCGAGGGCTTCACCACCTTCGCCAAGTCGGTGAAGGTCGGCGACGGGCTCGATCCCGACACCAAGATGGGGCCGCTGGTTCACGGCCGGCGCCTCGACGCCGTCACGGCGCTGGCGGCGGACGCCGAGGCGAGCGGCGCGACGCTCCGCGCCGGTGGCAAGCGCATCGGCAACCGGGGCAACTTCTTCGAGCCGACGGTCTTCACCGAGGTACCGCTGACCGCCCGGATCATGAACGAGGAGCCCTTCGGCCCCCTGGCGCTGATCAACCGGTTCTCCGACGACGACGAGGCGCTCACCGAGGCCAACCGCCTGCCCTACGGGCTCGCGGCCTACGCCTACACCCGCTCCGCCGAGCGGGCGGCGCGCGTTTCGAGCGCGGTCGAGAGCGGCATGATCTCGATCAACCACCACGGCCTCGCCCTGCCGGAGACGCCGTTCGGCGGCGTCAAGGATTCGGGCTACGGCAGCGAGGGCGGCCCCGAGGCCCTCGACGCCTACCTGGTCACCAAGTTCGTCACGCAGGCGAACTTCTGACGCCCCGGCCGGCGCGCCACCGCGCGCCGGCCCCGCCCCTCAGTAGTGCGGCGGCGGCGGCTCCGGCCCCCGCGGGGCCGCCCGGGCGGCCGCCTCCTCGACCTGCTCCCGCAGCGCGTCGAGCTGCCGGACGAGTCGGTCGATGACCCGCCACTGCTCGGTCACGGTCCGGTTCAGGTCCTCGATCGTCGCGTCCTGCTCGGTCAGGCGCATCTCCAGGCGGTCGATCCGCGTGGCCTCGTCCATCTCGGGTCTCCCGTCAGTGCCGTGCGGCGAATCGGCATCACGCGCGTCGTGCCGCCGGCTCCCGGCCCTCCTCCTAGCGCGGGCCACGCGCCGGGCAACCGGAGCGGCAGCGCCCAGGCATGACCGGCCGCGGAATCCAAGTCACGCGATATAGAGAGACAATACACCGCGATCGACCGAGCGCGGTTTATACGCCGATAGGGTTTGTCTCACCGGGAAGTACATCTCTCAACGATCGACGCGGGCTACACAGATTTCCAGGGTCGCGCGCTAGCCCACACCCTGAAATGAGCGTGCCATTGACAGATTTTTAAGCGCGTCTCCTCATGCTCGTCGCGACTCTACAGATCAGGCGGGCACGGGCTCCGATGGCGATGTTTGGTTCACGCGACGACGCTCTGCTCGCGGCGATCGACCGGACGATGGCGCGCGTGGAGTTCGACCTCGACGGCACCGTCACGGACGCGAACCCGCTGTTCCTCGACCTCCTGGGCTACACGCGCGACGAGGTGCGCGGCCAGCACCACCGGGTTTTCGTTCCGGAGGACGATCGCGCGGGCCGGGACTACGCCGCCTTCTGGGACCGGCTGCGGGCCGGCCAGCACGAGGCCCGCGCCTTCCGCCGCGTCACGAAGTCCGGCCAGATCGTCTGGATCCAGGGCTCGTACAACCCGATCCTCGACCGGCGCGGCCGGCCGACCAAGGTCGTCAAGCTCGCCACCGACATCACCGAGGAGCGCGCGCGCAACGCCCGCCACGCCGGCCAGATCGCGGCCCTCGACCGGTCGCAGGCGGTGATCACCTTCGCCCTCGACGGGACGATCACCGACGCCAACGCCAATTTCCTGGCCACCATGGGCTACACCCTGGACGAGATCCGGGGGCGGCATCACCGGATGTTCCTGCCGCCGGCCGAGGCGGCGAGCGCCGGCTACACGGCGTTCTGGACCGCCCTCGGCAACGGCGAGTATCAGGCCGGCGAGTTCCGGCGGATCGGGAAGGACGGCCGCACCGTCTGGATCTTCGGTGCCTACAACCCGATCCTCGACGCCGACGGCAAACCCTGCGCCGTCGTCAAGTTCGCCACGGACGTCACCCGTCAGGTCGAGGACCGGCAGCGCCGGGCCGACGGCCAGCGCGCCATCGATGCCGACATCACGGCGATCCGCGACTCGATGAGCCGGGTCGTCCGGCAGGCCGACGAGACCGCCGAGACGTCGAGTCAGACCGCGCAGAACGTCGAGGCGGTCGCCGCCGGCTCCGAGGAGTTCGCCGCCTCGATCGAGGAACTGAGCCGCCACGCCCTGCAGGCGAAGTCGTCCGTGGACCTCGTCGTCACCCGCGCCGGGGAGGCCGGGGCGATCGTCGTGGGCCTGACCGGCGCCGCAGACCGGATCGGCGCGGCGGTGAACCTGATCCGCTCGATCGCCGACCAGACGAACCTCCTGGCGCTGAACGCCACCATCGAGGCGGCCCGGGCCGGGGTCGCCGGCAAGGGCTTCGCGGTCGTCGCCGCCGAGGTGAAGGCCCTGGCCGAGCAGACCGCCAAGGCGACCGGCGAGATCGGCACCCAGATCGCCGCCGTGCAGGCCGAGACGTCCCGGGCCGTCGCGGCGATCGACGGGATCGGTGCCACGATCGAGCAGCTCAGCGCGATCTCGCTGAGCGTGTCGTCGGCCGTGACCGAGCAAGCCGCGGTGACCCGGGACATGACCGAGAACATGCAGTCCGCCGCGCAGAGCGTCGCCGCCGTCCACGCCGCCATGGCGGAGATCGCGGCCTCGGCGGGCGTGGTCGACGCCTCGGTTCGCAAGGTCTCGGAGGCCGCCCGCGCCCTCGCCTGAACGGCCCGCAGGCCTCAGGCGGCGCGGATCGCGGCCTGCCCGGCCACGGCGACCCGGTCGCGCCCGCCATCCTTGGCGGCGTAGAGGGCGGCGTCGGCCCGCCGCATCAGCTCGTCGAACGCGATCCCGGCGCGGGCCTGCGCGATCCCGATGCTGACGCTGACGCGCAGGGCCGGCAGTTCGGGAACCTCGAGCTGCGCGAAGGTCCGGCGCAGTTCCTCGGCCCGGGCCAGGGCCTCGGCGGGCGACACGGCCGGCAGCAGGCAGGCAAACTCCTCCCCACCCAGGCGGCCCAGCAAGGCCTCGCGGGGCAGCAGCGTCGTCGCCACGGCGCAGAAGCCGACGAGGACCGCGTCGCCGACCCCGTGGCCGAAGCGGTCGTTAACGGCCTTGAACCGGTCGAGATCGAACAGCAGCAGGGCGGCGTCGCCGTGCCGCGCGATCGCGGCCTCGGCGGCCTGCGCGAAGGCCCGGCGGTTGCGCACGCCCGTGAGCGCGTCCGTGGAGGCGGCGATGCGCTGCTCGCGTTCCGCCCGCTCCTTGACCAGCGCCATGAAGGTGAAGGCCGAGGCGATCGAGAACATCAGGGTGACGAAGCACAGGATCGCCACCCAGGGCGACGTGAGCGGGCTCGGACCCGGCTGCAGCGGCGCCACCAGCGTCGCGGGGATCCGCACGATGTAGAAGGTGCCGTGCAGCCCCAGGATGGTGGCGGCGGCGATCCGGGAGGCGAGCCGCTCGGCGCGGCCGCGCCAGATCTCCGCCGTCGCCGCGCAGCAGTAGAGCGCCGCCGCCGCGGAGGCGTAGATGATGCGGGCCTCGATCGACGCGTAGAAGGTCGGGATGAGGCAGAGGACGCACCAGCCGAGAGCGCCCGCCATCGCGACGCCCACCCGCGGCTCCCGCCGCTCGAAGGAGCGGACGCCGCTCCAGATGAGGCCGTAGGCGGCGAGCACCACGGCGTTCGCCAGGCCGACCGAGATCAGGTCGGGGATCTGATTGCGCAATGCGAGGCCCGCCGAACCGGCAGCGCCCACGAGGTGCGCCACGCCCCAGAAGGCCAGCACCCGGGATTCGGGCGCCTGCCGCCACGAGGCCATGAACAGCGTGCCGACCAGGAAGGTCGTCGCCGCGCTGACGACCAGCAGGGTGGCGGGATCAAGCTGCACGGATGATCGTCAATCCTCCACCCGGACGTCGGCGCCGTCCCCTTCCCCGAATCGTGCGGCAGCACGGTCGTACGAGCCCGGTGACGATAACACTATAGCTCATCCGGAGCCACAATAAGCTAGATTATAATGACCATAAGGGGCGAAGGTACTAGTTCACCAGCATATTCATCGCACAATCCAGCCGGCGTCCCGGACCGGTTGCAGCAGGGCCCCGGCTCTGACCTTGGTGCGGTCTCCTCCACGCGCGCGACCGGGATGGCGGGGCCGGACAGGGCGCCGGATTGCCGCCCCCCCCCCCCGCGGGTCGAGCCCCGGCGTTTCGAGCCGATGCAGGCGAGTCCGGACCCGGGGAGCGCCTCGCCCGTCAGGCGCGATGGATCACCGGGACCGCGGGCGCCCCCTCCCACTCGGTGTTGGCGGGGATCGACTCGCCCTTCATGACGATGGTGAGCGGCCGGAGCCGGGCGTAATCCCCGACCTTCGTGTCGTACAGCACGGTCGAGAACGATCCCACCGAGACGCCCCGCCCGACGACGACGCGACCGATCTTCATGATCCGGTCCTCGTAGAGGTGCGTCTGCAGCGCCGAGACCCGGTTGATCGTGGCGTAGTCGCCGATGGTGACGCAGTCGAACTCGGTGATGTCGGTGGTGAGCATGCAGACGCCCTTGCCGACCTTCACGCCGAACAGCCGCAGCACCCAGGGCAGGAACGGCGTGCCCTGGAGGTGTTCGAGGAGCACCTTGCCGGCGAGCCCCCAGTAGGCCACCGCGATGGCCTCGGTGCGCATCGCCCACCACGACCACATCGGCTGCATGCCGGGCTTGTAGACACCCATCAGCAGCCACTTCATGGCGATGACCGCCGACGACTGGATCAGCGCGATCGCGACGCTCGCCACGACGAAGCTGTAGGCGAGCCCGGACCAGTCCTGCTCCAGGATGGCCGGGTAGAAATACCAGTCGATCACCGTGATCGCGAGGGTGATGTACAGCATCGGCGAGAACGAGGTCGCGAAGGCCTCGAAGATGCCGCGCCGGATCTTCGGCCACGCGCCGGGCTCGTAGGTCTGGGCGGTCGAGCCGAGATCGACCTTCTGGCGGGCCGGGAGCCGGATCGGCGGCGAGCCGAACCACGTCTCGCCGGGGCTCATCGCGGCGTTCTCGGGCGGCTTCGACTTGATGCCGATGAGCACGTCGTCGGGAATGACGGCGCCCGGCGGCACCACGGCGTCGTTGCCGACGAAGACCCGCGCTCCGGTGCGGGTCGGCTCCAGGTGCATCCAGCCGCGCCGGATCTCCTCCTCGCCGTACACAACCTCGTCGGCGACGAAGTTCTTCGCGCCGACGTCGGCGAGGTCGTAGCGGCCCGCGAGGTTGGTCGAGATCTCGGCACCGTAGCCCATATTGGCGCCCATCAGCCGGTACCAGGCGCGCATGTAGACGGTCGCGAACAGCGACGAGAGCGTCTCCAGGGTGACCTCGACGGCGAGGGCCAGCGACCACTTCCGCAGGTAGAACAGCGAGTGGACCGAGTAGGTGCCGGAGCGGGTCCGCGGCAGCACTACCCAGCGGATGCCGGCGATCAGCAGCACCGTGCCGGCCGTCATCAGCATGGCGGTGGGCCAGGTGAGGATCGGCAGGTACCAGTGGTAGTCGATGTCGGTGATGTCGGAGAGC
Organism: Methylobacterium sp. C33D; assembly: GCF_053345825.1. Classification (NCBI taxonomy): domain Bacteria; kingdom Pseudomonadati; phylum Pseudomonadota; class Alphaproteobacteria; order Hyphomicrobiales; family Methylobacteriaceae; genus Methylobacterium; species Methylobacterium sp. C33D. The sequence continues at coordinate 41,354 of NZ_JBKFAV010000023.1, forward strand.
GAGTCCGAGATCTGGTCGAAGATGAAGAAGGCCGGGAAGATCGGCAGCAGGCCGACCGCGGGGATCGCGCCGAGCAGCACGACGTAGGCCGCCAGGAAGGCCGCGCGGCGCGCGAACGAGGCCTCGGCGGGCGCGGGCAGCTCCGACGGGTCGGCCATGCCGACCTTGCGGCCGGGCGACCCGTCCCAGCGCTCGGCCGCGCCGACCCGCGAGCCCGCCGGAATCGTGGTCAGGTCGGCGATCTCCGCCTGCGGCCCGATCACCGTGTCGTGGCTGATCACGCAGGAGGTGCCCACCGCCGCGTCCGCGCCGATCTCGGCCGTGCCGATGACCAGCTCGTTGCCGACGATCTCGGCGTTGGCGATCACGAGGCGGCCACCCAGGGACGCACCGTCGCCGATGGTCAGGAGGTCGGGCGCGCCGATTTCGATGTCGGAGATCAGGGTGTCGCGGCCGACCTTGGCGCCCATGAGCCGCAGGTAGATGGCGATGGCCGGCGAACCCTGCAGCCACTTCACGTGGACGAGGGGCGCCAACCGCTGCGCGAGCCACCAGCGGTAATAGTAGGTGCCCCAGAGCGGGTACCGGCCCGGCCTGGTCCGGCCGAGGATCAGCCACTTGCCGGCCACCGCCGCCACCGCGGTCACGCCGTTGATCGCCACGTAGACGAGGAGCAGCACCCCGAGCTCGGCGAAGAAGCTGAGCCCGCCGCCGGTGAGCAGCAGGTAGGTCACGAACATGCCGAGCCACTGCGCCGTGGCCAGCGCGATCACGAAGGGCAGCGCGACGAGCTGCGCGAGGCCGCACAGCGCCCGGCGCAGCAGCGGCGGCGGCTCGAAGCTCAGGTCGCGGGTCGCGGTGCCGGCGCCCATGCCGCCCGTCCGGGCGATGAGCGCGTCGGCTATCGCCCGTACGGTGCGCAGGGCGTAGACGTCCGGCAGCGTGATGCCGGCGAGCGGCGGATTCTCGCGCACCGCCGAGACGAAGCGGGCGGCCAGCAGCGAGTGCCCGCCGAGATCGGAGAAGAAGTCGCCCTCGAGGGCGATCGGCTGGTTGCCGAAGACCTGCTTGGCGGCGGCGACCAGGGCCGACTCGGTCTCGTTGGCGGGCGGCTCCTGCTCGCCGTCGGCGGCGACCACGGTGAGCGGGGCGATCTTCAGCGCCTTGCGGTCGACCTTGCCGGAGGTCAGGCGCGGGAGGGTCTCGGCCACCTCGAAGTGGCCGGGGACCATGTAGGGCGGCATCTGCCCGGCGAGGGTCCGGCGCAGGGCGGCGGCGTCGATGGACCGGCCGCGCTCCGGGATCAGGAAGGCGACGAGCCGGTCGACGCCGTCGTCCTTCCGGAGCACGACGGCGGCTTGGTTGATGTCGGGCACCGCGCGGATCCGGGATTCGATCTCGCCCAGCTCCACGCGAAAGCCGCGGATCTTCACCTGGTCGTCGATGCGGCCGTGGAACACGATCCGGCCCGCGGCATCGAGGGAGACCGCGTCGCCCGAGCGGTACAGGACGGGGTCGGTCCCGTCCGACGGGAAGGGGTTGGGAATGAACTTCTCCGCCGTCAGCTCGGGACGGGCGAGGTAGCCCCGCGCCACGCCGGGACCGCCGATCAGCAGCTCGCCCTGCTGGTCGCGGCCGAGCAGGGAGAGGTCCTCGCCGGCAACGTAGACGGAGTAGTTCGGGATCGGGCCGCCGATGGTCACCGGCTCGCCGGGACGCATCTCCGCCGCGGTCGCCACCACAGTGGCCTCCGTGGGCCCGTAGGTGTTGAACAGCTGGCGGCCGCCCGTCGCCCAGCGGGCGATCAGCGGCTCCGGCAGCGCCTCGCCGCCGAGCAGGACGAGGCGGACCCGCGGCAGGTCGCCGGAGATCATCGCCAGCAGCGTCGGGACGGTGTCGAGCACCGTGATCCCCTCGGCTTCCAGGATGCCGGGGAGCGATTCCAGGTCGCCCATCATGGCGGGACTGGCCACGAACAGGGTCGCGCCGACGAGGTACGGGACCCAGATCTCCTCCATCGACAGGTCGAAGGCCACCGAGGCGCCCTGGAAGACCACGTCGTCGGCGCGCATCCCGTAGAGGGCGTTCCCCGAGCGCAGGAAGTGACAGATATTGGCGTGGCTGATGACGATGCCCTTGGGCACGCCGGTCGAGCCGGAAGTGTAGATCAGGTAGGCGGGGTGCTCGGGCGTCAGCCCGGCCGCGCGCGGATCCGGTACCGGCGCGTCGGCTGGCGTCGCGGCGGCGAGGTCGGCGGGCGTCAGGGCGGGCGCGGCGTCGGGCGCCGCGGCGGCCAGCGCCGGGGATACGAGCAGCGCCTTCGCGCCCGCGTCGGTGAGGCACACGCCCACACGGTCGGCCGGCGCCTCGGCGTCGAAGGGCAGCCACGCCGCCCCCGACATCGTGATGCCGATCTGCGCCACGAGGAGGTCCGGCCCGCGCGCCATCCACAGGCCGACCACGTCGCCCGGTCCGATGCCGCGATGGGCGAGGCCGGCGGCGATCCGGCCGGCCCGGACCGCGACGTCCGCGTAGGTCAGGTGCGGGTGCACGCCCCCGGCCTCGACCCGGGACCCGTCGACGAGGCAGGGATGATCGGGGCGGGTCTCGGCCGCATGGAGGAAGATCTCGGCCAGGACCTCGTCGCGGATCAGGTCGGGCCGGTGGTCGCCGCGCAGGATCGCCGCCGCGTCCCCGAGAGGCGCGGGCTCTCCGGCCGCCGGGCCGGGCCGGGTCTTCTCGGCGAGGTCGCTCATCCGCTGCTCCGCTGGCCGGCCGCTCGTGCCGGCGCCTGTCCTGGCCGCCGCCCTATAGCCTGCCGATCATGCCGTTATCGAGGCGGCTTTGCACTGCGCGGGCGCACAGGATCAAGCCCAGCGCCAGCCTCCGGGCTCGAGGATCAGGACCTCGCCCTGGCGGATACCGAGGCGGGGCGCGGCGTAGATGTCGAGATGGCCGAGGGCCACGAGGGCGGCCCGGGCGACGCCGCCATGGGCGACGATCACCGTGTCCCGCTCAAGGCCCGCGATCATCGGGCCGACGCGCTCCACGAGGCCGGCATAGCTCTCGGCACCGAGGCCGGGCGGGCGGTAGTGCCAGCGGTCGCGGTCGCGCCCGGCCGCGCCGGCCGGGTCGCGGCGCCGGATCTCCGCCCAGGTGGAGCCCTCCCAGCTGCCGAAGCCGATCTCCCGCAGGCGCGGGTCGGTGCGGTACGCCTCCGGCGGCAGGCCGAGGGCGGTCCGGAGGATCTCCATGGTGCGCCGGGTGCGCTTGAGCGGGCTCGCGACGAAATCGGCGGACGCCAGCGCCGGCCCCGCCGCGGCGGCGAGGCGCTCCGCCACGGCCGCGGCCTGCGCCTCGCCCTGCGCGTTGAGGTCGGTGTCGCGCCCGCCCTGGAGGCGTCCCTCGGCATTCCAGGCGGTCTGGCCGTGCCGGATGAAGTAGATCGTACCCAACCGTCTCAACCCCGTCCTGCACAGGCGTCCGGAACAGCCTGGGATACCGGCCGTTCTCGCCGTCGGTCGGCAATATCCGGAAACAGGTCCTGCCCCATGTCCAAGAAGCACGGCAAGCATCATCGCGGCCACAAGCGCGGTGACGGCATGACAGGTGAGGCCGATCTGCACGATCCCACCGTGGATCACCGCCCGTCGACGGCCCGGTGGGCCGGAAGCGTCGACGCCGTCGCCGAATCCGTGCCGGCAGCGCTCGGCCAGCACGAGCCGGTGCCGATCCGCCCCGCGCCGGGCATCGTGGCGGTAGAGCCGGGCGCGCCCTTCGATCTCGCGGCGGTCGATCCCGACGACGTCGGCGACCTCGACAAAGACTGGGCCAAGGACGCCCTCGCCGAGGAGCGCGAGCGCATCGTCGCCCTCCAGGAGCGCCTCTACGCGGAGCGGGCCCGGAGCCTGCTGCTGGTGTTCCAGGCGATCGACACCGGCGGCAAGGATGGCACGATCCGGTCAGTTCTGAAGGGGGTGAACCCGCAGGGCTGCGCGGTCGCCTCGTTCAAGGTGCCTTCGAGCGAGGAACTCGATCACGACTTCCTGTGGCGCTACCACGCCCGGGTGCCGGGGCGCGGCATGATCGGGGTGTTCAACCGCAGCCACTACGAGGACGTCCTTGTGGTCCGGGTGAAGGGCCTCGTGCCGGATGCTGTCTGGCAGAGCCGCTACGGCCGGATCAACGATTTCGAGCGCCTGCTCGTCGAATCGGGCACCACGGTCCTCAAGTTCTTCCTGCACATCTCCAAGGCGGAGCAGAAGAAGCGCCTGGAGGACCGGATCGCCGATCCCGAGAAGCACTGGAAGTTCGACCCTGCCGATCTGGTCGAGCGGAAATCCTGGGACGCCTACCAGCAGGCCTTCGCGGACGCCCTCGGCCGCTGCTCGACGTCCCGCGCGCCCTGGCTGGTGGTGCCGGCCAACCAAAAGTGGTTCCGCAACTACGTGATTGCCCGCACCGTGGCGGATACGCTGGAGGCCATGGATCCGCGATTCCCCGAGGCCGCCAGGGGCATCGCGGATCTGACGGTGCCGGACTGACGCGGGAGGAGCCGGGATGCTGGTGGTTCGGGAGGTCGCGGTCTCGGGCTACCGCTCTCTGCGGCGGGTGAGCTTCCCGGTCGACGCGCTGTCGGTCTTCGTCGGGGGCAACGGTACCGGCAAGACCAACCTCTACCGCGCCCTGGAGCTGCTGCAGGCCGCAGCTCGGGGCACCTTGACCCGCGACCTCGCCGCCGAGGGCGGCATGGATTCGGCCCTCTGGGCCGGCCGCCGGCGGCAGGGCGAGGCGGCGCGGATCTGCCTGTCGGCAACCCTCCGCCACGACACGATCGGGCAGGACTTCGTCTACGCGGTCGAGATCGGGCTGGTGCAGCAGGTCGGCGGAACCACCTTCGGCGCCGCCTTCCGCAAGGAACCGCAGGTCAAGATCGAGCGCCTGACGGTCCGCACCCGCGGCCGCACCGCCGTGATCCTCGATCGCGACGGGCGCAGCGGGTTCGTCCGCGACGCGGAGGGCCGCAAGCGCGGCCTCGGCGGGGACCTGCTTCCGACGGAGACCGCCCTCGGATGCCTCCTCGACGCCACCGCCCATCCGGAGATCGCCGCGGTCCGCCTCGCCCTGGCGGGGTGGCGCTTCCACCACGATTTCCGGACGGATGCCGAGTCGCCCTTGCGCCGACCCTGCCTCGCGGTGACGACGCCGACGCTCGCGTCCGACGGCACCGACCTCGCGGCCGTCTTCGCCACGCTGGCGCATATCCGGCAGGACACGACCGAGATCGACGCGGCCGTCGACGGCGCTTTCCCGGGCGCGGAGCTCGTCCTTCCGGAGCCCGGCCGTCACGCGAGCTTCGGCCTGCGCTTTCCCGACTTTCCCGCCCGGACCTTCGATCCGCCGGAACTGTCGGACGGCACCCTGCGCTACCTCGCGCTCGCCGGAGCGCTGCTCGGCTACCGGCTGCCGCCGTTCATCGCGCTCAACGAGCCCGAGACCAGCCTGCATCCCGATCTCATGGATCCCCTGGCGCGGCTGATCGCGCGGGCCGCGGAGCGGACGCAGATCTGGCTCGTGACGCATTCGGAGCGACTGGCAGCGGGGATCGCGCGGCACGGCAACGTCCGGCCGCGCACCGTCATTAAGCGCGACGGCGAGACCTGGATCGACGGGCTGAAGCTCTCGGGCGAGTTCGAAGAGGCGGAAGACGCGTGAGGATTGTCTGCCCGATCGCGCCGCACGCCCTGCGGGCGCGACGAGCGAAGAATCTCAGTCCTTGTCGAGGGTGAGGTCGGGCGCCTCGGGGTTCTTCATGCCGACGACGTGGTAGCCGGCATCCACGTGGAGGATCTCGCCGGTCATGCCGGCCGCCATGTCCGAGACGAGGTAGGACGCGGTCTCGCCGACCTCCCCGATCGTCACGGTCCGGCGCAGGGGCGCGTTGTACTCGTTCCACTTCAGGATGTAGCGGAAATCGCCGATCCCCGAGGCCGCGAGGGTCTTGATCGGGCCGGCCGAGATCGCGTTGACCCGGATGTTCTTCGGGCCGAGATCGGCCGCGAGGTAGCGCACGGACGCCTCCAGCGCCGCCTTGGCGACGCCCATCACGTTGTAGTGGGGCATCCACTTCTCGGCGCCGTAATAGGTCAGGGTCACCAGCGACCCGCCCGGGCGCATGATCTTCTCGGCGCGCTGGGCCACGGCGGTGAACGAGTAGCACGAGACCAGGAGCGACTTGGTGAAATTGTCCTCGGAAGTCTCGATGTAGCGGCCGGTCAGTTCGTCCTTGTCGGAGAAGGCGACGCAGTGGACGACGAAGTCGATGCCGTCTGGGAAGACCTTCGCGGCTTCCGCGAAGACCGCGTCGATCGTGGCCGACTCGGTGACGTCGCAGTGCCCGATCACGTGGGCGTCGAGTTCCTTGGCGAGGGGCTCGACGCGCTTGCGCAGGGCGTCGCCCTGGTAGGTGAAGGCCAGTTCGGCCCCGTGGGCGCGGGCGCTGCGGGCGATGCCCCAGGCGATCGAGCGGTTGTTGGCGACCCCGAGGACGATGCCCCGCTTGCCCGCCAGAAGGCCCTGCCCGTGTTCCGCCATGATCGATCCCGAAGCCGCGCGCCCCCTTTCGGGGCCGGGGGGCCTCCTTAGCGGAGGCGGCCCGGCGACGGAAGTCCGGGACGCCGCCGGGCGCCTTCATGCGCGTCCCGGAGGCTACACCCGCCGGTCAGGCCGCGTTGGCGGCCCTGCGGCCGCGGGCGAATTCGGTCAACGCCGCGTCCTCGCCCTCCGGCAGGACGATCGCCGTGGTGGCGAACAGGTCGCCGCGGGTCCCGTCCTTCTTCGGCAGGCCCTTGCCGCGGAGGCGGAAGGTCCGGCCGGAGCTCGTCATCGCCGGGATCTTCATCTCGACGGCGCCGGTGAGCGTCGGCACGCGGATCGTGCCGCCGAGCACGGCATCCTCCAGCGGAACGTCGACGCTGGTGCGCAGGTCGGCCCCCTCCACGGTGAACCGCGGGTGCGGACGGATCCGGATGGTGAGCAGAGCGTCGCCCGGCTCGGCCCGGGGCCCGCCGCTCTGGCCGAGGCCGCGCAGCCGGATGGTCTGGCCGTCGACCACGCCGCGGGGGATCACGACGTCGACCTCCCGGCCCGTGGGCAGGGCGAGGCGCAGCTTCTCCTCGCTGGCGACCTGCTCCAGCGTCACCAGCAGCTCCGCGGCGACGTCCTCGCCCTTGGCCGCCTGGCGCTGGCCGCCCGGGCCGGCGCCGCCGGCGCGGAAGGCCTCGCCGAAGATGTGCGAGAAGATGTCCTCGCCCATCCCGCCGCCCATGCCGCCGCCGCGCTGGGCGCGCGCCATGTTCTCGAAGTCGAAATTGCCGCCGCGCCCGCCGCCGAAGCCGCCGAACCCCTCGAAGCCGGTCGCGCGCGGCTTGCCCTCGGCGTCGATCTCGCCGCGGTCGAACTGCTTGCGCTTCTCGGAATCGCCCAGGATCTCGTAGGCCGAGTTCGCCTCGGCAAAGCGGTCCTTGGCCTTCGCGTCGTTCTTGTTGCGGTCGGGGTGGAAGTCCTTGGCGAGCTTGCGATAGGCCTTCTTGATCTCGGCCTCGCTCGCCCCCTTGGCCACGCCCAGCACGTCGTAGGGATTGCGCATGGATCTCTTGGCTGTGCGGTTGGCTGTGCGATGTGCATTCGCAACCGGGATGTGGGATGGATGTTGCATCCCTGCAACGGTCCTGGCGGCGAAAGTCTGCGGGTTCGCGCCGAACGTCAAGCGGCCGGTCTCGCCGCGGCTCCGCGCCGGCCCTATCGTCGGACGCGGCGCGTGGCGGCGCCTCCGGCGGGACGGCGCCGGAGGCCGCTCGCGACGCGATCACCCGGGGCCGGAGAGCCGATGCACTACGCCTGCGACCACCTCCACCTGCGCAGCCGCGACGCCGTCGCGGCCGCGTCCTTCTACGTCGAGACCTTCGGGGCCCGGGAGGTGAAGCGCGTCGGCGCGGACCCGGTGCAGCGCGTCGTGCTCGACCTCGGCGGCCTCGCCGTCTTCATCGAGCAGGCCCCGGATGAGATCGCGCCGGCGACCGCTACGCCCTGCCTCGGGATCGAGCATGTCGGGCTGCGCGTCGCCGACATCGAGGCCGCGATGGCCGATCTCGAAGCCCGCGGCGTCACGGTGCGGACCGGCATCACCGAGCGCGGCCCCGGACTGCGGATCGCCTTCGTGGAAGGGCCCGACGGGGCGCTGATCGAGATCCTGGAGCGGAAGCCCGCCTGATGGCGCGGAGACACGGCCGCCGCCGCGCCCTGACCGCGGCGCTGATCCTGCTGCTGGCGGCGTCCGGCGGGGCGGCGGCGCGGCCGTTCACGGACGCGGCCGGCCGCACGGTCGAACTCCCCGAACGGGTCGGTCGGGTGCTCGCCGCGGGACCGCCGGCCGCGGTGCTGCTCTACACCCTGGCGCCCGACCTCATGGCCGGCTGGGTGAGCGCCCCGCATCCCGAGGCGCTGCCCTTCCTCGAGCCCCGGACCCGGGCCCTCCCCGCCTACGGCCGCCTGACCGGGCGCGGCGGCACGGCCAACGTCGAGGCGGTGCTGGCCGCCAAGCCGGATCTGATCGTGGATTCGGGCAGCCTCGGGCCGACCTACGCGTCGCTAGCCGACCGGGTGCAGGCCCAGATCGGGATCCCCTACATCCTGCTCGACGGCAGCCTCGCGAAGACTCCGGAAGCCTATCGGCAGCTCGGCGCGGCCCTGGGCCGTCAGTCCGACGCGGACGCCCTGGCGGTGGAGGCCGAGCGTCTCGCCGGCACGGTGGAGCGCGCCGTGGCGACCGTTCCGGAGGAGAAGCGGCCTCGGGTCTACTACGCGCGCGGGCCGCGCGGGCTGGAGACGGGGTTCGCCGGATCGATCAACACCGAGCTGATCGAGGCCGCGGGCGGCCGCAACGTCGCGCGGGACGGCGGCGGTCGCCTCGGCAACGTCTCGCCGGAGCAGGTTCTCGCCTGGAACCCGGACGTGATCGTCACTCTCGACCCGGTCTTCGCGGCCGGGTCGCGCGCCGACCCGCTGTGGCGGGACGTCCGGGCCGTCCAGACTGGGCGGGTCTACGTGGCGCCGCTCCAGCCGTTCCCGTGGTTCGACGCCCCGCCGGGGGTAAACCGGCTGATCGGCCTGCGCTGGCTGGCGGCCCGGCTCCATCCGGACCTGTTCCCGGAGCCGATGCCCGACGTGGTGCGCGCCTTCTTCAGCCGCTTTTACCATGTCGACCTCGACGCCGGTCAGGCCGCCGCCCTCCTCGGCCCGCCGGCCCCGGGCTCATCCCCGGGCCCGTCCCGGTGAGCCGCGTCCCGGCCTCCGCCGCGACGATCCGGACGCGCACCCGCCTCCCCCTGCCCGCGGCGCTGCTGTCCGGGCTCGCCCTTCTGGCGCTGACCGCCCTTGCGCTGGCCGTCGGCAAGTACCCGGTCGCGCCCGCCGACCTCGCCGCGATCCTCGGCCACCGTCTGCTCGGGCTGCCCCTCCGGGTTCCGGCGACGGCAGAGACCGTCGTGATGCAGGTGCGCCTGCCCCGGGTGCTCGCCGCGCTGGTTGTCGGCGCGGCCCTGTCGGCGGCCGGAGCGACCTACCAGGGCCTGTTCCGCAACCCGCTGGTCTCGCCCGACATCCTCGGCGTCTCGGCCGGGGCCGGCCTCGGCGCCGTGCTCGGGATCTATCTCGGCCTGCCGGTGGCGCCGATCCAGGCCCTGGCCTTCCTGGGCGGCCTCGGCGCCGTCGCGGCGGTCTACGGCGTCGGCCTCGCCGTGCGGCGCCACGATCCGGTCCTGACGCTGGTCCTCGCCGGGGTCGCGGTCGGGGCAGTTCTCGGGGCGGGCATCTCGCTCCTCAAGGTTCTGGCCGACCCCTACAACCAGCTCCCGGCGATCACCTTCTGGCTCCTCGGGAGCCTGTCCTCGGTCACCCTCGGCGACGTCGCCGCCACCCTGCCGATGATGCTGCTCGGCCTCGTGCCCCTGGTGCTGCTGCGATGGCGCATGAACCTGATGAGCCTCGGCGACGCGGAGGCGCGGGCCCTCGGGGTGGAGACGCGGGTGCTGCGCCCCGTCCTGATCGCCGGCGCGACGCTGATTACGGCGGCGGCCGTCGCGATGACCGGGGTCATCGGCTGGATCGGTCTGATCGTGCCGCACGTCGCCCGCCTGCTGGTCGGGCCGGATTATCGCCGCCTGCTGCCCGCCTCGCTGGTGCTCGGGGCGGGCTACCTCGTGCTGGTTGACCTGATCGCGCGGAACCTGGGCACCGTCGAGGTGCCCCTCGGCATCCTGACGGCCCTGGTCGGGGCACCGTTCTTCCTCTGGCTGCTGGCCTCCGGGCGCCGGGGCTTCAGCTGATGCTGCTCCGGGTCCGGGACCTCGCCTTCGGGTATGGCAGCCGCCCGGCCGGCCGAACCGTCGGCCACGGCGTCTCCTTCGACCTCGCCGCGGGCGAGGTACTGTGCCTGGTCGGGCCGAACGGCGGCGGCAAGACCACGCTGTTCCAGACGCTGCTCGGCCTGCTGCCTGCCCGGGCCGGGCGGGTCGACCTCGACGGCGCGGACCTGGCGCGTCTCTCGCGGACCGCTATCGCCCGCACGATCGCGGCCGTGCCCCAGGCGCACGCGGCCTTCTTCCCGTTCACGGTGCGCGAGGTCGTCGTGATGGGCCGGGCGAGCCGGCTCGGTCCGTTCACCGCCCCAGGCCCGTCCGACGTCGCGGCCGCCGAGCGGGCGCTGGCCACCCTGGGGATCGGGCATCTCGCCGATCAGGTCTACACGGAGATCAGCGGCGGCGAGCGGCAGCTCGCGCTGATCGCGCGGGCGCTCAGCGGCGAGCCGCGGCTCCTCGTGATGGACGAGCCGACCGCCAGCCTCGATTTCGGCAACCAGGCCCGCGTCCTCGGGCAGATCCGCCGCCTCGCGCAGGCCGGCATCGCCGTGCTGTTCTCGACGCACGATCCCGGTCACGCCCTGCTCTGCGCCGACCGCCTCATCGCCCTGCACACGGGCCGCCTCGTCGCCGACGGGCCCGCCGCCGCGACGATCACGCCGGAGCTGCTGCGCCTGATCTACGGGATCGACGTCGTCGTGGCGCCGGTGCCGGGCCTCGCGGCGCCGGTGTGCGTGCCGGTCGTCGCCTGACCGCGCGGCGATGCCTCACCCGGCCCGCGAGAGCATCTCGACCGGCTGGGTCCGGCGCGGCTCCTCGGGTCCGAAGACCGCGCCGAGCACCGCCTCGCACTGCATCCTCACGCGGGCGTGGCACTCGCAGGCGGCGTTGGAGACTGCCCGGCGGTCGAGGATCGTGATGCGCCCGCGGCCGACCCGGATGAGGCCCTGCTCCTGAAGCACCCGCAGGATGCGGGTGAGGTAGGTCCGCTGCACCCCCAGCATGGAGGCCAGCAACTCGTGGGTGATCGGGAGGGTGTCGCCGCCGGTCCGGTCCTGCAGCGACAGCAGCCAGCGCAGGCAGCGCTGCTCGATCGGGTGAAGGGCGTTGCAGGCCGCGATCTGGAACAGCTGGGCCAGGAAGCAGTTGGCGTAGCGCGCGAACAGGTCGCGCAGCGTCGACGACTCGAGTTCGGCCTGTCGCAGCCGATCGGCGTCGAGGCGCAGCGCCGCCCCGCCGACCTGCACCAACCCGCTGACCGCGGGCGGCATCCGCCCCTCGCCGATGATCCCGCCGATCGCTCCCTCATGCCCGACGCCCGCGATCTCGGCCGTCCGTCCGTCCCGCGTGGCGACGATCAGCGCCACGACGGCCTGTTCGCGCGGGAAGATCACGCGGCTCGCCGCAGCGCCGGCCATCAGCGCCGTGTCCCCCTTGGCGAGGGTCACCGGCTCCAGATGGGGCGCGATCAGGGCGCGGTCGGGGCCCGGCAGCGCGTCGAGGAGCAGGTTGCCGGTAGGGGCGGCAGAATCGATCGGCATGGGGACGGAGAGATGCGGGAGGAGAGTCTCCTTTCAGGATCCTCTCGGGCTCGCCCGCCGGTGCGCGGGCCCGTCAGCCATACCCCGCGCCCTACGTCCCTGAACTAACCTAGGTTTCGCCGAAGACGTTCATCTACTTGTCCGTGCATAGACCCTGCTCGGAGAGCCGCTTGTGCTCGCGCGGATCGCAGTCGGTCGTCAGGAACGAGGCCCATTCGGACGGGGTGCCGTAGAAGGCGTTCCGGTCGACGTCGCCGCGCACGCCCGGCACCCGGCCCGTCGAAGTGAACTGCCACAGCATCCACTTGCGGTTGACAAAGCGCTGCTCCGGCTCGGCCGCGGTGGAGCGCAGCCAGTGGGGGTAATCGGGGAGCTCGCCCTCCAGCACGTCCTTGTGGAAGGTGATGTCGGTGTAGATGATCGGGCGCTTGCCGGTGTAGCGCTCCATCTCCTCCAGCATCTCGGTGACCATCGCCAGGGCCTGGGCCTTGGGCAGCTTCTTCGGGCAGGTCTGCGAGTGGCCGTTCCACTCGACGTCGAGGACCGGCGGCAGGGCGGTGGGGTCGTTCGGGACGTTCTTCTTGAACCAGTCCATCTGCTCCCGGGCGGAGCGGCACCAGAACACGAAGTGGTAGGCCCCGCGGGGCACGCCGGCCCGGGCCGCGCCGTCCCAGTTGGCCCGGAAGCGCTCGTCGACGTGGTCGCCGCCCTCGGTGGCCTTGATGAAGGCGAACTGGGTCCCTGCGGCGCGGACCGAGGCCCAGTCGACGTTGCCCTGCCACTTCGAGATGTCGATGCCCTGGATCGGGTGAAGCTTGGCCTTGGCCACGCCCGGATGGGGCTTGGCGTCGCCCTTCGTCGGGTAGAAGTCGCTGTTCGACGCGCAGGCCGCGAGTCCGGCCAAGATCACGGCGGCGGCGAACCGCCCGGCGAGGCGCCGTGCCGGCCGCAGGCGACTGGTCAGGCCCCGAGCGAGATCTTCGATCAGTGACCGCGAAGGCGTGTAGATCCGCGACATCAGTGTTTAGCCCGCCACCGAAGATGCGCCACAGACAGGCGTATTCGATGGCCCTGGCGCGGTTAACGGAGCTTTGCGATCATTGCGGCGGAATTCCGGGACGCGTTGCATCCCCGCGACATACGACGCCGATCCCCGGCTGGTTCACAGGGCCGCATACGGCTAAGTCGCGGTCCCGCAACGCGAGTCCGCACGGGGCACCGTGAGTAAGCAACTCTTCACCATAGGCTACGAAGGCCTCGACTCGGAGCGCCTCGTTGGCTTCCTGCGCTCCGCCGGAGTCGCGGTACTGGCGGATGTCCGGGCGGTGGCGAACTCGCGCAAGCGCGGCTTCTCGAAGGGTGCGCTCGGCACCTCCCTGCGCGCGGCCGGGCTCGGCTACGCGCATCTGCGCGGCCTCGGCACGCCGAAATCCGGCCGGCAGGCGGCGCGGGCCGGGGACGCGGCCCTGATGCGCCGGATCTACTGCGAGGAGGTGCTGGAGACCGCCGCCGGGATGGCGGCGCTGGACGAGCTCGCCGAGGCGTCGCCGATCTGCCTGCTCTGCTTCGAGCGCGATTCGGCGGGCTGCCACCGGCGCGTGCTGGCCGAGCGGCTCGCGCCGCGGGGCTTCGTGGTCAGCGATCTCTACGGCTGAGCGGGTGTCAGCGCCCCGACAGGGGCTGCTGCGCGCGCATGCCCAGCGCGCCGGCGAGGCGCCGGACCGGGCCGAGGGCGGCCGTCAGCCCGAGCGGCGCGGCCCTGCGCGGCGCGCGCGGCCGGCGCCGGTCCGCGTCGGGGACCGGCTCGACCGGCAGGTACAGCGTGTCGAAGAAGGACATTTCCAGCAGCACGGCGCCGCCGTCGTCGGTGATCACCATCGCGGCCTCCATGAGGCGCGAATCGCCGCCGTGCTGACGCATCAGGCCCTGCACGATCGTGCGCGCGGTCGACCGGGCGGCCTCGACATCCTCGACCCACTGGGCCGCCGAGGCCGGGAGCGAGGCGTTGCCGAGGCGGATGGTGAAGTGGGCGCGGACCATGGAGCGCTCCTGGAAGGGACCGGCGGCACGCCGCCGGCAACGGGTGTCAGGCGGCCTGGGCGTCGTCGACCGGCTCGCCGGCGGATTCGGCGACGGGCTCGGACCTCTCGGCCGCGGATTTCGGATCGAAGGCATCCGCGAGCAGGCCGAGGCGCCGCGCCATGTCGCGCACCTCGTTCAGGGCGATCGACTTCTGGCCTTCCTTCACCGCCCGCGTGATGTCGCTGACCTGGGTGGTGGCGATCCGCTTCAGTTCGTCGGCGAGCTGCTGGCTGGTCATCATCGCATCCGGACTCGGCATGTCGGGTTGAGCCGGGACCGTGGGGCGGCGGGGCTTACCAAGGCGTTTCGCCGCGGAACGAGGCCTGTGGACAAGCTTGGGGATTCGCGGCCGGCGCAACCCTGCCGTTCGGTTTCGAGCGGGCTCAATCCTGCAGGTGCCGCGCCGCGATGATCGAGGCCGCCGTGCGGTTCTCCACGCCGAGCTTCGCGTAGATGCCCTCGAGGTGCTTGGTCACGGTCCGGTGACTGAGCCCGAGGATCTCGCCGATGTCGCGGCTCGACTTGCCCCGGGACAGCCAGAGGAGAACCTCCGCCTCGCGCCCGGTGACCGGCAGGCGCGCCCGCAGCCGCTCGACCCCCGCCGAGAGCGCGTCGCGCGACAGCCGGAGCAGGATCTCGTCCGGGGTGCGGCCGATGAAGCTCAACGCGTAGGCGACGCCGTCGCGATCGGTCAGCGTGAGCGGCTGGGCGGCCCCGGCGAGGCACCCGCGCAGCCACTCGCGGGCCTTGGCGGGCAGCCCGTTCGCGGCGGACGTGTCCGCCCCGAGCCCGGCGAGGAGCCGCCCGGCCTGCGGCGTCGACCATAGGACCGTGCCGTCCTCCGCGACGGCGAACAGCGTCCGCCCCGCCGTGTCGAGGGCGGCCCGGGCGCTCTGCGCGGCGCGGGCGCTCGCGAGATGCACGCGGATCCGGGCCAGGATCTCGTCGGGGGCGATGGGCTTCGTGACGTAGTCGATCCCGCCGGCGGAGAGCCCCTTCACGATGTGCTCGGTCTCGCTCAGCCCGGTCATGAAGATCACCGGCACGCCGGCGAGCTGCGGCTTGGCCTTCAGCCGCCGGCAGGTCTCGAACCCGTCGAGGCCGGGCATCACCGCGTCGAGGAGGATCACGTCGGGGGTGATCTCGTCCACGAGTGTCAGGGCGAGGTCGCCGCCGACCGCGACCAGCACGGTGGCGCCGGACCGCTCGATCGCCTCGGTGAGGAAGCTCAGCGTGTCGGGCGAATCGTCGATCACCAGGACGATGTCCCTGTGCGGCTGGGTCTTCGGCGCCTCAGTCATGGCGGGCGAGTTCCTGCAGGACCGCCAGGTAGCGGCGAAGGTCGTACCCTTCGACTAGACCGCGCATCCGGGCGACGAAAGCGGGCGGCACGGCCGCGTCGGCCTCCATCTGGGTCAGCTTGGCCTCGATGGCGCGGATATGCCCGATCCGGCCGAGGCGCAGGAGCTCGCCGACATGCTCGGGCCCCGGCCCCGGGAGGTCCGCCGCGGCCGCGGCCGGCTCGGGCCGCGCCGGCCCGGCGTTCTCGGTCCATTCGAGGTGCAGGAGCTTGCCGATGCGCTCCATCACGTCGCGCAGGTCGAAGGGCTTGGCGAAGATCGCGTCGTGGGGGGCGTCGTCGCCCCGGGTCGGGCTGATCTCGTGGACGTTGGCGGACATCATGGCGATCGGGCCGGTATGGCCGGCCTGCCGAAGCGCCGCCGCCGCCGCCCAGCCGCTCATACCGGGCATCGCGATGTCGAGGAGGACGAGGTCGATGCCGCCCAGCGCGACCGTCGCGAGGCACTCGGTCCCCGACCCCGCCTCCCGCACGGAGATGCCCTGCGGCTCCAGGATCGCCCGCATCAGCGCGCGGTGCGCGCTGTCGTCGTCGGCGACCAGGACGGTCCGGCGCGCGCCCGCGTAGGCCCGCTCCGGGGCCGCGACCGGCGCGGGCGGCGCGATCGGCGCGGGCTGGGCCACGGAGGCCAGCATCAGGCGCAGCCGCGCCTGCGTGCCGCCGCCGGGGGCGGCGGTCACGGTGATCTCGCCGCCCAGGAGCTGCGCCAGCAGGTTGGCGATGGTCAGCCCGAGTCCGGTCCCCGGCGTGCTGCGGGCGGCCGGGGTCGAGCCGCGCTCGAACGGCTCGAAGATCCGCGCGAGGTCCGCCTCCGGGATGCCCGGCCCGGTGTCGCGGATCGTGAACACCGCGATCTGGCTCCGGTAACTCAGGTCCAGCGACACGGTGCCGGCTTCCGTGAACTTGATGGCGTTCGACAGCAGGTTGAGCAGCACCTGCCGCAGGCGCTTCTCGTCGGTGGCGACCACCGCGGGCAGGATCTCGGGCCGTGAGAACCGGAACTCGAGCCCGGCCTCCCGGGCCTGGAGGCGGACCATATCGACCAGCTGGTCCAGGAAGTCGGTCAGCCGGACCTCGTCGCGGTGGATCTGGAGGCGGCCGGCCTCCATGCGCGAGATGTCGAGGAGGCCGTCGATCAGGCCCGACAGGTGCTGGGCGCTGCGCCGGATCACCCGCAGGCCGTTGACACGGTGAGCCGGGATCGCCGGGTCGGATTCGAGGAGCTGCGCGTAGCCGAGCACGGTGGAGAGCGGCGTGCGCAGCTCGTGGCTGATCCCGACCACGTAGCGGCTCTTGGCCTGATTGGCGGCCTCGGCCCGCTCCTTGGCCTCCTGCAGCTTGGCGTCGGTGACCTTATGGGCGGCGATCTCGGCCTGGTAGAGCGCGGTCTGGCGCATCGTCTCGGCCTGGGCGACGCGCCGGCTCTCCTGCGCGAGCACGAACAGCCACGCCACGACGCCGAGGATCACCACCAGGGTGAAGAACACGCTGGTCAGCGCTGTGCGCAGGAACTCGCGATTCTCCGGGTGGGCGATCGTCGCGCCCGCGTGCACGATGCCGAGAATCAGCCCGATCACCGCGCAGAGCGTCAGCATCACCGCGAGGTAGCGGCCGAGCGGGGCGCCGATCCAGGCAGCGGTGCGGACCGGCAGGATCCGCGCGACGGCAGCCTGCGCCTGCACCTCCAGGCGTCCGTGGGGCTTGCACAGGTCGCCGCAGCGGGCGTCGAGCGAGCAGCAGAGGGAGCAGATCGGCGCGTCGTAGGCCGGACAATGGGCCATGTCCTCGCCCTCGAAGGGCAGTTCGCAGACCCGGCAGACCACCTCGGCCGCGCCCCAATCCCGCTTCGGCGTCCGGGCGAGATACCAGCGCCCGGCGGTGGCCCAGGCGATCGCCGGGGCCGCGCAGAACGCGATGGCGAGGGTGAGCAGCGGCGCGAAGGGCTGCAGGGTCGCGCCGAGCCAGCCGACATAGGCCGCGCCTCCGGCCGCGAGGGCCAGCGCCATGGCGCCGGTCCCCACCGGGTTCACCGCGTAGAGATGGGCGCGCTTGAACTCGATGCCGGGGGGCGAGAGGCCGAGCGGCTTGTTGACCGCGAGGTCGGCGGCCAGCGCCCCGACCCAGGCCGAGACCACGGAGGCGTAGAGCGGCAGCGTGCTCTCGATGGTCTTGTCGATACCGAGCTCCATCAGGAGCACCGCGATGGCGACGTTGAACACGAGCCAGACCACCCGCCCCGGATGGCTGTGGGTCAGGCGCGAGAAGAAATTCGACCACGCGATCGAGCCGGCATAGGCGTTGGTGAGATTGATCTTGAGCTGAGAGACGAGAACGAACAGCCCGGTGAGCAGCAGGGCCGCCCGGCTCCCCTCCCCCGTCAGGTAACCGAACGCGACCGCGTACATGCGGGTCGGCTCGGCGGCGTGCTCGGCGGGGACGCCATGGTCCAGCGCCAGGACCGCCAGTGCGGCGCCGAGCAGGATCTTCAGCATCCCCGGCAGGATCCAGCCGGCGCCCCCGGCCAGGACGGCGAGCCACCAGCGGCGGTCGCGCGGGCCCTCCGGCTCCGGAACGAAGCGCAGGAAGTCGACCTGCTCGCCGACCTGGGCGAGCAGCGCCAGCAGGACGCCGGTGGCCAGGCCGAAGCGCGCGAGATCGAAACCGCCCCCGCCGCCGTCGAGGCCCGGGAAGCCCGCGAGCGCCCGCAGCGGCGCCGCGCCCTGCGCCGCCACGAAGATCAGCGGCAGCAGGCTCAGGCCGAGCCAGATCGGCTGGGTCCAGATCTGGAACCGACTGATCAGCCGGATCCCGTAGACCACCAGGGGAATCACCGCCCCGGCGCAGAGCAGGTAGCCGACGCCGAGCGGCAGCCCGAAGCAGAGCTGCAGCGCCAGCGCCATGATCGCCGCCTCGATGGCGAAGAACAGGAAGGTGAAGCTCGCGTAGATCAGCGACGTGACGGTCGAGCCGAGATAGCCGAAGCCCGCGCCCCGGGTGAGCAGGTCCATGTCGACGCCGTAGCGGGCGGCGTAGACCGTGATCGGTGCCGCCGTGGCGAAGATGATCAGCCCGACGACCAGCACGGCGGCGACCGTGTTGGGAAAGCCCGCGGTGAGCGCCAGCGTCCCGCCGATCGCCTCCAGCGCCAGGAACGAGATCGAGCCGAGGGCGGTCTGCGCCACCTCGAGGCTCGACCAGCGCCGCGCCTTCTTGGCGGTGAACCGGAGGGCGTAATCCTCCAGCGTCTCGTCGGCGACGAAGCGGTTGTAGTCCCGACGGATGGGGATGATGCGCTGCGGACCGCTCATCGGGCCCCGGCCGGCACGATCCGGCCGCCGCGCCCCGGCGGCACTCTCGCCGCGGTCGCGCACGGGCGGCCGCGCGGCGCGCGCGCGCGCGAAACACCGGACACCGGCGCGGTGTCCTCACCCTGCGCGCTTTTAACCACCCCGACCTCGAAGTATTCCGTCGCGATGGTGCAGCGCATGCAAGAGCACGGCCATACGCAAAATCGCGTATAGGCCGCACCGCAACCCAGGACCTAGCCTGCGCTCGTCGATCCGGGCCGCCTCTCAAGGCCCGGACGCGAACAGGGTCAGGCACATGGCAGACGACACCGAGACCGGCGCCGATCACGGCTTGCGCTCCCCGCTGCGGCGCAGGCTGCTCATGGGGTTGGCGGGCGCCCCGGCACTGGCGCTGTTGCCGCGCACTGCGTGGGCGGCGCCGCCGACCTCGGCGGTGAACACCACGGGCCTCGCGGTGACCGACAGCGAGGTGACGGTCGGCATCCTGCACTCGATCACCGGCACGATGGCGATCTCCGAGACGGGCGCGCAGGAAGCGGAGAAGCTCGCGATCCAGCAGATCAACGATTCCGGCGGTGTGCTCGGCCGCAAGATCAAGATCATCCAGGAGGACGGCGCCTCCGATTGGCCGACCTTCGCCGAGAAGGCCAAGAAGCTCCTCGTCAACGACCATTGCGCGGCCGTGATGGGCTGCTGGACCTCGGCCTCGCGCAAGGCCGTGCTGCCGGTCTTCGAGCAGTATAACGGCCTGCTCTACTACCCGACCTTCTACGAGGGCCTGGAGCAGTCCAAGAACGTCTTCTACACCGGCCAGGAGGCAACCCAGCAGATCCTCGCGGGCCTCGACTGGGTCCACAAGGAGAAAGGCGGCGACAGCTTCTACTTCATCGGCTCGGACTATATCTGGCCGCGCACCTCCAACAAGATCGCCCGCAAGCATGTTGAGAACGTGCTCAAGGGCAAGGTCGTCGGCGAGGAGTACTTCCCCCTCGGCCACACCCAGTTCAACTCGGTGATCAACAAGATTAAGCTGACCAAGCCGAAGGTGATCTTCGCCGACGTGGTCGGCGGCTCGAACGTGGCGTTCTACAAGCAGCTCAAGGCGGCGGGCATCGACCTGTCCAAGCAGGTGCTGATGACGATCTCGGTCACCGAGGACGAGATCGACGGCATCGGCGGCGAGAACATCGCCGGAGCCTATGCCTGCATGAAGTACTTCCAGTCGATCGACAACGAGAACAACAAGGCCTTCGTGGCCGCGTTCAAGAAGATGTGGGGCGAGAAGACCGTCATCGGCGACGTGACGCAGGCGGCCTATCTCGGACCGTTCCTGTGGAAGATGGCCTGCGAGAAGGCCGGCTCGTTCGACGTGGACAAGGTGGTGGCGGCCTCGCCGGGGATCGAGTTCAAGGGCGCGCCGGAAGGCTACGTCAAGATCGACGAGAACCATCACCTCTGGTCGAAGACGCGGGTCGGCCGGGCGAAGACCGATGGTCAGTTCGAGATCGTCTACACCAGCCCGGAGCTGATCAAGCCGGACCCGTTCCCGAAGGGATATCAGTAAGCGCACCGATTTTTCCCTCCCCCCTCAGCGGGGGAGGGAGAGCGGCGCGGGCTTCAGTCGCGTAGTCTCTCTCGCAGAAGGCCGAAAGACATGCTCGGCGACTATTCCCTCGGCGACCTCGGCGCGATCTTCGCCATGCAGGGCTTCGCCGGCCTGATCCTGTTCTCCGTCTACCTGCTGATGGCGCTCGGGCTCGCCATCATCTTCGGCCAGATGGGCGTGATCAACATGGCGCACGGGGAGTTCATGATCCTCGGCGCCTACGTCACCTATCTCTGCTCGACCTTCTTTCAGACCTACCTGCCGGCGCTCTTCCCGATCTATTTCTTCATCGCGATGGGCCTGGCGTTCCTCGCCTCCGGGGCCTTAGGGATGCTGGTGGAATGGGGCCTGATCCGGTTCCTCTACAAGCGCCCCCTCGACACGCTGCTGGCCACCTGGGGCCTCTCGTTGATCCTCCAGCAGGCCTACCGGTCGATCTTCGGCGCCCGCGAGGTCGGCGTCGAGCTGCCGTCCTGGCTGATCGGCTCCGTGCAGGTCACCGACACGATCGAGATCCCGATCAACGGCCTGTTCGTCATGGCCGTCACCATCCTGATCACCGTCAGCGTCGCGCTGCTGATCTTCCGCTCGCGCTTCGGTCAGCAGGTCCGCGCCGTCATGTCGAACCGCGCCATGGCGGGGGCGGTCGGCATCGATACCGAGAAGGTCGACCGCTACACGTTCGGACTCGGCTGCGGCATCGCGGGCATCGCCGGCTCGGCCTTCACGATGATCGGCTCGACCGGACCGACCTCGGGCCAGCTCTACATCGTCGACACCTTCCTGATCGTGGTGTTCGGCGGCGCCGCGAGCCTGCTCGGCACCATCGCATCGGCCTTCTCGATCTCCCAGACGCAGTCGACCCTGGAGTTCTTCCTCTCCGGCTCGATGGCCAAGGTGATCACCCTGCTGGCGGTGGTCGGCATCCTGATGCTGAGGCCGCAGGGCCTCTTCACCCTCAAGGTCCGGCGCTGAGGATTTTCCCGATGACGAACCCGGTCCAGACGCTCACCAAGTCGGTCACCGTCAACGACAACCCGTTCATGAAGCCGGTCGAGTGGCTGAGCTTGGCTCTGCTGGCCGGGGTGATCCTGGTGGTCCTGCCGCTGGCCCTTGACGCCTTCCGCCTCAACCTCGTCGGCAAGTACCTGACCTACGCCTTCGTGGCCCTCGGGCTGGTGATCTGCTGGGGCTACGCGGGCATCCTGTCGCTCGGCCAGGGCGTGTTCTTCGGCCTCGGTGGCTACTGCATGGCGATGTACTTGAAGCTGGAGGCTTCGAGCATCGAGAACACGAAGATCCAGTCGACGCCCGGCATCCCGGACTTCATGGACTGGAACCAGATCACGGCGCTGCCCTGGTTCTGGCAGCCGTTCAAGAGCCTGCCGCTGACGCTGATCCTGGCGGTCGCCGTCCCGGTCCTGTTCGCGATGCTGATCTCCTTCGCGATGTTCAAGCGCCGGGTCGGCGGCACCTACTTCGCGATCATCACCCAGGCGATCGCCGCGATCCTGACGATCCTGATCGTCGGCCAGCAGGGCTACACCGGCGGCATCAACGGCATCACCGACCTGCGCACCCTCCACGGCTGGGACATCCGCACCGACGGCGCCAAGACCATCCTGTATTTCGTCAACGGTGGCCTGCTGATCGCCTGCATCCTGGCGGCGCAGTACGTCAAGAAGTCGAAGCTCGGCCGCATCCTCGTCGCCATGCGCGACAAGGAGGACCGGGTCCGCTTCTCCGGCTACTCGGTGGCGGGGTTCAAGGTCTTCGCCTTCTGCTTCGCGGCCGGGTTGGCGGCCATCGGCGGGGCGATGTTCACCCTGCAAGTGGGTTTCATGTCCCCATCCTTCGTCGGCATCGTCCCCTCGATCGAGATGGTGATCTACGCCGCGGTCGGCGGGCGGCTGTCCCTGTTCGGCGCGGTCTGGGGCACGCTGCTCGTCAACTGGGCCAAGACCAGCTTCTCCGAGAGCTTTCCGGACCTCTGGCTGTTCGGCCTCGGCGCCCTGTTCATCGCCGTGGTGCTGGCCTTCCCGAACGGCCTCGCGGGGATCTGGCGGGAGCACATCGAGCCCCGCCTCACGCGCCGCGCCAAGAGCCTGCAGGCGCCCGCGCCCGCCATCGCCCCCCATGGCGCCCCGGCCGAGTGAGTTACCCATGAACGCCGCGATCCTCTCCTCCCCCGTGGTCGGCGCCGAAGCCGCCCCGCCCGACCACCTCCTCGCCGTCGAGGCGCTGACCGTCTCGTTCGACGGGTTCAAGGCGGTGAACGACGTGTCGTTCTATGTCGAGCCCGACGAGATCCGGGTGATCATCGGCCCGAACGGCGCCGGCAAGACCACGGTCCTCGACCTGATCTGCGGACGCACCCGGGCGAGCGCCGGCTCGATCAAGTACAAGGGCCAGGAACTGACCAAGCTCTCCGAGAGCGCGATCGTGCAGGCCGGCGTCGGCCGCAAGTTCCAGACGCCGTCGATCTACGACGACCTGACGGTGTTCGAGAACTTGGAGATCTCGTTCCCCCGCGGCCGCTCGGTCTTCGGCGCCCTCACGTTCAAGCGGGACGCGGAGGTCCGCGACCGCATCCACGCCATCGCCGAGACGATCTTCCTGAAGGACCAGCTCCGGGAGCGGGCCGAGTTCTTGAGCCACGGCCAGAAGCAGTGGCTGGAGATCGGCATGCTGCTGATCCAAGACCCGGAATTGCTGATGCTCGACGAGCCGGTGGCCGGGATGAGCGTCGGCGAGCGGATCAAGACCGCCGAGCTGCTCAACCAGATCATCAAGGGCCGCTCGGTGCTGGTGATCGAGCACGACATGAAGTTCGTCGAGGACATCGCCCACCGGGTGACCGTCCTGCACCAGGGCAAGGTGCTGTCCGAGGGTTCGATGGAGCGGGTCAAGAACGACCCCAAGGTCGTCGAAGTTTATTTGGGACATTAGCCATGGCGTCGCTTCAGACCGCGCACGTAAGCCCCGCCCATGCGCCCCCGCTCGCTACGATTCCATCCGCCACGCCGGCGCTCGCCGTCGAGGACCTGCACGCCGCCTACGGCCAGAGCGAGGTCCTGCACGGGCTCACCTTCTCGGTGGCGCCCGGCGAGATCGTCGCCGTGATGGGCCGCAACGGCATGGGCAAGACCACGCTCATGAAGACTCTGATGGGCCTCGTGCCGGTCAAGGCCGGCTCGATCCAGGTCGAGGGCGCGGACGTCGCCGGGCTGAAGAGCCACGCCCGGGTCGCCAAGGGCCTCGCCTACGTGCCGCAGGGCCGCATGATCTTCTCGACCATGACGGTCCAGGAGAACATCGAGACCGGCCTGACGGTCACCGGCGCCCGCAAGGTGCCGCAGGACCTCTATGACATGTTCCCGGTGCTCCTGGAGATGAAGGGACGGCGCGGCGGCAACCTCTCGGGCGGCCAGCAGCAGCAGCTCGCCATCGCCCGGGCGCTCGCAAGCCGGCCGAAGGTCCTGCTCCTCGACGAGCCCACCGAGGGCATCCAGCCCTCGATCATCCGCGAGATGGGCCGGACCCTGAAGGCGATCCGAGACGTGCGCGGCCTCTCCATCGTCGTGTCCGAGCAGGTCCTGAGCTTCGCCCTCGACGTCGCCGACCGGGTGATCGTGCTGGAGAACGGCGCCGTCGTCCACGAGGCCCCGCGCGACGGGATCGACGAGGCGGCGGTGGCCCGGTTCCTGTCGGTCTAGGGGCGCAGCATGGCCGATCACGCGATCTTCGAACTCGGCGACTTCGTCCTCCAGTGCGGCAAGACGCTGCGCGCGGCCAAGCTCGCCTACAAGACCTTCGGGACGCTGAGCCCGGCCAAGGACAACGCCATCGTCTACCCGACCTGGTACTCAGGCCAGCACACCGAGAACGAGTGGCTGATCGGCCCCGGCAAGGCGCTCGACCCGGACAAGTACTTCATCATTATCCCGAACATGTTCGGCAACGGGCTCTCGTCATCGCCGAGCAACACGCCCGCGCCCTGGAACGGGCCGCGCTTTCCCAACGTCACCGCCTACGACAACGTCCGCGCCCAGCACCGCCTCGTCACCGAGCATTTCGGCATCGAGAAGCTGGTCCTCGTCACCGGCTGGTCGATGGGGGCGCTCCAGACCTACCACTGGGCGTCGATGTACCCCGACATGGTGCCGAGGATCCTGCCGTTTCAGGGCTCGGCCAAGTGCTCCCGGCACAATTACGTTTTCCTGGAGGGCGCCAAGGCGGCATTACAGGCCGACGCCGCCTGGGCGGAGGGCTGGTACACGAGCCCACCGACGCGAGGCCTGCGCGCCTTCGGCCGGGTCTACGCGGGCTGGGGCCTGTCGCAGACCTTCTACCGGCTCGAGGCCGACATCACCCACATGGGCTACGCCTCGCTGGAGGACTTCCTGATCGGATTCTGGGAAGGCCTGTTCTATGAGCGCGACGCCAACAACCTGCTCGCCATGCTGTGGACGTGGCAGCACGGCGACATCAGCGCCAACGACACCTTCAAGGGCGATTTCAAGGCCGCGCTCGGCGCCATCCGCGCCAGGGCGATCCTGATGCCCGCCTCGACCGACCTGTATTTCCCGCCCGAGGACAACGCCATCGAGGCGGCCGCCATGCCGAACGCGGAGCTGCGCGTGATCGACACGTGGTGGGGCCACTTCGCGGGCGGGCCCGGCACCAGCCCGGACGACATCAAGGTCCTCGACGACGCGCTCAAAGAGCTGCTCGCGAGCGGGTGAGAGACGCGCAGCGGCGCGCGGACGGGGCCTGCCCCGGAGAGTCAGGGAGCTGGAGACACGAGATGCCCGAGACGCTGATCAAGGTCGATCTCACGCAATCGGCCTACGACAACGACATGGTGCACAACCGCTGGCACCCCGACATCCCGATGGTCGCCTATGTGAAGCCGGGCGCGGACTTCATCGTCGAGACCTACGACTGGACCGGCGGCTTCATCAAGAACAACGACTCCGCCGACGACGTGCGCGACATCGACCTGTCGATCGTGCACTTCCTCTCGGGCCCGATCGGCGTCGAGGGCGCCGAGCCCGGCGACCTGCTGGTGGTCGACCTCCTCGACATCGGCGCCAAGCCCGAGAGCCAGTGGGGCTTCAACGGCTTCTTCTCGAAGAAGAACGGCGGCGGCTTCCTCACCGAGCACTTCCCGCAGGCCCAGAAGTCCATCTGGGACTTCGAGGGCATGTTCACCAAGTCGCGCCACGTCCCGGGCGTGCGCTTCCCCGGGCTGATCCATCCCGGCCTGATCGGCTGCCTGCCCGATCCGAAGATGCTGGAGACCTGGAACACCCGCGAGAAGGCGCTTTACGACACCGATCCCGAGCGCGTGCCGGCGCTCGCCACGCTGCCCTTCGGGCCGACCGCCCATATGGGCCGGCTCAAGGGCGACGCGAAAGACGCGGCCGCCGCCACCGGCGCCCGCACGGTCCCGCCCCGCGAGCACGGCGGCAATTGCGACATCAAGGATCTGTCGCGCGGCTCGAAGATCTACTTCCCGGTCTACGTACCCGGCGCCGGCCTCTCCATGGGCGACCTGCACTTCAGCCAGGGCGACGGCGAGATCACCTTCTGCGGCGCCATCGAGATGGCCGGCTGGGTGCATCTCAAGGTTGAGCTGATCAAGGACGGCATGGCGAAGTACGGGATCAAGAACCCGATCTTCAAGCCGTCGCCAATCACGCCGAAATACGACGATCACCTGATCTTCGAGGGCATCTCGGTCGACGAAAGCGGTGGCCAGCACTACCTCGACGTCCACATCGCCTACCGGCAGGCCTGCCTGAACGCGATCGAGTACCTCAAGAAGTTCGGCTACTCGGGCGCGCAGGCCTACTCGATCCTCGGCACGGCGCCGGTCCAGGGCCACATCTCGGGCGTCGTCGACATCCCGAACGCCTGCGCGACGCTCTGGATACCGACCAAGATCTTCGAGTTCGACATCAATCCCGGCGCCGATGGGCCGACCAAGTTCCTCGACGGCTCGATCCAGATGCCGCTCTCGCCGGATCTGTGACCTGCTCCCTCTCCCGAGCAAGAGAGGGTTGGGGTGAGGGACGAGAACTCTACGGAGAGGTCACACCCCTCACCCTGTCCCTCTCCCGCACGGGAGAGGGGACACGCGGTCGTTCGGCACCGTTCGCGCCTATCAAGACCCTGCTGAGAGCACCTCATGCCCGTCTACGACTACGCCTGCGAGGCCTGCGGGCCGTTCACGGTGATGCGGCCGATGTCGGAGTTCCGCGAGCCGCATGACTGCCCGGATTGCGGGACCACGAGCCAGCGGGCCTTCCTCACCGCGCCGCGCATCGCCGGCATGGATGCGGGGCTGCGGGCCGCCCACGCCACCAACGAGCGCAGCCGCCACGCGCCCAGGCGCTCCGGCAGTCACGGGGCCGGCTGCGGCTGCTGCTCACCCAAGAAGGCGACCGCGGCGCCTGCCGCCGCCAAGAGCTTCCCGAAGGCGCGGCCCTGGATGATCAGCCACTGAACCAAGCGCATCCCAGGGATAATCAAGGTCAGGAGGACATCACGCCATGATGCACGGAGACATCTCGTCCAGCCAGGACAGCGTCGGCGTCGCCGTCGTGAACTACAAGATGCCGCGCCTGCACACCCGCGCGGAGGTGCTGGAGAACGCCAAGGCGATCGGCAAGATGATCGTCGGCATGAAGACCGGCCTGCCCGGCCTCGACCTCGTGATCTTCCCCGAATACTCGACCCACGGCATCATGTACGACGCCGCCGAGATGTACGAGACCGCCTCGACGGTCCCGGGCGCCGAGACCGAGGTGTTCGCCGCCGCCTGCCGGGAGGCCAAGGTCTGGGGCGTGTTCTCGCTGACCGGCGAGCGCCACGAGGAGCACCCGCACAAGGCGCCCTACAACACCCTGATCCTGATGAACGACCAGGGCGAGATCGTCCAGAAGTACCGCAAGATCATGCCCTGGACCCCGATCGAGGGCTGGTACCCGGGCGACCGCACCTACGTGTCGGACGGGCCGAAGGGGCTGAAGATCAGCCTCATCATCTGCGACGACGGCAATTATCCGGAAATCTGGCGCGACTGCGCCATGCGGGGCGCCGAGCTGATCATCCGCTGCCAGGGCTACATGTACCCGGCGAAGGAACAGCAGGTCGTCATCTCGAAGGCGATGGCGTTCGCCAACAACACCTACGTGGCGGTGGCCAACGCGGCGGGCTTCGACGGCGTCTACACGTATTTCGGCCACTCGGCGATCATCGGCTTCGACGGGCGGACCCTCGGTGAGTGCGGCGAGGAGGAGATGGGCATCCAGTACGCCGCCCTCTCCAAGTTCCTGATCCGCGACTTCCGCGCCCACGGCCAGTCGGAGAACCACCTCTTCAAGCTCCTGCACCGCGGCTACACGGGCATGATCAACTCGAAGGAGAACCGGCACGGAATGTCGGAATGCCCCTACGACTTCTACCGGCGCTGGATCGAGGATCCCGACGGAACCCGCGACGCCGTCCGGGCCATTACCCGTCAGAGCGTCGGCACGGAGGAGTGCCCGATCGAGGGCATCCCGTTCGTGGGCAAGGGCGCGGGCGCGCCCGACCCGGCGCGCTGATCGACGGCCAGGCGCCGCGGGCGCGGCCCTGGGCCGGACATTGGACCAGGAGAACCATGGACACGACTTCCCTCGGCCCCACCGCCTTCAGGGCCCCCGCGGTGCTGCTCTCCGGCCCGGTCGACTACGACATGTACAAGGACTTCCGCCGCCAGCTCGACGCGGCGGCGGACCGCGAGATTGTCGTGATCGAGCTGACGACGCTCGGCGGCGATCCGGAGGTCGCGCGGATGATGGGCGAGGACATCCGCTTCAACAGCGCGATGGACCCGAACCGGCGGTTCGTGTTCCTCGGCAAGGCGGCGATCTACTCGGCCGGCACCACCTTCATGAGCTTCTTCGCGAGGCCGAACCGCTACCTGACCTGCGGCACGCGGCTGATGATCCACGAGCGCAAGATGAACAAGCAGCTCCACGTCCAGGGGCCGCTCACCACCTGCATTGCCTCCGTGAAGGCGACGCTCAACGAGATCCTGTGCTCGATCGAGATCCAGAACGAGGGGTTTGCCAATCTCGTCGCGGGCTCGGACGTCACCCTTGACGAGGTGCTCGAGAAGGCGCCGGCCAACTGGTACCTGGAGGCCGAGGAGGCCAAGCGGCGCGGCCTGATCGAGGCGGTCATCTGAGCCGCGTCCTCGCGGACTCAGGCAAGCAATCCAGGGACGCGCGACATCGGCGCGCGTGGCGCCGCTGGATTGCTTCGCTCCGCTCGCGAAGACGGTGAGCCGTTACCCCTCCGGGTAATCGGCCCGGAGGCTCGTCTCGCGCCACGCCTCGATCTCGGTGATCCGCTGCTTCAGGCGCGTCGTCACCGCGTCGTAGCCCCAGCCGCCCAGCACGAGGTGGCGTGGCGGCTCCGCCGTCTCGGTCACCCGGATCATCGCCTCTCCGGCCCGCACGGGATCACCGGCCTGGGTGCCGCTCTTCTCCGACGTCGCCTTGAGGCGGGCGCCGGCGGTCTCGGCGTAGTCCGCGATCGCATTCGGTGTCTGGACCAGGGAGCGTCCGGCCCAGTCGGTGCGGAACGGCCCCGGCTCGATGCAGGTGACGCGGATGCCGAGCGGTCCGGCCTCGGCAGCGAGGGAATCCGAAAACCCTTCGACGGCGTGCTTGGTGGCGGCGTAGTATCCCGAGGCCGGGAAGCCCACGAAGCCCGCCACGGAGGTGACGTTGAGGATGTGGCCGGCGCGCTGCGCCCGCATCACCGGAAGTACCGCCCGGGTCAGGGCGAACAGCCCGAACACGTTGGCGTCGAACTGGGCGCGGATCTTGTCCTCCTCGCCCTCCTCGATGGAGGATTGATAGCCGTAGCCGGCATTGTTCACGAGCACGTCGATCCGGCCGAACGTGTCCATGGCGGCACGCACGGATTCGGCGATCTGGCCGGCCTCGGTCACGTCCAGGGACAGGGCCAGGACCCGGTCCTCGGCCCCCTGCGCGAGGTCGGCGACTTTGGCGCGGTCCCGTGCGGTCACGACGGCCTTCCAGCCGCGCCCGATGACGAGTTTGGCGAGTTCCAGGCCGAAGCCGGTCGAGCAGCCGGTGATGAACCAGACCGGAACGCTGTTCTGCGTCATGGCGTGTCCTGAACGCGTGTGGCGGGATCAGGGCGTCGCGGCCGGCTCCGTGAGGCGATCGACCGAGAGCAGGTAGGCGATCAGCGCCGTCTGCTCCTCGGCCGTCACACCGGATCCGGCATCCGCCCAGAAGGCGTGCCCCTTACCGGTAACGCGGGCGATCCGCGCGGTATCCGAGGCGGCGTTGGCGGCGATCACCTTGGCCCGCAGATCCCGGTCGACCAGGGCGCGCAGGCTGTTGGCGGGATCGGGAGCGACGCCCCGGTACAGCGTGCCCGGGACGCCGAGCTGACCCTCGGCATCGGGCCCGACCGCGACGCCGGAATCGTGAAGATACGGCGCCGTCCAGGCCAGACCCACGAGGTTCGGCACCTTGTAGCCGCCCTCGGTGCCACCCTGTCCCCAGGCGAGTTGCACCTGCGCGAGCGCCGCGCCCGAGAGCGGCACCGGGACGATGACCGGTTCGGCCGGGACCGGGAAAGGCGTATCGGTGGCGAACATCGCCGGCGCCGACAGGCGCGCCTCCATCTTGGCGCCTGCCCGCGCCCGGGTCGGCTCGGTGCCGATCTCGGCCTCCGGGACGACCCGGTGGTTGGTGAGTGCCGGCCCGGAATGGCAGGTCCCGCAGCCGGCCTTCTCGAACACCGCGCGGCCCGCGCGGATCCGGTCCGGATCCTGACCGGCGGCCGGCGGGTGCAGCAGGTTCTGGAAGGCCGACATGGCGTTGTTGGCGTGGTTGACCGGCTCCCCGGGGACCGAGGTGAACAGGCCGTTGTCGGTGACGTAGTTGGTCGCCGGATAGGTCGGCAGCACCGCGTAGCTGTTCAGGCCCGGCGAGGCCGGGGTCGGATCGACGCTGCGCAGCACCTCCGACGGGCTCCGGCCCCCGTCCGGCCGGTAGCGGAACGCCTCGGTGGCCGACCCGCGCAGCACGATGCCGAGATACGTCTCCGGATCCATGCCGAACAACCAGGGCGCGGCGGCGGCGAGCTGGGTCGTGTCGGAATTGGCCGCGTGGACGTTGTTGTTGAGCGAGGACAGGCCGGCGAACGGCCCGATCGCCTCGCGCCCGCTCCAGCTGTAGGGCTCGCCATGGGCGGAGAAGCTCGACGGGATCGAGGTCGGGTTGGTGACGCGGTCGGCGGACGAGTCGAAGCTGCCCGGCGGCCAGCTCGCCACCTGCACCTTGGTGGCCGCCTCGACGGAAGCGGCGTCGGGAAGCGCCGGCCCCGTGCCGGTCGAGCCGGTGTGCTGCGGATCGGCGGAGGGCCGGGTGTCCGCCTCCGGAACGCTGGCGTGCATGAAGTAGGCCGAGGAGTTCTTGGCGAGCGCCATCAGCAGCCCGGCATTGAGGTCGGTGTTGGGCGCGCCCTCGACCACCTTGCCGGTGCCGGGATCGACCGCCGCGTGGCACAGGGCGCAGGTGATGCCCATGCGCAGGTGGCCGCGGTCGGAGAAGGTCTTGATCCCGATGATGAAGGCGCCGCCCTTCGGAACGTCGAGACCGGTCGGGACCAGCTCGCCCGTTCGGTAGACGCGGTCGCCAACCCGCACATCCCTGGCCATGGCAACCTGGAGATTGGTGGTGCCCTGCCCGCCGAGCTTCGCCACCGCCAGGGCGACGGCGCCGGGCGTCAGGCCGCCGTCGAGCATGCCCATGACGTCGGTGAGGAAGACCTCGTTGCCGAACGTCTCCTGATAGAAGGCCTGCCGACCGCGCTCGACCATGGCCGGATCGATCGCGACCGCGCCGCTCCTGGGTGAGAGTTCCTTCCGTCCGGCCTCGGTGCCGTTGAGCCTGTCGGCTTCCGCGCGCGAGACGCGGCGGCCGAGGATGTCGAAGGCGGTCTGGATCGGGTAGCGGTCCGGGTTGAGCAGGTCCCCCCGGTCGGGCATCGGCGCGTAGCTGAAGCGACCGAGGCTCAGCGTCGCGCCGGCCGCGACGGTCACGAGTCCGGCAGTGATCAGGATGCGGCGCGGCCAGCCCATGAGACGCGGATGTCCTTCCCGGCGCCCGCCCGCGGGGAAGCGGGACCGGAGGGCCGGGCCATTAACCGCCGGGCACTGCCAGGGTTCACCCCGCCGGCCGGGACCGGGTGTCGCGTCCCGGCCGGCTCGTGCCCGTCTATCCGGACTGGCAGGGGCAGCCCGGGATCGTGCACATCGCCTTCACGACCCGGCGCGGGTTGCCGCCGGCCGTGCGCGTGCCGATCGACCAGCTCGCGGCGACATTCCCGCAGCTGTGAGCCGCGCGCCCTAGTACCCGCGCGCCGCGTCGACGCCGTCCGGCACCCGACCGGTCCGCCGGTAGGCCCGCAGGTTGGCCGCCACCGTGGCGGCCGCCGAATCCATGTCGGTCGGTCCCGAGACGTGCGGCAGCACCGTCACCCCGGGATGGGCCCAGAGCGGCGATTCCGCCGGCAGGGGCTCGACCGCGAAGACGTCGAGCACCGCGTGGGCGAGGTGGCCGTCTTCGAGGGCGGCGATCAGATCCTCGGAGACGACGATCGGACCGCGGGCGAAGTTGATCAGCGCGGCGCCCGGCTTCAGGGCGGCGAGGCGCTCGGCGTTCACGAGGCCCCGCGTCTCCGGCGTCAGCGGCACGAGGCAGACGAGGATGTCGCACCGGCCGAGCATGGCCGGGAGGCTGTCGGCGCCGTGGAACGTGTCGAGGCCCGGCACCGCCTTGGGGCTGCGGCTCCAGCCGACGACGCGGAAGCCCGCGCCGGTGAGCCGCTCCGCCGCCGCGGTCCCGAGCGCGCCGAGGCCGAGCAGGCCGACCGTGGTGTCGGACGGCTTGCGGTAGGCGTGCGGGCGCCAGACCCGGTCCCGCTGCTGCCGGGCGTAGGCCGGCATGTCGCGCTGGAGATAGTAGGTCCAGGCCAGCACGGCCTCGGCCATGGTGCGGGCCATCTCGCGGTCGACGAGGCGGACGATCGGCAGCGGCCGGTCGAAGGCGCCGACGAGCTTCTCGACCCCGGCCCACAGGCTCTGCACCCAGACGAGCCCCGGCAGCGCCGCGACCTCGGCCGGATCGGGGTTGGCCACGACGGCGACCCGGGCCGCCGTCCGCGCCGCGTCGTCCATCGCCCGGAACGGGATCAGGCGCTCCTCCGGCATGGCCGTCGACAGGATTCGCAGGTACTCCGCCTCCTGGTCCGGTCCCTTGCACCCGACCAGGGCGATCGCCTCCGCCATCCGCGTCCTCCGCACCGTACCGCTGAACTCGTCCACGCGCGGACGAAGCAGGCGCTGTGCCTGACGGGATCCGGTCCGTCGAGATGGTTCGGGCGTCGGCGCCGTCAGCGCGCCTCGATCAGCGCCGGGTAGACGAGGCGGACGTTGCGGCGGTCCGCGGGGATCGCGGTCTCGGTCCGCGCGCGGATGCTGCCGGTCGTCGTCGCGACGACGGGCTCGGTCGGCCGCAGGCGCCAGCGCTCGGCTGCCTGCATCACCACGCGGGGCTTGGGCCGCTCGAGGTGCCGGTCCGCCCCCTCGGTGGGTGCGGTGGCGAGCCCGCCGAGCGTCATGGCGGCCAGCAGGGCGTAGCGTGGCCAGGATCGGCCGGAACGGGCGGGACAGGAGGACATCGGAGGGGCACCGCGTGGACCTCCCTGTTCTGCGCGGCGCGCGTGAAGACGAAATCGAACCGAATCGATTTCCAACCTGTTCCCAACACCTGCCTACGGTCGCGGTAAATGCCCGCTGTCCAGGCACGGTAAACGGGTGGAACGGGAGAACACGCGGACATGGCGAGCAAGGTCGAGGGGGGATCCGGGACACCGGAGCGTGCGGAGATCGGCCGCGTGATCGACACCGACATCTCCGCGCGCCTGGACCGGCTGCCCTGGGGCCGGTTCCACGTCCTGGTGATCGTGGCGCTCGGCATCACCTGGGTGCTCGACGGCCTCGAGGTGACGCTCGCCGGCTCCCTGGTCGGCGCCCTGCGCCAGCCGCCCATGTCGTTCTCGGAATTCGACGTCGGGCTGGCGGCCTCCTGCTACCTCATCGGCGCCGTCACCGGCGCGATCGGCTTCGGCTGGCTCACCGACCGGATCGGCCGGAAGAAGCTGTTCTTCATCACGCTCGCCCTCTACCTCGTCGCCACGGCGGCCACCGGCCTGTCGTGGAACATCTGGAGCTTCTGCCTCTTCCGCTTCCTCACGGGCGCGGGGATCGGCGGCGAGTACACGGCGATCAACTCGACCATCCAGGAGCTGGTCCCGGCGCGGGTTCGCGGCTGGACCAACCTCGTCATCAACGGCTCGTTCTGGATCGGCGCGGCGCTCGGCTCGTTCATGTCGATCGTGCTCCTGAAGCCCGAGGTGATCGACCCGGCCTGGGGCTGGCGCGTCGCCTTCTTCACCGGCGGCGCCATCGGCCTCGTGATCCTGCTGCTGCGCACCTGGATCCCCGAGAGCCCGCGCTGGCTCGCGACCCACGGCTACGCGGCGGAAGCCGACCGGGTCGTCACCGGCATCGAGAAGCGCTTCACCGAAGAGGGCGTGACCCTGCCGCCGGTGGACGAGAGCAAGCGCATGAAAGTCCGCACCCGCGACCACACCCCGCTCTCCGAGGTGTTCAAGGCGCTGTTCGTGACGAGCCGCAAGGAGACCATGGTCGGTCTCGCGCTGATGATCGCGCAGGCCTTCTTCTACAACGCGCTGTTCTTCACCTACGCGCTGGTGCTGGAGCGCTTCTACCAAGTGCCCGGCAACCATGTCGGTTGGTACCTGCTGCCCTTCGCGCTCGGCTCGTTCCTCGGCCCGCTGCTCCTCGGGCGCCTGTTCGACACGATCGGCCGCCGCAAGATGATCGCCTTCACGTACGGCATCTCGGCGCTGCTGCTCGCCGGGGTCGGCCTGCTGTTCCGCCTCGACGTGCTCGGGCCGGTCGGCCAGACGGCGGCCTGGATGGTAGTGTTCTTCTTCG
This sequence comes from Methylobacterium sp. C33D, assembly GCF_053345825.1. NCBI lineage: Bacteria > Pseudomonadati > Pseudomonadota > Alphaproteobacteria > Hyphomicrobiales > Methylobacteriaceae > Methylobacterium > Methylobacterium sp. C33D. Next base: position 75,791 of record NZ_JBKFAV010000023.1, read on the forward strand.
CCTCGGCGGCGGCGAGCTCGGCCTATCTCACGGTCTCCGAAACCTTCCCGCTGGAGATCCGGGCGCTCGCCATCGCGGCCTTCTACGCGGTCGGCACCGGCATCGGCGGCGTCTCGGGCCCGCTCCTGTTCGGAACCCTGGTCGAGACCGGATCGCGCGACTGGGTGCTGTTCGGCTACGGCCTCGGCGCGGTGCTGATGCTCATCGCCGCGATCGTCGGCGGCATCTGGGGCACGGCCGCGGAGGGCAAGTCCCTGGAGGAGGTGTCGAAGCCGCTGGCGGCGGCCTGAGGGCCGCCGGGCCTCGCCCCGCGTCGCGGGCGCGGCGCGGTCGCGATGCGTCACGCCTCCTTGCGCCACACCTGCCCGTGGTAGACGAACTTGGCACCCTCGTTCGCGAGGGCCGCCAGGCCCCGGAAGGCCGGGTCGTGGACGGTGATCACGCTGGTCGGGATCCGGCGCATCATGGCGGCGAAGGGCGCCTTCTTCTCGAAGGCGGTGCGGAAGCCGCTCTCCTCCAGCACCTTGAGGATCCGGGGCGCGATGCCCCCGCCGATATAGACGCCGCTCGTCGCCAGGAAGGTCAGCGCGAGGTCGCCGCAGACGCGTCCGAGCACGCGGCCGAACAGTTCGAGCGTCTCGGCCGCGTGCGGATCGGTGGCGTTGAGGCCGGCCTCGGTGACTGCGGCCGGCTCGATCTTCTCGTGCGGCTGCCCGGTCCGGACATGCGCGACGGCCGCGTGGAGCCGCGACAGGCCCGGCCCCGACAGCACCGTCTCCACGGTGATCCGGTCCTCGACCCGCTCCAGCGCGTGCCAGACCTTCTCCTCGAAGGCGTCGGCCGGGCCGATATCGGTGTGGCCGACCTCGGTGGAGACGATGGCGAGGTGCGCCGAATAGGGGACGAGCGCGGCCGCACCGAAGCCGGTCCCGGGGCCCAGCACCACCCGGGCGCCGCCGGGCACGGGCGGACAGGGCCCGACCGGCGTGAGGTCGTGGGGCTCGATATCGGCGGCGCCGGCCGCCACCGGGACGTAGTCGTTGACCACCGTCGCGGAGGAGAGGCCGAAATCCTCCGCGATGCGCTGGCCGGCGATCTTCCAGTGCGCGTTCGTCAGCTGGATCTCCGGCCCGTCGACCCGGCCGGCGATCGCCAGGATGGCCGAGCGCGGCGCCGGTCCGCCGCCCTTGGCCAGCGACGCCCTGATGGCGCTCGACGGGTCGGGATGGTCGGCGGTGGCCTCGTGCGCGAGGAGCCGGGGCTGGTCGCCGGCCTTCTCGATCAGACCGAACCGCGCGTTCGTCCCGCCGATGTCGCCGACCAGAACCGGAAACTCGAACATCGCAACTAGCCCCTGCTCACTGGCCCGCCGCGACGGGACTCGCGCCCGGCACGGCTCCGGCGATTGATCGGCCCCGCGACCCCGCGCGGGCAAGTCCCAATCGGCTGCACCCGTCCCTCAGGACGGCGCGATCGTCTTGTCACGCGGCCGGCCGATCGCGCCAAGATGCGTATCACCGAATCCGCTCCCGTATTTGAGACCGTAACCGAGGGCGCGGTCGAGACCGATATGGGCCAGCCAGATCAGGATCGCTGCTGCGGCCTCGGGACGTCCCAGGGCGATCGCCAGGGACAGGCCGACGAGCGGCAGCGCGAGGGTGTGCGCCGCGTTGTAGAGGACGGCGCCGACCAGGGGGCCTGCCGCGTAGCCCAGCATGCTCAGGTCGGGGACGAAGAGCAGCGCCGCGAAGAGCCACCACGACGACCCGAGCCAGCCATAGGCGAGCAGGGCGGCGACGAGGATGCACGCTCCTTCCAGCCGCAGCAGCAGGCGCGGCCAGCCCGTGACGGAACGCCCCGACATCGCGGTCTCCCTGGACGGCGCGGCGCGTCAGGCCGGCGGCAGCGCGTGCAGGTCGATCGCGCCGCCGGCAGCCCAGTTGCTCAGCAGGGCACGGACGGCGGCGGGGTCGGGCAGGCGTCGCCGGGCGACGGTCTCGCCGTCCCCGACGCGCACCGCGACGCCGCCGTCCTCGTTCACCGACGCGAAGGCGATCTCGTCGGTGCGGTCGTCGCCGAAGAAGACGGGTGTCCGTCCGGCGTAGGGCGTCTGCGCCATGAAGGCCCGGATCGCGTGCGCCTTGGTGGCCTGCGCGGGGACGATCTCGCCGACCGCCTTGCCGAGCTGCAGGCGGTAACCGGCGCCCAGCGCCTCCGCCGCGCCCTTCACCAGGGTCTCGGCCCGCAGGGCATCGTCCGGGTTCGCGAGCCGCCAGTGGACCGCCACCGAGGCGCCCTTGTCCTCGATCAGGACCTGCGCCAGCGCGGCGGTCTCGGCCTGCAGGCGCGCGACCTGCCGGCGCAGGTCGGGGTGATCCTCCGCGCGGCCGCCCGTGAGCGCGCCGCTGACCCGGCGCTCGACGCCGTGGAGACCGGCCGCGTCCAGGCGCGCGGGCGTCAGGAAGCCGTCGATCACCGTGACCGGCCGGCCGGTGACGATGGCCAGGGCGCCGTCGAGGCGTGCCCGCAGCCGTTCCAGATCCTCCACGAGGCCCGGCTCGACCCGCACGGCGTCCGGCCGCGGGGCGATCTCGGCGAGCGTGCCGTCGAAGTCGAGGAAGAGGGCGATGTCCATCGCGGGCGATCCCGGGCTCGAGTGTCGGCGACGGGCTAGCACGGTCGCGCCGGACGACAAACGCCGGCCGCACCGCCCTATCTGGATCAGGAATCGCACGTCACGAGGTTTTCCATGCGCGGATCACCCTTCCGGCCCGTCCCCGATCCGGTCAGGCCGGGCGAGGAGAGCGTCTGGGACTATCCGCGGCCGCCGCGGCTGGAACCCGTCCCGGAGCGGCTGCGGGTCGTGCTCGACGGCCGCGTCATCGCCGAGACGGGCTCCGGGTTCCGGGTCCTCGAGACCTCGCACCCGCCGACCTACTACCTGCCGCCCGCCGACATCGCGGACGGGACGCTCGTGAACCGGCGGCGCGGCGGGATCTGCGAGTGGAAGGGACAGGCGGTCCTGTTCGACGTGCGCGCCGGCGACCGCCTCGTGCCGGGAGCCGCCTGGGCCTATCCGGACCCGACCCCGGATTTCCGCCCGATCGCCGGCCACGTCGCGTTCTACGCCGGCCCGATGGACGCCTGCTACGTCGGGGCGGCCCAGGTGACGCCGCAGCCCGGAAGCTTCTACGGCGGCTGGATCACGCCCGGCATCGTCGGGCCGTTCAAGGGCGGTCCCGGGACGATGGGCTGGTGATTTCGTCCCCCTCCCCTTCTACGCTTCCGGATCGCCACGACGAGGAGACCGCATGAGCGCGCTGACCGAGACCGATCCGAGGGGCGCCGGGTTCAGCCCGGAGGGCCTCGCCCGGATCGCGCCGTGGATGGACCGCCTCGTCGACGACGGCCGGCTGGCCGGCCTGTCGGTCACCGTGGCACGGCGCGGCCGCATCGCCTTCGCGCGCGCCTGCGGGCAGGCCGACCTCGCCCGGGCGACGCCGTTCACCCTCGATACGGTGACCCGGATCTACTCGATGACCAAGCCGCTGACCTCGGTCGCGGTGATGCAGCTCTACGAGCAGGGCCTGTTCCAGCTCGACGATCCGATCCACCGGGTCCTGCCCGATTTCGCGGAGATGCGCGTCGCCGTGGGCGGCAACCGGGCGAAGCTCGAGACCGAGCCGGCCCGCCGGGCGATCACCGTGCGGGACCTGCTGACCCACACGGCCGGGCTGACCTACGGCTTCATGGAGGCGACCCTGGTCGACGCGCAGTACCGCGAGCAGGGCGTCGACTTCCTGGCGCGCGCGGGCACGCTCGCCGAGATGACCGCGCGGGTTGCCAAGCTGCCGCTCCTCGCCCAGCCGGGCAGCGCCTGGAACTACAGCGTCGCCACCGACGTGCTCGGCCAGTACGTGGCCGCGCTGACCGGCCGCCCGTTCGCCGACCACCTCCGCGAGGCGGTGATCGCGCCCCTCGGCATGGTCGATACCGACTTCCACGTGCGGCCCGAACTGATGGCGCGCTTCTGCGCCACCTACGCGTACGATCGCTCGCGTCAGCTGCGCCTGTTCGACGATTCCGTGGAGACGGCCTTCGCGCGCCCGCCCGCCATCGCGTCGGGCGGCGGCGGCCTCGTCTCGACGGCCGCGGATTACCAGCGCTTCTGCCGGATGATCCTCAACCGGGGGACCCTCGACGGCGCGCGCCTCCTGGGCCGCAAGACGGTCGACCTGATGCTGGCGAACCACCTGCCGGGCGATCTCGCCGCGATGGGCACGCCGCGCTTCGCCGAGACCTCCTACACCGGTATCGGCTTCGGCCTCGGCTTCTCGGTGATGCTCGACCCGGCGCGGGCCCAGATCCTCGGCACGCCCGGCGAGGTCGCCTGGGGCGGTCTCGCCTCGACGGCGTTCTGGATCGACCCCGCCGAGGACCTGTCGGTGGTGCTCATGACGCAGCTCGTGCCGTCCTCGGCCCTGCCGATCCGGCGCGAGCTGCGCGTCCTGACCTACGCGGCCCTGGACGATTGAGGGCCCGCCGCGCGCGGGCCCGCGCCGCTCACTCCTCCTTGGGAGCCTCGGTGGCGGCGGGCTTCTGAGCGGGCTTCGCGCCGGCCTTGGCGGTCGGCTTCGGGGCGGCGGTGGCGTATTCGGGATCGCTGCGCGGGCCGTTCGCACCGTTGGTCGGGCCGGGAAGCTGGCCCGGGGCGAGATCGGTCACCTTCGTCCAGGTCTGCGACTTGCACAGGAACGCGATCAGGCAGCCGCGCACGGTCAGCTCGCCGGGTGTCTCGGTCCAGATGGTGACGTCGTAGGACTTGCCGTCCTCGGAATTGTAGATCTTGCCCTCGTAATGGGCGTCGGCATTCGGCTTCAGGCCCAGGATCAGCTGGTGTCCGAGGGACGGCCGGGCCTGCTTCTTGGGATCGGGGTTCTTGAAGTCGATCCGCGGCTCGCCCTTGTCGTTCAGCGGGACCTTCAGCCACACCACGTAGCCGCAGAGCCGGTCGCCCGCGGTCCCGCACTTCTCGAGGCGCACGCGCGCGCGGCCGTCCTCGGTAAGATAGGTGCCGCTGGGATCGGTCGGCGTCTTGGCCTGGGCCGTGCCCGCCAGCGCCGAGAGCGCCAGGATCGCGAGCGGCGCAACCCGGCGACCGATCGATGTAAACCGCATACCCGAACTCCCATCCCTCGCGAGTCGTGATGGAGCCTTGACCGCCCGCCCTCGCGTAAACCGCTTCCGCGCGCGGACAGATCGCTCCCCCCGCGTCATCGCGCCCGCGCCGCACCGAGAACCGGACGGCGTGCGCGTCATGCCCGCCCTCTCCCGCGCGAAGTTGTCCGCATCATGACAACTCAGCCGGGGTTTCGGACGGTCATCGTTCCCGCGATACTGGCACCGGTGCGCTCGATGGTCAGATCCGCGTCGGCGGGAGGCCGCGTCCGGGTCCGAGGGCGCGCTGCATCAGCGTCACGTCGAGCCACCGCCCGTGCTTGTGGCCGACACCCGCGAGGGTCCCCACGCGCGTGAAGCCGAGGCTCGCGTGCAGCGCGATCGAGGCGGGTGAGCCGCTGTCGGCGATGATGGCGACCAGGGTCCGGCAGTCGATCTGCTCGCTCGCCGCGATCAGGGCGGTGAGCAGGCGCCGGCCGACACCGCCGCCGCGGGCGGTCCGGGCGACGTAGATCGAATCCTCCAGGGTCGAGCGATAGGCGGCCCGCTGGTGATAGGGCCCGGCATAGGCGTAGCCCGCGACCGCGCCGCCCCGTTCGGCCACCAGATAGGGAAAGCCGCCGGCGCGCAGGACCTCGAAGCGGCGGGTCATCTCGGCCAGCGTCGGCGGCTCCGTCTCGAAGCTGGCCGTGCTGGTGGTGACGGCATCGCCGTAGATCGCCGCGATGGCGGGAAGATCGGCCTCCGCGGCCGGGCGTATCACGTCTGTCACGGCCGCAGGTTACGCGAAGCCGCGCGGCTCCGGCAATGCGCCCTCCGCGAGTCGGGCCGGCCGGTCCCGCGGTCGATGATGGAGCGTCGCGGGATCCGCGCCTCGGCGCAGATCCCGCGAACCTCGAGGATGCGATGCGTTACTCGGCGGCCGTCATCTCGGCCGTGAAGTGGCCGCACCAGTCCTTCGAGGCGACGACCGGCCAGAGACCCTTCGACTCGGGCGCCGGCTGGCTGACCGGCGGATTGAAGCGGCAGAGGCCCTCGTCACCCTTCGCCTGGGCGCCGTTGAGCGTGTGATCGTCGAAGAAGCGGCAGCTTTCGCAAGCGGCGTTCGCGGAACCGGCCATCGGGTCTCTCCATCGGGAATGTCGGGTGGCGGGGCCGCAGCGGCGGCGTCACCTCCACAGTTCTTAATTAGAATAGCTCGAAAGTGCGGTCAACGGAAGGCTTGCGTGGAGCTTGCCCGGCGGCCGGTGCGGAGCGCCGTGCGGGGTGCGGACGCGACGGGGACCAGGGCCGTGACGGCGATCCGCGGCGGCGCCCGCCGCGCCGCCGGCCCCCGGCTCAGGACCAGGATCCGGGCCTCCCGCTCTGAAACTCCGGAGCGTCGCGGAGGAGCTCGGCCTCGAACGCAGCGGAGCCGGATCCCCGCGGGGAATCCGGCTCCGGAGAGGCGGCGATGATCCGGTCATCGCCGTTGTGGACCGATCCGATCGCCGTCGCGGCCGACGGCCTCGGATCGCTCAGCCCTGCTTGGCCTTCTTGCTGGCGTTGTGGTGACCGATCGCGCAGCCCGCGGCGGCGCCCATCTTGCCGTGGCCGGCCATGTGGCCGGCGACGCCGCCGACCACGGCGCCCTTGAGGCAGCCCTTCGCCTCGGCGGGCGCGCCGGCGAGCAGGCCCGCGACGGCCAGGGCGGAAACGAGTGCGATCCGGTTCGTCATCGAGATTTCTCCTGTCGTTGCTGCTGAAACGGCCGGGTCGGCCGACCCGTTCCGCCGCCGCCGGGCCGGCGCCGCGCGCCTCTCGGGACCGTGACCCGTCAGCGCGCGAGACCGGCCACGAGCCGCACGAGGTCTGACTGCCGCGTCGCCCCGGTCTTGGCGAAGATCGCCTTCAGCTGCGAGCGCGCGGTCGCCGCGGTGATCGCGAACCGCGACGCGGCTTCCGCCAGGGAGGTTCCGGTCGACAGCGCCTGGGCGAGGCGCGCCTCCGCCGGCGTCAGCCGATACGCCGCCTGGAGGATCGCGGTCGCGGGCGCGGCCGGCGTCCCGGGCACGCTCCCGAGGAGCAGCGTGCTCGCGCCGGCGAACAGGCCGCGGCTCGGCCCGACCAGCGGCACGACGTGGATCACGATCGGCGGCCCGTCCCGGCGCGCGGCCACGACGGCGGAGATCGGCGGTCGACCGAAGGGCCGCGCGAGGGCATCGAGCTGGCGCGCCGCCTCCGGATCCTCCGCGGTGAGGCGACCGCCCGCGAGCTTCAGGTCGCGGCCCAGGAGGGCGCCGAACGCGTCGTTCCAGCGGAGCGCCCGCCCCTCGGCGTCGAGGATCAGGGCTGCGCGGTCGATCAGCTCGAAGGCCTGCGTCAGCCCCGCGAGCCGGGCCCGCTCGACGATCGACGTCAGCAGGCCCGCGCGCTGCAGGAGCGGCGACAGGGTCGCGAGGCGCCGCTGCTCGTGCGGCTCATAGGGCCCCTGCTCCACGGTCCTCTGCAGCGAGAGGCACCACAGGCGTCCGTTCACGGCGAAGCCGATGCCGGCGAACCAGCGCAGGCCGCGGGAGGCCAGCAGGTCCTGGTAGAAGGGCAGGCGCGCGATCTCCTCCGGCGTGGTGAAGTCCTGGTCGACCGCGATCCCGCGCGTCCGCATCAGCGGTATGCCGCGGAGGCGATGGTCGTCACGGTGCCAGCCCTCGTCGAAATAGCGGCGCGAGGCGTCGGCGAGCGAGGCGGTGCAGAGCGATTCGAGACCGGTCCGGTCGGAGCGCAGCAGCAGGGCGCCCTCGCTGCCGGAAGCCCGCACGACGCGCTCGGCCAAATCCGGCCAGCGCGCGGGGTCGATCACGGCTTCCTCGAGGTCTTCGCGGAAGCCGGACTCGAGGTCGTCGTGCAGCCGGGCGAAGAGATCCGGTCTCACGCCCGCCATGTCGCGCGCCGCCCCCGTGACGGATACTGCCGCCCATCACCGGCCCGCCGAACGTCTGCCCGCGATCCGTACGGCTCCATACCGTCGAACTATAGATCAAGTTTCTAAATTCGGGCAAGCGCTGCGCTATATACAGATTTCGATTGGCGCAGGACGGCTGGGGACTTGCCGGAAACGGCACCGCCGCATCGGGATACCCGCATCGACCGACCGGTGCAGGGATCGACGGCGCCGCGGCCGGGCACGCCGTTCGACCCGCGCCGGAGCCTGACGCATCACGGCGAGAGCGCCCGCGGCTCAGCATTTTGCCACCGCTCGCCAATCACAACTTCTGATAGAGTTGCCGGGAGCCGGGTTCAAGCCTCGTTAACCAAGCTTGGTGATTGTATCGCGGTGCGCGGTTCGATCACGAGTTGTGATGGGGTGAGCGCAGTCGAGCAGGATGCGGCTGAAGGTCGATGGCGTTTTCCCTGTCTGCGTTCCTCGGCGTCTCGCGCCGGCGTGCCGGCCGGCCGTCCGGTTCCGCGGCGCTCGCGCTCGTCGCCTGCGCGCCGCTCCTTGCCGGCTGCAATTCCGGCCGTCCGCAGAGCGCTTCGCGCTCCGGCCTCGACGTGACGCAGACCGGCTCGGTCACCGAGGGCCTCCCGGCCGCCTTGGTCGCGGCCGCCCAGGAGGAGGTCGGGCGGACCATGCGCCTCGGACTGGCCAACTACCGCCTCAACGTCGGCGACAACCTCGAAGTCTCGTTCCTGATCGATTCCAGCGTGGTCCAGCCGACCTATCGCCTGAACCCGAACGACGAGTTCGACGTCGATTTCCGCACGCACCCGGAATACAACCGTACGGTGATCGTCCGGCCGGACGGCCGGATCTCACTGCCCGGCAAGAACGGCATCAAGGTCGCGGGCCTCTCGCCCGAGGCGGCCGCCGCGCTGATCAAGAGCACCTACGACGACGTGCTGATCGACCCGGTCGTCACCGTGATGCTGCGCCGGTTCCGCACCGTCACCGACGATTTCCGCGACCTCACCCAGCGCGCCGACATGGGCCGCGTGAAGGTCCTGGCGATCGAGCCGGACGGCAAGATCAACCTGCCGATGGTGCCCCCGGTGCAGGCGGCGGGCCGGACCGTCCACGAGGTCATGGGCAGCCTGAACGCCGCCTACAAGCACCAGCTGGCCTCGGTGACGACCAGCGTGCGGCTCGCGAGCCTCGTCCCGGCCAACACCATGGTGTTCGGCGAGGTCCGCGCCCCGGGTCCCGTCACCCTGCAGGGGCCGCGGACGCTGGCGCAGGTCCTGGGCTCGGCCGGCGGCGTCCTGCCGACCGCGGCCGGCGAGGCCGTGCGGATCATCCGCTTCGACGCCGAGGCGGCCGGCAGCGTGCGCATCGTCGACATCGGCCAGCCGGGCTTGGCGGACTCGATCGTGGTGCCGCCCAACGCCACCGTCTACGTGCCGCCCTCGCTTCTGGCCAAGACCGCCCGCGCGGTGGACCTGGTGGTGCGCCAGATCCTGCTCTTCAACGGGACCGGCTTCGGCGTGAACTACATCACCGGCCCGTCCGCCAGCACCTCCACCAGCGCCACCGTGAGGTCCGGCACGTGAGGCAGAGCGACCTGACCGCCGCCGACGCGGTCGAGGGCCCGGCCTTCGACCTCCGCGACGCCCTCGCGGCCCTGTTCCGGCACATCCGGCCGGCGCTGCTGATCCTGGTCGCGGCGATCCTCGGCGCCGGGATCTACCTCCTGCTGACGCCGGCCGAGTACACGGCCGACGCCAAGCTGATCATCCGTCTCGGCCGCGAGAAGGCGGGCGCCCCGCTCCAGGGCGGCGCGAACCAGAACTACATGTTCTCGGAGCGCGCGCAGAATGTGAACAACGAGATCGAGATCCTGCGCGACCCCAGCATCGTGCGCGACGAGTTCGCGGCGCTGAAGGCGATCACCCCGACCGGTGACCTCGGACCGCCGCCGGCGGACTGGATCGACTGGCTGATCTACCAGGGCCGCCAGGCCGTGCGCGGCGCCAAGGCCATCAAGACCTGGATCGTCGACACGGCGCGGATCCCGTTCGAGGCGGTCGGCCTGCTGCGCCACCTGAACCCGGACGAGAAGCTCTACGAGGCCTATCTCGCGGCGTTCAAGGTCGTCTTCGTGAAGGAGACGGACGTGATCCTCACGGGCTTCACCTGGACGGACCCGCACTTCGCCGCCCAGGCGCTGAACCGGCTGCTCGACGCCTACAAGCGCCGCCACGTGGAGGTCTACGCCGACGAGACTCCCGCCTCGTTCTACCAGAGCAAGCTGGAGCGCGCGCGGGCCGACCTCGCCGCCATCGACGCGCAGCTTTCGACCTACCTCAAGGGGAACAACACCGCGAGCTTCGAGATCGAGCAGCAGAACGACCTCGGTACCCTGGCCGACCTCGCCAAGCAGAAATCGGCGGCGCAGATCGAGCGCGAGGTTGTCGAGACCCGGCTCAAGCGCACCCGCGAGGCCGGACCGGACCGCTGGCAGCCGACGCCCCCCGACGCGGACCCGACGGTCACGGCCTTAGACCAGCGCTGGGCGGACCTGCGGACGAAGCGCGCCGAGCTGGCGGTGCGGTTCCGGCCGACCGCCCCCGAATTCGTAAGCCTCGATCGGGATCTGGCCGCCCTGGCGCGGCAGAAGTACCAGGCGCTCCTCGCGGCCGACGCGGCGAAGCTCGCCATCCTCGCCGAGAAGATCCAGAGCATCACGGGGATTGAGCAGACCCGCCGCCGGGCCGCCATCGGCCAGAGCGACGCCGCCCTGGCCTACGGCCGGCTGACCCAGCAGAGGGGCCTGCTCACCGACGAGATCGCCGAGACCCAGAAGCGGATCGACGCTTTGAAGACCGGCACCGGTCTCGACGCGCAGGCCGTCACCTCTTCGGCCCTCGTGGCGCGCGCCGTGCCGCCGCGGCTGCCCTCCGGCCCGAACCGGCCGCTGATCCTCGGGCTCGCGGCCGGTCTCGGCCTGCTGGCCGCCCTGGCCTACGTCGCCCTCGCGGAGATCCTGGCCCAGACCTACCGCAGCGCGTCGGAGGTCGCCCGCTCGCTGCGGGTGCCGGTGCTGGCCGCAGTGCCGCTGCAGACGGGAGCCGCCGCATGATCGCCGCCGCCATCGCGCCGAAGATCGATCCGGCGATCCTGGAGCCGGCCCTCGTCCAGCTCACCCGGCACGAGGCGCGCGTGCGCCGGGTCGGCCTCACCGCGGTCCAGCCCGGTGAGGGCGTGAGCACCCTCGCCCGCGAACTCGCCGGCGCCTACGCTTTGCGGGGTCGCAGCGCCGTGCTGATCGAGGCCAACTGGTCGCGCCCGTCGCTGGCGCAGGCGTACGGCTTGATCGGCCGGCCGGGCTTCGCCGACATCGTCGCCGGCGCGGTCGCCCCGAGCCGCGGCGTCCACGCGGTCGCCGAGAACCTGAGCGTCGTGCCGGCGGGCAGCCCGTCGGCCATCCGCGAGGCGACCCTCGACGACGGCCGCGTCGAGGATTTCCTCGCGCTGGTCGACGACCGCTTCGACCTCGCCATCGTGGATTGCGAACCGATCACCGAGATCGGCGACGCCGCCGCGCTCTCGCCCTTCGTGGACGGCTTCATCGTGGTGATCGGCGCCGAGCGCACCCGCCGGGCGGTGGCACAGCGCGCCCTCGCGGACCTCAAGGCCGCCGGCGGGGCGCCCCTCGGCGTCGTCCTCAACCGCACCCGGCGGCCGATCCCGCGATGGCTCTACCGGTGGCTCGGGTGAGCGCGGCCCCGGTCCGCGCGCTGCGGGTCCTGCCGCTCGCCGGGATCGGCTTCGCGGCGGCGGCCGGCGCCGTTGCCCTCAGCGCGGCGCCGCTGAAATTCGCCGTCGTCGGCCTCGCGGCGGCCTTCGGCGGGGTGGGCGCCCTGATCGTCGGGCGGCTCTATCGCCTCACGCCGCTCCTGCTCGTCGCCCTCGCGGTCGGGCTGACGGTCAAGCTCGACGTCAGCTTCCTCCAGCATTTCGAGGCCGTCGGGCAGTACCTGCCGAGCATCGGCGGCGGCGCCGGCCTGACGGTGAGCGTCGCCCTGCTGGTGGCGCTGGCGCTGATCGTCGCCAAGCTCACCGGCCTCGGGGAGGATTCCCCGGGCCTGCGGCTCGACCGGCCCCTCGTGCTGACGCAGCTCGGCTTCCTGATCGCGGGGCTGCTCTCGCTCTCCAACGCCACCGACCCGGCCTATCTCTGGTTCGACACGTGGCGCTTCGCCGGACTCCTCCTGGTCTCGGTCGCGGTCTCGAACCTGTCCGAGTCCGACATCCGGACCCTGGCGCTGGCGATCTGCGCCCTCTGCCTCGTCCAGACCGCGGTGGCGGGCCTGCAATACGTCTCGGGCTCGGAACTCGGCCTGTCGGTGCTGGGCGAGGAGCAAATCGTCGAGGAGAACATCAACTTCTCGGCCCAGCGCCGCGCCGGCGGGCTGAAGGTTCACCCGAACATCCTCGGCTACTACTACGAGTTCGTCTGGCCGCTCGCCCTGGCGCTGGCCCTGTCGCGCGGGCCGCTCCTCCTGCGCCTCGCGGGTGCGGCGGGCGCCGCCTCGGCCCTGGTCGGGGTGGTCCTGACCCTGTCGCGCGCGTCCTGGCTGACCTTCCCGGTCTCGGCCGCCCTCCTGATCCTGCTGGTCTACCGCGATCGCCTGTTCACCCGGACGAGCCTGATCGTCTTCGGCCTGCTGGCGGTCGCCGGCGCCGTCGCGGCGCTCTACGCCGGCCCGCTGATCTGGGAGCGACTCACCGCCGACGACGGCGGCTCGGCCGCCCAGCGCGGCCCGCTGAACGCGGCGGCCCTCGCGCTGTTCGAGCAGTTCCCGATCTTCGGCGTCGGCCTCAACAATTTCGGCAACCAGTTCGCGGTCCTCGACAGGACCGGCCTGTCCCGGCTCGCCGGCCTGTTCGACCGCTCGAACCACGTGGTGCACAACCTGCACATCCTGATCCTCACCGAGGTCGGGGTCGTCGGCTACGCGGCCTTCGCGCTGGTCTTCGGCACCGGCATCGCCCGGGGCTTCCGCGCCGCCCGCCGCGCGCCGGTGGGCGATCCGCTCGCGGCGATCGCGGCCGCCTGCGCGGTCGGCCTGATCGCGCACCTGCTGCACGGACTGGTCGATCCGGGCTTCCGCCTGAATCTCGGCATCGCCGAACTGCTCTACACCGGCCTCGGGCTGATCGCCGGGGTGCGGGCGGCGCAGCGGCGCAGGGCCGTCGACGCGTCGCGGGCGGTCGCGTCCCCGGGTCGGACCGGCGCCGCGCCCGCCCGACCGGAGCGGATCCCGGCGCCGTCCGGGCGTCGCCCCTCCCTCGCAGCGTACGGAGAGCGTCCGTGAGCGCCGTCAGCCTCAGTGTCCTGATCGTCACCTACAATGCCGGCCGGGACATCGAGACCTGCCTGGACCTGCTGGCGGCGAGCCGGGTCGGACGCCCCTACGAGGTCATCCTCGTCGACAATGCCTCGACCGACCGGACGCCGGAGCGCGTCGCGCGGGCCTTTCCCTGGGTGCGGGTCATCGCCGAGTCGACCAATCACGGCTTCGCCGGCGGCAACGCGCGCGCGCTGGAGCACGCGCGGGGCACCGCGATCCTGCTCCTCAACCCCGACGCGTTCCTGCACGACCCGGACGCGCTCTCCGGCCTCCTGGACCATCTCGACGCGCATCCGGAGGTCGGGGCGGTCGGCCCGCGCCTGACCTTCCCGGACGGGGCGCACCAGGTCGGGGACGCCGGCTACGAGCCGCGCCCGGGCGCGATCCTGGTGCACGCCGCCGGCCTGTCGGGCCGCCTCGGACTGCGCGGCCTCTACCTCGCCGGCCGCCAGGCCAGGGGGGCGCGGGCCCGCGACGTCGACTGGATCTGCGGGGCCTGCCTGCTCCTGCGCCGCACGGCGATCGCCGCGATCGGCGGGCTGGAGAGCCCGATGTTCCTTTACGGCGAGGACGTGGACTGGGGCTGCCGCCTGCGCGATGCCGGCTGGCGCGTCGCCTACCGCCCGGACATCGCCGTCACCCACCTCCAGGGCGGCTCGGGCAGCACCCGCTCGGCCCGCTGGCTCGACGGGCTGGCCGCCATCTACAGCCTGCGGAATGCCGGCCGGCCCCTGTCGTCGCCGGCCTTCTTCGCGGCCCCGCTCCGGCTCGGCTTCACCCTGCGGGCCCTGGCCTACGGTCTCGCGGCCCGGCTGCGCCGGCAGCCGGACCTCGCCCGCAAGGCCGAGGACATGCGCAGGTTCGCCGGCCACCTGCGCAGTCTTCGTCTCTGACCGCGAAGAACCGTCACGGGCGCTTGCGGATGAACACCATGTGGTAGCCCTTGAAGGGACCCGGCGTGAGCCGGAACAGCAGCTCCCAGAACTTGCCCAGGACGATGTTCTCGCCATGATAGAACGGCTGCCCGTCGAAACTGTAGGTGAAGTGCTCGAACCGGTCAGTTGGGAAAAGCCGCTTCCGCGCCGCCTCCGTGTTCATCGTGTAGAGCGGCACGAACGAGTCGATCTCGACCCGCCGCGGCTCGACGAGGCGCAGCACCCGCGCGTGCAGCCGCTTCGGCACGAGCCGCGCCCCGATCCCGACATAGCCCCAGCGGTTCGGCGTCCAGGCGCAGAGCCAGCCGCCCGGGGCGAGCACCCGGCCGAGCTCCGCCGCGGTGACCTCGGGATGCTCGATATGCTCGAGGACCGAGAAGGCCGAGATCAGGTCGAAGCTCCCGTCCGGAAATGGCAGCACCCCGTCGTGACCGATCAGCCGGACCTCGTCGGCCGACCGGTTGCCGAGGACCGCCTCGTCGACGTCGCAGGCGACGACCTGGGCGCAGCGCCCCCGGAAGTCGCCGAGGTGCCGCCGCAGTGGGACCGGATCATCGCTCCACTTGCCGCGCCCCGCGCCGAACTCCATCACCCGCATGTCCGGGCGCAGCAGCGCGTTGACGCGCACGATGTACTCCATCCGGTGGTCGTGCCGGGAATAGCCCCCGGCGCCCATCTCCCGGAACAGACGCTGTTCGACCGTGACCATGCCTCAGGCTCCTCTGAACGTGCCGCGCCGACGGCGCATGTGAAATCCGGGGGCTCGGGCGGGCGCCCGGCGGTGGCGATCCTCGGCACCCGCGGGGTGCCGGCGGCGCACGGGGGGTTCGAGACGCTGGCGGAGCGCCTCGCGCTGGAGCTCGTGGCGCGCGGCTGGCGGGTCGAGGTCTACTGTCAGGTGCGCGAGCCGGCGCCGCCGACGGTCTGGCGCGGGATCACGCTGATCCCGGTCGCGGTCCGGGGCGACGGCGCCGTCTCGACGATCGTGTTCGACCTGAAATGCACCCTGCGGGCGGCGTTCCGGCCGGCCCTGCCCCTCGTGCTCGGCTACAACACCGCCGTGTTCTCGCTGCTCTACAGGCTGACGGCCAAGCGCAGCGTCATGAACATGGACGGCATCGAGTGGAAGCGCGACCGCTGGTCGAGGCCCGCCAAGGCCTGGTTCTGGCTGAACGAGCGGCTCGGCAGCCTGTTCTCGACCCACCTCGTGGCGGACCACCCGGAGATCGCCCGGCACCTCGCCCGCGGGACGTCGGCCGCCCGGATCACCACCATCGCGTACGGTGCCGACCCGGTGCTGGAAGCCTCGACCGAGCCGCTGGCCCAATTCGGTCTGCGCCCGCGCGATTACGGCCTGCTGATCGCCCGGGTGGTGCCTGAGAATCTCGTCCTCCAGATCGTCCGGGCCTGGAGCGAGGTCCGGCCGGGCCTGCCGCTGCTCGTGCTGGGCAAGCTCGCGGATTCCGACCCGTACCACCGCACCGTCCGGGCGGCGGGGGGGCCGGACGTGATCTTCGCCGGCGCGATCTACGAGGCCGAGCGCGTGGGCGCTCTCCGCTTCCACGCCCGCTTCCACATCCACGGCCACACCGTGGGCGGGACCAACCCGTCGCTGGTCGAGGCGCTGGGGGCGGGCTCGCCGATCCTCGCCCACGACAACCCGTTCAACCGCTGGGTGGCGGGGCCGCAGGCGCTGTACTTCGGCGACGAGACCGAGCTGCGGCAGGGCATCCTGGGCCTGGTGCGGGCCGGGCCGCGCCGTCTCGCCGCAATGGGCGAGGCGTCCCGTCGCCGCCACGCCGAGGCGTTCACGTGGCGCGGCATCTTCGACGCCTACGAGCGCGTCCTGCGCCGCCAGCTCGCGCCCGAGCGGGCGGGCCGGCCGGCACCGCGGGCCGTCCGCCGGGAGCGCGGGCCCGCGTGAGGCAGGCACCGGCGGCGCGCGGCCGGTCCTAGCGGCCATGGCCGGCCTCCGGGCCCAGCCCCCCGCTGCGCACCTGCCGCTGGGCCAGCATCGTCACGGTGCCGGCCGGGACGTCCCGGAGGCTGCAGACCCCGATGCCGACCGTCGCGCCCGCGCCGATGGCGACCGCCCCCTGCACGGCGGCGTGCGCGCCGACCACCGCGCGGTCACCGAGGCTGGGGCCGTCGGCGGGGAACGGCTGGTTCGGGAAGACCCAGTCCCGCGGCCCGACCAGGGTACCCGGCAGGAGCGTGAGGTCGGCGCCTCCGGTCCCGCAGAAGGCGACCCGGGCCGGGTGGGGTACGAACAGCCCGGGTCCCACGCGCGAACCCGGATGCAGGCAGGCGCCGGTCAGCCGCAGGGACAGGTCGGCCACCAGGGCGGCGCAGCGGCGCCAGCCCCGGCCGTGGAGCAGGTGGGCGGTCCTGTGGAGGATCGCCACCTGCATGGCCGGCAGGGTGAGGTGCATCAGGCGGCGCAGCCGGGAGGTCGGCTTGCCGCCCGTGGTCTGGTGCAGGACGCGGGCGAAGTCGGCCGCCAGGAGGCGCCGCAGCCCCGACAGGGTCACGTGATCCGTCATCGCGCCGCTCACGCCGCGACGCCCCGGCCGGGGAGCGGTCGCCAGGGCTGCGGCATGACTTCCTCGTCGGCCCGGACGGCCTTGAGGATGGTCGTCCGCGGGCCGATCCGGGCCCGGTCACCGATCGCGACGGCGCCGAGCACGATCGCGCCGGCCTCCAGAACGACGTCGTCGCCCAGCACCGGCAGGCCGGGACCGCCGCCGATATCCTGATCCGGCTCCTTCAGCAGGCCGCCGATGGAGGCCTGGATCCCGAAGGCGGCGTCGCGGCCCACGGCGCCGGCGATGACCGTCCCGTAGGGCTGCGGCAGGAACAGGCCGCCGGCGATGCGGCTGGAGGGCGGGATGTCGGCGCCCGTCCACCAGCCGTTCACCAGCCACAGAAGCCACGCCGCCATCCGCCACCCGCGCTCGTGGGCGTAGCGGGACAGGCGATAGAGCCAGACCGCGTGATAGCCCCGGCGGAGGATCGCCGGCCCGCCCCCGCGCCGGCGCCAGTGAGCCCGGTCGGCGGCCAGGGCAGTCCGCACCTCCCCCCACCTCGGGCGCCGCCCCGGCTCGGCGTCCGTTCCGCGCGAGAGACACAGCTCCGGCCCAGCGGCGGTCTCGCCCATACGCAGTCCTCCGGTTTTGCAAACGCGATAACTCTGCAACCATAAATTGAGACTGCGGTTGCAAGCCATACGCAGCCTGCCACGATGCAATCGTAGGTCGCAGTTTTCAGTCAGGCTTCACCGAGAGATGCTTCGCTTGGTAAACCGATTGTCGGGACGGAGGCGCGCCGGCGGGTTGCGCTACGGCGCGAACCTGCTCGGGCAGGCGGCGGGACGCGCCGTCTATCTCGCGGCGGGCTTCGCGGCCTTCGTGATGGTCGGCCACTTCGCCGGCCCGGCGGCGCTGGGCCGCTACGGCCTCGCCCTGGCGATCCTCGCAGTGGCGCTGATCGCGGCGGATTTCGGCACCACGCTGACGTTCGGGGCGCGGATCGGCGCGCTCGGGCCGGAGATGCGCGCGGCCGAGTTCGGCCGGATGCTGTCGGCGCGCCTCGTCCTCGGCCTCGGCACGGGTGCGGTACTGCTCTGCGTCCTGCCGGTGCTGCCGGACGCGATCCGGCCCGCGCTGGCGCTCGCCGCCGCGCTGATGCCGCTCGCGGCCGCCCGCTTCCTCGACGCCCTGTTCCAGGTCTGCGGGCGGCCGGCCTGGTCCGTCTGGCCGTCGCTCGCCAACGCCGCCTTGCTGATCGGCGGGACGGCACTCGCGCTGTGGTGGCAGCTTCCGGAGGCGGCGCTCAGCCTCGTGGCGGTGGCCGCCGGCATCGCGTACGGCGCGGTCGGGCTGGCGCTGGCGCTGCGCCTCGTGCCCGCCCGTCCCGCATCGCTGCCGCACGCGCTCGCGACGATCCGTGCCGCGGCGGGGGTAGGCGTCTCGAACGCCCTCGGCTCGCTCAACGGCCGGATCAGCCTGATGATGCTGGCCGCCTTCGCGGGTGCGGCCGAGCTCGGCCAGTTCACGGCCGGGTTCCGGTTCTTCGAGCTGGGCGCCGCGGTGGCGATCACCCTGTGCGCGCCGCTGGTGCCGGTCTTCGGGCGCGCCGTCGGGCCCCTGGTCGACGGACGGTCGCGCGCCGGCACGACCGCCCTGCGCGCGCGGGTCCGCGGCGCGCTGATCCCGATCCTCGCCGCGTCCTGCGCCGGCGCGGTGGCGGCCTGCGCCCTGGCGGAGTCCCTGGTACGCCTCGCCTTCGGCCCGGATTTCGGCGGCGCCGTCCCGGTGCTGCGCGTCGCCACCGCGATGAGCGTCCTGCTGATCGCCGCCACGATCCTGTTCGCGGGCCTCGTCCCCCTGGGGCGGACCGGCTTCGCGGTGCGCGGGAGCGCTGCAGCCTGCGCTACCAACCTCATCGTCTGCGCGCTGCTGATCCCCTGGAATCCGCTCCTCGGCGCGGGCCTCGCGGCGCTGCTCGCCGAGGCCGCGATGCTCCTCGTCCTGGCCCACGCCTTCTGGCGGGAGATCGGGCCGCCCCTCGCCCTGGCCGACATGCCGACCCTCGCCGCGCCCGCCCTCCTCACCGCTCTCGCCTGGGGGGCCGGTCCCGCCGCCCTGGCGCCCGTGGCGGTGCCCGCCGTCGCGGTGCTCGCGAGCGCCTTCGCGGGGTGGCTGTGCCTGCGCCGTGCCCCGACCGATCCCCTCCCCCTCCCGCTCCCGGAAGCCTCGTCATGAGCGATCGACCCGTGCTCTCGGTCATCATCCCGACCTACAACCGCGCCGACACGCTGCGGCTGTGCCTGCGGGCCTTCGACCGGCAGGAGACGGAGGCGCCCTTCGAGATCGCAGTCTGCGACGACGGCTCGACCGACCACACCGGGACGGTCGTCAGCCGCGCGGTCGCCACCGCGCGGGTCCCGGTGGTGCACCTGCGCCAGGAGAATGCCGGGGCGAACGCCGCCCGCAACCGCGCCATCGCGGCGGCCCGGGGCGATCGCCTCCTGATCGTCAACGACGACACCATCCCGGTGCCGAGCCTCGTCGAGGCGCACCGGCTCGCCCACGCCCGGCGCGGCGGACGGGAGACCGCGATCCTCGGCCGGATGACCATCGATCCCGCCCTGCCGTTCTCGCCGTTCTCGGCGCTGCACCACGACGCGTCCTACGACGCCCTTGCGGGCCGCGACGAGGTCGGCTGGGACGCGTTCCTGACCTGCAACGTCAGCGTCGACCGGCAATTCCTGGAAGCGGCCGGCGGCTTCGACCCGAAACTGTTCTGGCACGAGGACATCGAGCTCGGGGAGCGGCTGGCCCGGCGCGGGATGCGCCTGTTCTACGCGCCCGAGGCGCTGGGCTACCACCACCACCTCCTGGACGAGGCGGCCTACCTGCGGATCGCCGAGCGCGAGGGTGCGGCGCTGGTGCTGTGGTATCGCAAGCGCCCAGACCTCGTGGCCGATCTCGGCCGGCTCGGCCTGGTCGGGCCGCCGCCGCTCGGCGCGGCGGCGCGGCACCGGGTCGCCGACCTGGCGATGCCGCAGGCCCTGCTGCCCGGCTGGCAGATGGCGGCCCGCGCGCTGACGCGGATCAGCCCCGAGGCCGGTCGCAGCGTGTGGCGCCGGCTGTTCCAGCGGCGCAAGCGCCTCGCCATCGCCCGGGCGCTCGCGGCATGAGGCGATCCAGCACGGTCCTCGGCGGCGCCCTGTCGACGCTGGTCCTGCCGGTCCTGTCCGCCTGCGGGCCGGCCGACGCGCAGGTGCAGCAGAGCATCCTGGTCGACCCCGCCGGCGGCACCAAACCCGGCTACACCACGGTGGCGCGGCTCGCCGACGTGCCCTTCGCGGCGCTCGGTCCCGGCTCGAGCGTGCTGGTCCGGGGCGGCAGCTACGGCGACGTGGTGTTCGTCGGGTCCCGCGGGACCGCGGCGGCGCCCGTGACGGTGGCGGCCGAACCCGGCACGCAGCCGCGCCTCTCCAACTCGGTGGTGTTCGAGAACGCCGCCTACGTCACGGTCACGGGCCTGACCGTGCAGGGCGCGGCGAATTCCGGCTTCATCATCCGGCGGGGATCGCGCCACGTCACGGTCGCGGGCTCGACCGTGTCCCGCTCCGGCCTGGGGATCTGGATCGGCGACGGGGCGGGGGCGGGTCACCGCATCACCGGCAACACGCTCGCCGACAACCAGACCCACGGCGTGGCCGTCGACGTGATCAACGCGCCCGCGGAGGATCCGAGCTACATCCTCGACAACACCGTGACCGGCAACGGCATCCACGGGATGGAGATCAACGGCTCCGGCTACGTCGTGGAGGGCAACCGCGTCTCGGGCAACGGCGTGGGCATGTCGGGCACCTCGGGCATCCACGTCTACGCCAAGGATGCCGCCCAGGACGCCGGCGACCGCAACATCATCCGGTACAACATCGTCACCGGCCAGAAGGAGACCACCGGCCAGGACGGCAACGGCATCCAGATCGACCAGTGGTGCGACGGCAACGTCGTCGCCTTCAACGTCGCGGCCGACAATGACGGGGCCGGGATCAACCTGTTCGACGCCGGCTCCAACACGGTGGTCAACAACACGACCACCGGCAACATGCGCGATTCCGGCGGCAAACACGTCTATCGCGGCGAGATCGTGCTCGCCTCCGACTACACCCAGCGGGTCGACCGCACGTCGAGCAACCGGGTGCTCAACAACATCGCCTACGCGACCCGGCCGAACGTGGCCGCGATCGTGGTCGAGGCGACCACCACCGACAACAACAACGCGATCGGGCCGAACTTCCTCGGCAGCGCCGTCGGCGCCCCGCTCTACCGCTGGGGCACGCAGGCCACCGGCGACGGGGCGAGCCTGCCGCTCAACGCCCAGGGTCCCGACCTCACCGGCACGCCCGCCTTCCGCGACCCCGCGAACCCCATGGCCGGCGGGCTCGCCCTGACGGCGCCCCCGGCCCGCGCCGGCATCCCGGTCGGCGCCACCCGCGACATCGCCGGCCGGGCCTACGCCCCCGGCGAGGCCCCGACCTTCGGCGCCTACAGGAGCCCGTAACATGCTTCGCATCGGCATCGACGCGCACGTGCTCACCGGCAAGCCGCAGGGCAGCCGGACCTGGCTCGTGAACATCATCGGGCGGGCCGCCGCCCGCCACCCGGACGCCACCTACGTGGTCTATTCCGGCGACCCGGAGGCCTGCGCCCGCATCGTCTCGGGCGACAACATCGAGCACCGACGGCTGCCGCGCGTGCCCGCGACCGTGCGGCTGACCCTGGTCTGGCCGTGGCTGTTCCTGCGCGACCGGCTCGACACGCTCCTGACCACCTACATCGCCCCGCCGCTGGTGCCGGGCGACCGGCAGGTGGTGGTGGTTCACGACATCCTGTTCGAGACGCATCCCGAGTTCTTCCCCTGGTCGATGCGCTGGCGGAACAAGATCCTGACCCGGCTCTCGGCGCGGCGCGCCAAGCTGGTCCTGACCATCTCCGACTACAGCCGGGACTCCATCGCCACCGTCTACGGCATCGCGCGGGAGCGCATCGCCGAGGTGCGCTGCGGCTCCACGCCGCCGCAGGCGGTCACGGAGCGGACGCCGCTCGCCGACGGGCGCCCCTACCTGCTGATGGTCGGCCGGCTGGAGCCGCGGAAGAATCTCGGCCTCGTCCTCGACGCCTTCGCGCGGCTCCCGGCGGGCGCGGCCCGGCTGATCGTGGTCGGCAAGGGCGACGGCGAGCGGCCCGAGACCCTCGACCGCCTCGCCCGGACGCCGGACGCGGTGCACATCGCCGGCATCGACGACCGGGGCCTGTCCGACCTCTACGCCCGGGCGGCCGCCCTGGTCTTCCCGAGCCGCGGCGAGGGCTGGGGCATCCCGGTGCTCGACAGCCTCGCCCGGGGAACCCCCGTCATCGCCTCGAGCCTGACGGCCATCCCGGAAGCCGGCGGCAGCGCGGCGAGCTACTTCGACCCGGACGCACCCGACCGGGTCGAGCGGCTCGCCGAGCTGATGGCGGCGGCGATCGAGGGGCGGCTGCCCTTCGACGCGAACGCCGCGCGGGCCCACGCGGCGCGCCACGACTGGGACGGGCCGGCCGCCACCTTCGTCGACCTGATGCGCCGGAGCTTCACGGCCCGCACGCATCTGCGCGACCTGATCCTGGCCGCGCCGAACCTGCGGGGGTGACGCGAGAGGGCGCGATCGGCCCGCCTAGCGCGCGGCCCCGAGCGCGCCGACGATCGGGCTCTCAGGCCCCTCGTCGGCGATGGGATCCTGGATCAGCGTCCAGTAGCCCAGGGCCGCCACCAGGGCGATCGCGGCGCCGGTGATGAAGGCCACGGAGAAGTGGCCCGTGCCGCCGACGATGAAGCCGGTCACGGTCGGCGCCAGGGCGCCGCCGATGTAGCCACCGAAATTCTGCATGGCGCCGAGCGACGCCGTGCAGCTGGCCGGCGCCGCCACGGAGGCCATCGCCCAGGCCGAGGACGAGCTCATGTAGACCAGGAACAGCGAGGCCGAGATGCAGGCGATCGCGAGGGTGTCGCTCGGCGTCAGGGCCGCCACCACCGTGAAGGCGGCGGTCGCCACCAGGGAGCCGACCATCGGGATCTTGCGGCTGCGGATCGGGTCGACGCCGCGGCGGACGAGGACATCGACGACGCGGCCGCCCAGGATCCCGCCCAGCACGCCGAACGCGAAGGGGATCGAGCCGACGAGGCCGGTCTTCTGCAGGGTGAAGTGCCGCTCGATCTCGAGGTAGCTCGGCAGCCACGCGGTGTAGAGCCACGTCATGTAGATGCAGCCGAAATAGCCGACGATCATCCCCCAGCTGGTGCGGAACCCGAAGAGCCGCCGCCACGCGCCCCAGGTGACCGCGCGGCTGGCGTTCGGGGCATCGCCCTCCTCCAGGAAGGCCCGCTCCGCCGGCGTCAGGTCGGTCTCCCGCGGGTTGCGGAACACGAGGTAGACGACCGCGGCGAGCGCGAGGCCGGCCGCGCCCATGATGACGAACATCGCCCGCCAGCCGAAGCTCACCATGAGGAAGGTGAGCAGCGGCAGGGCGAGGAAGGTGCCGAGCGAGGAGGCGCAGTTCCAGATCCCCGTGGCGGTGCCGCGCTGGCGGATGTTGAACCAGTCGCGGGAGACCCGGGCGCAGGTCGGGAAATGCGGCGCCTCGCCGACCCCGAGCACGATCCGCGCGCTCACGAACTGCCAGAACGACGTCACCGCGCCGCCGAGCATCTGGCCGAACGACCAGCAGGTCAGGCCGAGCGTCAGCGTCAGGCGCGGGCCGAGCCGGTCGGCGAGCGCGCCGGCGGGCAGCTGCGCGAAGGCGTAGGCCCAGAGGAAGGCCGAGAGCAGCAGGCCCATGTCGGGGATCGAGAGGCCGAGATCCTCGCGGATCAGCGGGTTGGCCACCGCCAGGGTGGCCCGGTCGACGTAGTTGACGACGCCCGCCGTCACGAGCAGGGCGAGCGAGATCGTCTGGATGCGGCGCACGCGCGGCGTTGCGGCCAGGGCCATCGTGTCCTCCCGGTATGACGGGCCCCTTGGGGGTCTCCGCGGCCGGCCGGTCCTTCGCGACTCGTGGCGGCCGAAGTGCATTCTGCACCGAACGCCGCCGGACGGAAGGGCCCCCGCCCCTCGCCTCGCGGCGCCGGGCGTCGTAGACGGGCCGCTCCGTCACCCTTCGAGTCCGCCAGTTGCGCCTGATCCAGATCACCCACCACGACCTCGACGGCTACGGCGCCTCGACGGTCGCCGCCGCCTGCGCCACGGTCGAGCGCGTCGTCCACGTGCCCCGCTACAGCGATGTCGGCCCGGTCTTCGAGGACGAGATCAAGCGCCTCGGCCGCGCGGCGGAGCGCGAGGTGCTGCTGATGACCGACCTCGGCCTGGAGGAGCAGACGATCGCGGGGCTGAAGAAGTTCGCCGCGATGAACCGGCGCCGCGCGGACGGTCAGAAGCACCGCCTCGTGGTCCTCGACCACCACGCCTCGTCCCTCGACCAGATGCGGCGCCTGGGCCTCGAGGCGGCGCCCGACGCCGAGCGGCCGGCGCTCCACCGGATCGACCTGGGCGACCCCGAGATCGCCGTGCTGATCGAGGACGACATCTGCGCCACGCGGATGACCTTCGAGCACCGAGCCCTGTTCGCCGCGCACGAGCCCGCGACCGACCTGTCGAGCCTGCTGACCGCGGTCGATGCCCTCGACCTCTGGCGCAAGGAGAGCCCGGCCTTCCGGGGCGGCCTCGCCCTGGACGAGCTGTTCTGGGAGGCCGTGTCGAGCTACGTGCCGGTCGGACATCCCTGGCACGACCGGTTCGTGTCCGAGATCCTGCTCGCGGCCGCCGCGGCCCTCCGGGACGGTGCGAG
Source organism: Methylobacterium sp. C33D (assembly GCF_053345825.1). NCBI lineage: Bacteria > Pseudomonadati > Pseudomonadota > Alphaproteobacteria > Hyphomicrobiales > Methylobacteriaceae > Methylobacterium > Methylobacterium sp. C33D. The sequence goes on from NZ_JBKFAV010000023.1 coordinate 100,635, forward strand.
CCCGGCCGAACTGGAGCGCCGCGCCTCGGCGATCCGGGCCGGCGTCGTCGACACCCTGCTGCGCGACGCGCCGGACGACGATCCGGCGCTGACGACGCGCATGCGGCTCGCCCGGGCGCTCGCCCGCTCGGATTCCCTGTTCCGCCCGCTGAAGGACGGCACGCTCCTGTCCTTCGCCCTCGATTCGGGCACCTTCCAGCGGGTCTCCGACCTGATCATGGACGCGGGCCGCGCCAAGCGCGTGGTCAACGTCCAGCGGATGGGCACGCTGTCGTTCCGGTCCAACGACGGCACGGCCCTCGACGGCGCCCGCCTGTTCCGCGGCGGCGGCCACCGCGACGCGGCGGGCGGCCGGCTCCAGAGCGGCTCGGCCTTCTCGATGGCGGACGCGATCGCCCAGGTGGAGCCGGTGCTGAACCCGGAGAAGCCGGCCGGCTCGGACAGCCCGTTCGCGGCTTTGAAGAACTGGAAGGGGTGAGCGCTCGCCCGTCGCCCAACCCGTTCGGCAACGGCCCTAGAGCCGGAAATCCTCGCCGAGATACAGCCGCCGCGCGTCCGGGTTCGCCACGATCTCCTCGGGCGTGCCCTCCGTCAGGATGCGGCCGGAATGGGCGATGTAGGCGCGGTCGATCAGGCCCAGCGTCTCGCGGACATTGTGGTCGGTGATCAGCACGCCGATGCCGCGCTGCTTCAGGTGCTTCACCAGGTCCTGGATGTCGCCGACCGCGATCGGGTCGATGCCCGCGAAAGGCTCGTCCAGCAGCATGAAAGTCGGCGACGAGGCGAGCGCGCGGGCGATCTCGCAGCGCCGCCGCTCGCCGCCGGAGAGCGCGATCGAGGGCGACTTGCGCAGGCGCGCGATGTCGAACTCCTCCAGCAGCGAGTCGAGCTTGCGGGCGCGCGTCTTGCGATCCGGCTCGACCACTTCCAGCACCGCGCGGATGTTGTCCTCCACGGTGAGCCCGCGGAAGATCGAGGCCTCCTGCGGCAGGTAGCCGATCCCGAGCCGGGCCCGCTGGTACATGGGCAGGTGCGTGATGGGCAGTCCGTCCAGGGTGATGTGGCCGCGATCGGCCGCCACCAGCCCGGTGATCATGTAGAAGATCGTGGTCTTGCCGGCGCCGTTCGGCCCGAGCAGCCCCACGGCCTCGCCGGTGCGGACCGTCAGCCCCGCCTCGTGCACGACCGTGCGGGCACCGTAGCTCTTGCGCAGCCCGCGCACGCTGAGGATGCCGAGGCCGCCCTCCTCCGCCGCCGACCAGCCGTCGGCGGCCTCGGGCCGGGGCGCGCGCCGGCCGAACAGGCGGCCGAGCCAGCCCGTCCGGGCCGGCTCCTGCGGGCCCGCCTGGAACGCCACGGCGCCGCTCAATCGACCTGCGCCTTCGGCCTGGGCGGCGGCTGCGTGCAGCCCTTCGCCTTGCCGTCCTTGGCGTCGGACTTCTCGCCGGGCACGAACAGGGCCGAGACTCGGCCGCCCGCCACCGGGTCCATGTTCGCGCGCCCGGTGTTCATGTCGTAGACGAGGCGCTGGCCGCGGGTGACGTTCTGGCACTGGCTCAGGACGACGTTGCCGGTCAGCACGATCCGCTTGGCATCCTGGTCGAACACCGCGTGATCGCCGGTGGCGACCTGATCCTTCTGCACCACCGTCACCGGCCCGGCGCAGTCGACCTTCTGGATCCCGTTCTCGGCGGGGTTGCGCGGGGCCGCGTCGGCACCCTCGTCCTTCGCCTCACCCTTGGCGTCGCTTTTCGCGCCCTTGCCGGGCGCGTCCTTGCCGCGCTTGTAGGTCACCGTCATGGTCGAGCAGCGGATGGTGCTGTCGCCCTGCACGGCCACGACGTTGCCGGCGAAGACCGCCTTGTTCTCGCGGTCGAATACGTCGAGCCGGTCGGCGTCGATCTTGATCGGGTCCTTGCCGCCGCCGCCGATATTGCCGAAGGGCGAGTCCTTGCGGGCCGGCTTCTCGGCCAGCGCCGGGCCTGCGAGGACCAGTCCGGTTGCCAGGGCAACCCAGAGGGTGCGGGCGGCGCTCATCGGGCACCGTCCGCGGCTTCGGCATCCGAGGTCAGGAGGCGGGCCTGCGGCTTCTCCCCCGGATCGTCGCTCACGATGACCACGTGGACGTTCCCCACGAAGGAGATCCGCTTGCCGTTCTCGACGACGTCGAGCGTGTCGGCCTTCACGGTGGCCCGCGGGCTCGAGACCGTGACGGGTTCCTGCGAGCTGATGGAGCCGGTCTTGAATGCGACGGCGGCGGAGCGCAGGCGCGCCTCCTCGCCCTTGTCGGTCCAGATGCGGATGTCGTCCTTCAGGTCGAGCGCCTCGCGGGCGGTGTCGAACAGGCCCGACGTCGCCGAGAGGCGGGCGATGCCGCCCTGGTCGTCGGTGGCGATGTGGCCGCGCATCTGCTGCAGCTCGATCTGGCTCGGCTTGCGCACGTCCTGGAGGGCGGCGTCGGCCGTCACCTCGTAGCCGCGCGTGCCCTGACGGAAGCCCGCGAGCCGCGGGTTCTCCATGCGGACCTTGGAGCCGGCCAGCGTCACCGGGCCGACCGAGACGCCCGGCAGCTGCGCCGCGAAGGGGTTGAACAGATAGCCCAGCAGCAGCGCCACCGCGCCGCCGGCGACCACCGGGATCAGCCGGCGCATGGTGCGCACGCGTCCGCTGTGGCGGTACGCCCGGGCGTGGGCCCGGGTCCGCGCCGCCGCGACCGCCTGTCCGTTGCCGGCTTCAGCCTCGACCGGGTTCATGCAGCGTCCGTGAGGCGCGCTCGAGGCGCGCGAGAGGGTTCGGCTCAGACGCCTGCGGCCCCCACCGCGCCCGCGCCTTCGGCCGGGCAATGATCCCGACCGGTGGCGAAGTTATGGCTCGACCATTTCCGAATGATCAACCGAACCCGCAATCATCCCGAGCGGATGTGTGTGGAGACACACGCCGCGCGCGACCTCACGGCAGCGCGCGGCGCGGGTCTCCGTAGTCCTACGCGCCGCGCGCGGCCGCGAGAGCCGCCGCCACCGTGCGGGCGAAGGCGGCCGGGTCGCGGGGGCTGTCGCCGTCCTGGATCCGGGCGAGGTCGAGGAGCGTCCCGGCAGCCTGCGGCACCTCCGATTCGGGCGCCGCGGACAGCGCCCGAATCAGCGGGTGGCGCGGGTTGATCTCCAGGACCGGCTGCCCGGCACCGGCACGCCCGGCCCGGCGCATGAGCCGCTGCATCTGCAGGTCGGGTCCGCCGGTGCCGGCCGAGAGGACGACCGCCGAGTCGACGAGCCGGTCGGTGGTGCGCACGTCCGAGACCTCGGCGCCGAGGGCGGCCTTCACGGCGGCGACGAAGGCGTCGATGCCCTCCGGCGCCTCCGGCTGCCCGCCCTCCGGCGCGAACTTCGACAGGTCGAGGCCGCCCTTGGTGATCGAGCGGAGCGGCTTCTCGTCGAAGGTGCCGAGCTGATCGGGCCAGAACGCGTCGACGTGGTCGGAGAGGAGCAGCACCTCGAGGCCGCGGGCCCGGAAGCCCTCCAGCTGCGGCGACGACTTGAGCGCCTCGGCATCGTCGGCGACGAGGTAGTAGATCGCCTCCTGGCCGTCCTTCATGCGGGACACGTAGTCGGGCAGCGAGGTCCAGCCCTCGACGGCCGAGGAGCGGAAGCGCAGGAGCGGCGCGATCTCGCCCCGGCGCTCGAAATCCTCGTAGATCCCCTCCTTGAGGACGGGGCCGAAATTCTCCCAGAAGGACTGGTAGCCCTCCGCGTCCTTGGCGCGGGTCGTGAGTTCGGAGACCACGCGCCCGGTGACCGCGCGGCGGATCCGGGCGAGGGCCGGGGTCGACTGCAGCATCTCGCGGGAGACGTTCAGCGGCAGGTCCTCGGTGTCGACCACGCCCTGGACGAAGCGCAGCCACGGCGGCAGCAGCTCGGCCTCGTCGGTGATGAACATCCGCCGGACATGCAGCCGGACCTTGCTCTGCCGCTCGTTCTCGAGGGCCTGGAACGGCTTCGAGCCGGGGATGAAGAGCAGGGCGGAGAATTCGAGCTGGCCCTCGGCGCGCCAGTGGAGCGTCGCCCACGGCTTGTCGAAGTTCATGCCGATGGAGTGGTAGAATTCCTCGTACTGCTCCTCGGTGACCTCGGACTTCGCCTTGCGCCAGAGCGCGGTTCCCTGGTTGGCCGATTCGTCCTTGCCGTCGCGCACGACGGCGATCGGCACGGTGATGAAGTCGGCCCATTTCCGCACGAGATGGTCGAGGCGGTAGGGCTCGAGGTACTCGTCGGCATCCGCCTTGAGGTGCAGCACGATGTCGGTGCCGGGCTCGCCGCGCGTCGCCGGCTCCAGCGTGTAGCTGCCCTGCCCCTCCGAGGCCCAGGTCCAGGCCTCGTCGCTGCCGGCGCGGCGCGACGTGACGGTCACCCGGTCGGCGACCATGAAGGCCGAGTAGAAGCCGACGCCGAACTGGCCGATCAGGCTCGGCCGGTCCTCGGCCTTGGCGGATTCGAGCGTCTGCGAGAAGGCGCGCGTGCCGGAGCGCGCGATGGTGCCGAGGTTGGTGGCGAGATCCTCCTTGGTCATGCCGATGCCGGCATCCGACACGGTCAGGGTCCGCGCCTCCTTGTCGGGCGCGATCCGGACCTTGGCGTCCGGCGGCAGGGCGCTCGCCGCCGAGGTCAGCGCCTCGAACCGCCGCCGGTCCATGGCGTCGGCGGCGTTGGCGACGAGTTCGCGCAGGAAGATCTCGCGGTCGGAGTAGAGCGCGTGCACGACGAGGTCGAGGAGGCGACCCACCTCCGCCCCGAACTCGTGCCGCTCGATCGTCTCGCTCACGGGTGATGCCTCCGCTGTGGGGGAAATTGCGGTGGCGATATGCTGGCGAACGGGGCCGTTTTCAATGCGGAAGGCGGCCAGCCCCCGCTCCCGATGCACGCCTCAGGCACTGCCCCAGCGCGCCACGGCCTGTCAGATCTCGATCTCGGTCCCAACCTCTACGATCTGCCGCGTCGGCAGGCCGAAATGGGCACCGGTGCGTTCCGCGTTCCGCTTCATGAAGGCGAACAGGCCCTCCCGCCAGGGCGCCATGCCCGGGTGGGTCGGCGACGGGATCACCACCTCGTGGCCGACGAAGTAGGTCATGTCCTCCAGGTATTCCGGCGGCAGCAGCCCGCTCGCCACCGCGCATTGCAGGCCCTCGGGGATCGAGGCGGTCTGCATGAAGCCGTAGCGGAGGACGACGCGCTCCATGCCGGGCGTGTACTTGGAGATCGCCTTGCGGATGCCCTGCGCGACCAGCGTGACCTGCGCCCGCTCGCTCGCCGGGATCACCGGCTCCTCCTCGTAGATCACGGTGATCAGCAGGATCCGCTCGTGCAGGCAGCGGCTGCGCTCCAGCAGGCGGCCGAGCGCCATCGGGATGCCCTCGGTGGCGGCGGTCAGGAAAGCCGCGGTGCCGGGCAGCGTCACCGGCGGGTGCGAACTGAGGCTGGACAGGAAGGCGGCCTCGGACATGCGCATGGTCTGGCGGACCGTTTCGAGGACGTGGTTGCCCTTCATCCAGGTCAGCATCAGGAACGCGACCGCGCCGGCGAGCAGCAGCGGAAACCAGCCGCCCTCGAACAGCTTCACGCTGTTGGCGGCGAAGAACACGGCGTCGATGGCCAGGAAGAAGCCGTTGACCGCGAGGACCAGGACCGGGTTGTAGCCCCAGCGCAATGCGATCAGCGCGGCGAGCAGGGTGGTGATCCCCATCAGCGCCGAGACCGCGATGCCGTAAGCGCCGGCCAGGGCGTCGGAGGAGCCGAACACCACCACGGCGGTCAGGGTCGCGGCGGCGAGCAGCCAGTTCACCGCCGGCACGTAGATCTGGCCGCGCTCGTCCTGATCGGTGTGCACGACCCGCATCATCGGCATGAAGCCGAGCTGGATCGATTGCTGCGTCAGCGAGTAGACGCCCGAGATCACCGCCTGCGAGGCGATGACGGTCGCCATCGTGGCGAGCGCCACCAGCGGGTAATGCGCCCAGTCCGGCGCGAGCCGGTAGAACGGGTTCTCGATCGCGCTCGGGTCGGCGATGATCAGCGCGCCCTGGCCGCAATAGTGAATCAGCAGCGCCGGCAGGACGAGGCCGAACCACGCGATCCGGATCGCCGGGGCGCCGAAATGGCCGAGATCGGCGTACATCGCCTCGCCGCCGGTCACCGCCAGGAAGGCCGCGCCCAGCATCAGGAAGCTGACGTGCCAGCCCGCATGGACCAGGAAGTCCACCGCCCGCCAGGGGTTGGCCGCTCCGAGGATCTCCGGCGTGCGCAGGATGCTGGGGATCGCGAGCAGGACCAGGACGACGAACCAGACCAGCATGACGGGCCCGAACACCCGGCCGATGGCGGCCACGCCCTTGTGCTGGACCAGGAACAGCCCGACCAGGATCACCAGGGTGATCGGCACCACGTACGGCCCGAGCGCCGGCGCGTCGATCTTCAGCCCCTCGATCGCCGACAGCACCGAGATCGCCGGCGTGATCGCGCCGTCGCCGTAGAGCAGGGCCGCGCCCACCAGCCCGACCACCAGCAGCAGCGCCT
>NZ_JBKFAV010000229.1:0-291 GCF_053345825.1 Methylobacterium sp. C33D
TGACGTCCCGCTGCCCCGGGTCGCTTCGCTCCGCTCGCGATGGCGGGGCCGCACATCGACCGGAACCCTGGGAAGCCCGACGCCACACTGTCCCGAGTGGGACGCGTCGATCGTGCAGGACACCATGCCGGAGGACACTAACACCGTCTTCGACGTCGCCGTGGTCGGGGCCGGGGCCGCGGGGCTCGCCGCCGCGCTGGCGGCCGCCCGCGAGGGGATCCGCACGGCGCTGGTCGGCCGCCACGCCCCGGTGGCGGACGGGCGGACCGTCGCGCTCCTCGACGGGTCGGT
>NZ_JBKFAV010000230.1:0-290 GCF_053345825.1 Methylobacterium sp. C33D
GCCAGCGACCGCAACACCGGCAACACCTTCGCCGTCCCCTTCCCGTACGCCGCCCCCGGCACCGTCGCCTCCTTCCGCAACCGCAGCCAGGACGGCTTCTCCGGCGGTGGACAGATCGGCTACAACTGGCAGCTGACCCCCGGCTCCGGCGTCGTCATCGGTGTCGAGGCCGACGCCCAGTACCTCGACTTCGGCCGTAACCGGAACAACGCCTTCGTCTCCGGCGCCGTCGCCCCCGGCTACTACCTCACCGACCCGCGCGGCCTCTCCAGCCTCGACTTCTTCGGCAC
>NZ_JBKFAV010000231.1:0-290 GCF_053345825.1 Methylobacterium sp. C33D
ACCGGCGACAAGGGCTCGATCAGCCGGGCCCCGGGGGTCGGGCCGCGCCTCGCCGCCCGGCACGCCGCCGAGCTCAAGGACAAGGCGCCGGCCTTCGCGCCCGTCGACCCCGCGCTGGTCGCCCTGACGGGCGCCGTCGAGGAGGGGGCCGCCCCGCAGCCGGTGGCGGACGCCGTCCCGGCCCTGGTCAATCTCGGCTACCCGCAGGTCCAGGCCGCCGCCGCCATCGCGGCTGCGCTGAAGGGCGCGGGGGAGGGCGCCGAAGCGAAGGTGCTGATCCGGCTGGGCCT
>NZ_JBKFAV010000232.1:0-290 GCF_053345825.1 Methylobacterium sp. C33D
CGTAGTCCTCCGGCGCATGCATCGGCGTCTTGATGACGCCGGGGGCGACGGCGTGCACGCGGATGCCGCGCTTGTCGTACTCGATGGCCAGGCTCTTCGTGGCGGCATCCATGCCCCCCTTCGTCAGCATTGAGCCGGTGTCTGTGGTCTCGCTCACGGCGCCAAGCCCATGAAATCTCGCATCGGAGCGGGATCCGACCGGAGAGCCGAGGCCTGTCCCTCATAGACGATATGGCCGTTGTTGAAGCCGTAGACCCGGTCGGCGAAGCTCAGGACCGCCGCGACGTTCT
>NZ_JBKFAV010000233.1:0-289 GCF_053345825.1 Methylobacterium sp. C33D
CGTCTCGATGCCGAGGGCCCCGTCCGCCGCCTCGGCGAAGGGCAGGCGCTTGGTCTCCACGTCCTGCGGATTGTGGTCGGACACCACAACGTCGATCACGCCCTCGTCGGGGGCGCGCACCACCGCCTGACGGTCGGTCTCGTGGCGCAGGGGCGGCGAGAGCCGGCAGAAGGTGCGGTAATGGCCGATGTCGTTCTCGTTGAGGACGAGGTTGTCCACCGAGACGCCGCAGGTCACCGGCAGGCCGTCCTGCTTGGCGCGCCGGACGATGTCGACCGAATGGGCGCAG
>NZ_JBKFAV010000234.1:0-289 GCF_053345825.1 Methylobacterium sp. C33D
GGTGGCGACGCCCGGTTGCGCCAGCAGGTGCTCCTCGACCTTGCGGACCGCCTCCATGGTGCGGTTGTAGGAGGCGCCGGGCGGCGTCTGGATGTCGACCGTGAAGAAGCCCTGGTCCTCCACCGGCAGGAAGCCCTCCGGCAGGTTGACGAAGGCGTAAGCGGCCCCCGCCACCAGCGCGAGGTAGACCAGCATCACCCGGCCGGACTTACGGATGAAGGCCGCGGTGCCGCGGCCGTAGCGGGCGGTCTCCCGGTCGACGAACCGGTTGAACATCCCGAACACGCCG
>NZ_JBKFAV010000235.1:0-289 GCF_053345825.1 Methylobacterium sp. C33D
TGGTCCGCATCATCCACGGGCTGGTCAGCTTCCGCGCGCTGCCGATCACCCGGTTCCCCAACATCGACATCCCGATCGTCTCGGTGACGATCACCCAGTCGGGCGCGGCGCCCGCGGTGCTTCAGACCCAGGTCACCAAGTGGGTCGAGGATTCGGTCGCCGGCGTGAAGGGCGTCAAGCACATCCTCTCGACGATCACGGAGGGCACCTCGACGACGACGATCGAGTTCCGCCCCGAGGTGAACCAGGACCGGGCGACCAACGACGTCAAGGACGCCATCGCCAAGAT
>NZ_JBKFAV010000236.1:0-288 GCF_053345825.1 Methylobacterium sp. C33D
GGGAAGGCGCCGCAGGGCTGGTTCTTGGTGGCGACCGTGCGCAGGCGTAGGAGCCCGACATCGTCGCGGCCGACATCGGCGGCCGCCAGCACCTCGCTCCAGGCATAGACCGTGTCGCCCGAAAACAGCGGCGCCACGTGGCGGCCGGCGTTGATGCCCGCGAGGGCGAAGGCGTTGCCGAGCCCGTTGAAGCCCAGCGCCCGCGCCAGCGAGATCACGTGGCCGCCGTAGATCAGGCGCCGGCCGAAGCGGGTGTCCTTGGCGGCGAGCCCGTCGAAATGCACCTTG
>NZ_JBKFAV010000237.1:0-288 GCF_053345825.1 Methylobacterium sp. C33D
GTCCGCCAGCCGCACAGGACCCCGAGCCGGCCGTAATCGGCCCGCTCCTCCGGGCCGGCGACGGTCCGCTCGGCGACCTCCCGCTGGAACATCAGCACGGCCTGATCCCACCAGGGCGGCCAAGCCTCGCCGTCCAGCCAGCCGGTGAGCAGGGCGGTGCCGACATTGTAGGGCAGGTTGGCGACGACCCGCGCCGGGGCATCGCCCACCAGCGGCCGCGGGTCGAAGGCGAGGGCGTCGGCGTCGACCACCTCGAGGCGTCCCGGATAGTGGGCGGCGATCTCGGCG
>NZ_JBKFAV010000238.1:0-287 GCF_053345825.1 Methylobacterium sp. C33D
AGGTCGGCGCCGGAAAAGACGAGATGGGGACGGGACATGCGGGGAGCGCGGGCGGCTTCCTCAGCGCGCAGCCTGCGCGGTCAGGCCGACCTCAGCACACCGCCGCACCCGTCGCAGCGAGCGGAGCGAAGCAATCCAGGGCATCGGGCCGTCGGCGGATGTGGCATCCCTGGGTTGCTTCGCCCTGCTCGCAGAGACGGGCGCCCGCAGCACAGCCTGTCGCCGGAAGGCGGCGCGGGTCCTACTCGGCGGCCTCGACGAAGACGGTACCGGGGCGGGGCCCGTCC
>NZ_JBKFAV010000024.1:0-101571 GCF_053345825.1 Methylobacterium sp. C33D
CCGGCGCGGGCGCGGCGCGGCCGGCGCGTCCGCCGCGCCGTCGACCGCGACCTCGACCGGCTTCGCGACGGCGGGCGCGCTGCGCCGGGCCGGCTCGGCCTTGGCGGCGATGTGGTCGACGAGATCGCGGATGTGGACCATGCCGCGGGGATCGTCGAGGGTCTCGCCGTAGACCGGCAGCCGGGAATGGCCGGCCGTGCGGAACAGCTTGAGCAACTCGCCGAGGCTGGTGTCGTTCGAGACGGCGACGATGTCGGCCCGGGGGACCATCACGTCGTCGACGCGCACCTTGTGCAGGCCGAGGACGTTCTTGAGCATGACGCGCTCGAGCGGGGTGAGGCCGCTCTCGCCGGCATCCGGCTCCGCCAGCGCCTCCTCAAGACCCTCGCGCAGGGAATCGCGCGGCTTGAGATGGAGCGCCTGGAGCAGGCGGTCGTACCAGGGCTCCCGGTGCTGGGAGTCGCCCTCGGTGGAACTGGGCGCGGCCAGGGCCGCGCCGCGACTTCGATCGTTGCTCATGTCTCTCGGGTCTGGGGTCGCTCGGACGTCGCGCGCTCAGGCATAGGGATCCGGGATGCCGAGGGTCGCGAGCGCCGCGACCTCGAGGGCTTCCATGGCATCGGCCTCGGCCTCGCCGATCTCGTGGTCCTGACCGAGACAATGCAGGGTGCCATGGACGAGGAGGTGGGCGAGGTGATTCTGGAGCGGCTTCGACTGCTCCGCACTCTCGCGCACCAGGGTCTCGTACGCAAGGACCACGTCGCCGAGGGGGGCGGCGGTCCCGGCATGCCGCGGCTGCGGGGCCGCCGGGAAGGACAGGACGTTGGTCGGCTTGTCCTTGCCGCGCCAGGTCCGGTTGAGCTCCTGGACGGCGGCATCGTCCGTCAAAAGGACGCTGACCTCGACGGGGCCGTCCGGACTCTCGGGGGCGACGGCGAGCCCGGCCTCGACGGCGCGGGTGACGAGGGCTTCGAGGTCCGGAACCGCCGCCTCCCAGCGCGCGTCCTCGACGGCGAGGTCGATCTCGTGGGGCACGGTCACGCCAGCGGCCGGCGGCGGGGATTCGGGTTGCGGTCGCCCTCCGCGCTGCCGTGGGCGGCGCTCTCGTAGGCGGTCACGATCCGGCGGACGAGGTCGTGGCGGACCACGTCGACGTCCTTGAACCGCACGTGCCCGATCCCCTCGACGCCCTCCAGCACGCTGACCGCTTCCACGAGCCCGGACTTCTGGCCCGGCGGCAGATCGATCTGGCTCGGATCGCCGGTGACGATCATGCGCGAGCCCTCGCCCAGGCGGGTGAGGAACATCTTCATCTGCATGGAGGTGGTGTTCTGCGCCTCGTCGAGCAGCACCACCGCGTTGGTGAGGGTCCGGCCGCGCATGAAGGCGAGCGGCGCGATCTCGATCTGGCCGGTCTGGAGGCCGCGGTCGACGTGGCGGGCCTCCATGAAGTCGTAGAGGGCGTCGTAGATCGGCCGCAGGTACGGGTCGACCTTCTCGCGCATGTCGCCCGGCAGGAAGCCCAGGCGCTCGCCGGCCTCGACCGCGGGCCGCGACAGGATCAGGCGCTCGGCATGGCCCTGCTCCAGGAGCGACACGGCGTGGCCGACCGCGAGCCAGGTCTTGCCGGTCCCGGCCGGGCCCTCGGCGAAGACCAGCTCGTTGGTGCGCAGGAGCTTGATGTAGGCGTCCTGCGCGGGGTTGCGCGCCCGCACGGCCCCGCGCTTGCGGGTGGCGATCTGCTCGAAATGCGGCTTGTCGGCCTCGGCCGCGATGACCTCGGCCGGGAACAGGGTCGCCTGCGCGGTGGCCTCGCGGATGGCGCCGTCCACGTCGCCGAGGGTCAGGGTGCTGCCGCCGGTCCGGACCCGGGCGTAGAGCTTCTGGAAGACCCGCCGCGCCGTCTCGGCGGCGTCGGCCGGCCCCTTGATGACGAGGTGGTTCCCGAGCGCGGTGGCGGTGATCTCGAGCCGGCGCTCGATATGGGCGACGTTCTGGTCGTACTGCCCGAAGACGAGGCTCGCGAGGCGGTTGTCGTCGAAGGTCAGCGGCACCTCGACCGCCTCGTCCGACCCGGTCGGCCGCGCCGCCGGGCCGCGCCCCCGGAGCGCGCCGCGCGCGCCCGCACCGTCCGACGCGCTCAAGCCGCCATCCTCGCCATCATCCCGACCGCTCCGCTCCTCACGCCGCCGCAGCCTCGGACACCAGTTCCCCGAACAGGCTGTTGGACCCCGCCTCGGTGATCCGCACCGGCACGACCTGCCCGATATGGTGTGGCGCGGCGTCGAACTGGACGGCCAGCAGGTGCGGCGTCTTGCCCGCGACCTGGCCGGGATGCCGCCCGGGCTTCTCCACCAGCACGTCGAAGACCCGTCCCGCGGCCGCCCGCTGGTAGGCGTGGCGCTGGCTGTCGAGGAGCGCCTGCAGTTCGGCGAGCCGGGCCGCCATCACGGCCTCCGGCACCTGATCGGTGCGGTCGGCGGCCGGCGTGCCGGGGCGCGTGCTGTACTTGAACGAGAACGCGCTCTCGAACCCGACGCCGCGCACGAGCCGCAGGGTCTCGGCGAAGTCCGCGTCGGTCTCGCCGGGGAAGCCGACGATGAAGTCGGACGAGAGGGCGATGTCGGGCCGGGCGGCCCGGATCCGGTCGATCAGCCGGCGGTACTGGTCGCCGGTGTGCCTGCGGTTCATCGCGGCGAGGATGCGGTCGGAGCCCGACTGCACCGGCAGGTGCAGGTAGGGCATCAGCGCCGGCACCTCGGCGTGGGCCCGGATCAGGGCGTCGTCGAAATCGTTCGGGTGGCTCGTCGTGTAGCGGATCCGCGCGATGCCGGGGATCTTCGCCACCGCGCGCACCAGCTCCGCGAGGCCCGCGGGCGCGCCGTCGGGGCCGTCGCCGTGGTAGGCGTTGACGTTCTGGCCGATGAGCGTCACCTCGCGGACGCCCCCGTCGGCGAGCTTCTCGGCCTCGGCGAGCACCGCCGCCACGGAGCGCGAGACCTCCGCGCCCCGCGTGTAGGGGACCACGCAGAAGGCGCAGAACTTGTCGCAGCCCTCCTGCACGGTCAGGAAGGCCGACGCCCCGAGGGTCCGCCGGCGGGGCAGGTGGTCGAACTTGTCCTCGACCGGGAACTCGGTGTCGACGACGCGGCGCTCGCGGGAGCGGGCCAGCAGGTCCGGCAGGCGGTGGTAGCTCTGGGGGCCGACCACCACGTCGACGGCGGGCTGGCGCGCCTGGATCTCGGCGCCCTCGGCCTGGGCGACGCAGCCGGCCACCACGATGCGCGTGTCGAGGCCCCGCGCTTTCCGCTCGCCCTTGAGCACGCGCAGGCGGCCGAGCTCGGAATAGACCTTCTCGGCGGCCTTCTCGCGGATGTGGCAGGTGTTGAGGACGACGACGTCCGCGTCCTCGACCGTGTCGGTCGCCGTGTAGCCCTCAGCGCCGAGAACGTCGGCCATGCGGGCCGCGTCGTAGGCGTTCATCTGGCAACCGTAGGATTTGACGTAGGCCTTCTTCAACGCGCGCCGTCCCGAACCGATCCGCCCAACTCCGCGCCGGGCCCGCGGGGACGGGGCCGGCCGGTGGCCTGTAGCACGCTTCGCGCGGGCCGTCGCGGCTCCGCCGAGACGCGACCGGCCGCCCGTGGGCGGCCGGCGCATGGCTCCCGGGGGGAGACTCCCCGGGCCGTCTCAGTGGGCCGCGGGGGCCGCGGCGGGCAGGTCGATCACCATGTGCTGGAAGAACGGCACGTAGGCCTGCAGCATGACGAACAGGCCGACGAGGCAGGCCAGCGCGATCGAGTGCCAGAACACGAACCGCAGGATCTTGCCTTCCTGGCCGAAATAGCCGGTGGCCGTCGAGGCGACGACGATCGACTGGGCGTCGATCATCTTGCCCATCACGCCGCCCGACGAGTTCGCCGCCGCCATCAGCACGCCCGAGAGGCCGAGCTGCTCGGAGGTGATCCGCTGCAGGCCCCCGAACAGCACGTTCGAGGCCGTGTCCGAGCCCGTGAGCGCGACGCCCAGCCAGCCGAGCAGCGTCCCGAAGAACGGGTAGAGGATGCCGGTGCCGGCGAAGGCGAGGCCGAGGGTGGCGTCGACGCCCGCGTAGCGGGTGAGGACGCCGAGCGCGAGCATCGCCGAGATGGTGATCAGCGAGTAGCGCAGGGCCCAGATGGTCTCGAAGTAGGCCGTCACGAGGCGCAGCGGCGAGAACCGCATGATCAGGCCGGAGATGATCGCGGCGATCAGCACGCCGGTGCCCGTGTAGGACATGTAGGTGAACAGGAAGACCGCGCCCTCGGGGCTGGGCTTGGCCACGACCGGCGGCACCTTCATGATCACGTTGTGCAGGCCCGGCACCTCGTACTTCCACGTGAAGAGCGGGTTGACGATGCCCTTGAACCAGCCGGTTCCCCAGATCGCCACGATCACCGAGAGGACGATCCACGGGACCCAGGCCATCAGGATCTCGCCCTGCGAGGCGGTGCGGGCGCCGACATGGACAGGGGGCGTGCCGGGCACGCCGGCACCGAGCGCCACGGGCCGCGGACCGGCGACGGCGAGCGACGGATCGTGGCCGCGCAGGGCCGGCGAGGACCAGATCTCCCGGGGCTGCCAGACCTTGAGGAACAGCACGAGGGCCAGCATCGAGACGAGCGAGGCGCCGATATCGACGATCCACGGATTCACGTAGTTCGAGATCAGGAACTGCGCGACCGCGAAGGAGGCGCCGCAGACCAGGATCGGCGGCCACACCCGGATCATGCCGCGGAAGCCGGCGAACACCCAGATCAGCCAGAACGGCACGATCAGCGAGAACAGGGGCAGCTGCCGGCCGATCATCGCGCCGAGGATCTCGGGCGGGTAGCCGGTCACCGACGCCAGCCCCTGGATCGGCGCGCCGAGCGCCCCGAAGGCCACCGGGGCGGTGTTGGCGATGAGCGACAGGCCCGAGGCGGCGAGCGGCGAGAAGCCCAGGCCGATCAGGATCGCGCCCGTGACGGCGACCGGGGTGCCGAACCCGCCCGCGCCCTCGAAGAAGGCGCCGAACGCGAAGGCCACCAGGAGCAGCTGGAGTCGGCGATCCGCGGTGATGCCGGCCACCGATTGCTGCAGGATCGCGAACCAGCCCTTCTCCACGGTGAGCCGGTAGAGGAAGATGACGTTGAGGATGATCCAGCCGATCGGGAAGAAGCCCGTGACCATCCCGAGGATGGCGGCGCGGGTGGCGAGGTCGGTCGGCATGCCGAAGCCGACGATGGCCACCAGCATGGCGAGGCCGAGGGCGATGACGGCCGCGATATGGGCCTTCACGCGCCCGCTGGCGATCATGGCGAGCAGTGCGATGACCGGCACTGAAGCGGCGAGCGTCGAGAGCCACGGGCTCCCGAACGGATCGTAAACCTGGTTCCAGGTTTGCACGCGGCGTCCTCCACAAGTCCCGTCTGTTCCGGGTTGCGGCCTAGCTAGCAGAGGCGTTCCGACCGCTCAATGCGTTGCATCATGTATTCTGGCGGTGAGTTCTACACATTACTCTTGCGCGGATCGCCGGATCGACCCGGTGCGACAGCGTTCTCCCGGCGGTGTGCGGATCTGACCCGTCCGGCGCAGGCATACATTCATGGCCCGAGACCGGTCTCCGCGCCGGGCCAGGATCTCAGTCCTCGCGACGGGCGCGGAGCGCGGCCGCCGCCGCCCCGGCCGTTCAGACCGGGGCGATCTCGGGTCCCTGAAGACCGATCCCCGGGGCCGCCGGCCGCGCGTCCGGTGCCGGCACGGTCCCGGCGCCGGTGCCGGCACCCCGCAGGGCGGCTCGCACCTCGGCCTCGGCGGCCGCCGTGGCGGCTTTCCGGTCGGTGGTCGCCTCGAAGGGGATCGGCGCCCCCCAGGTGACGTGCACGTCGATGGGGCCGCCCTGCACGAAGGCCGCGAGGTGCGGCACCAGCTCCATGTCGCCGTACCACGCGATCTCGGTGCGCTCGGCCCGCGTCACCGGCAGGCCGTTGCGCCTCGGATAGGCGATGGCGAGCGGCTGGAGGCGCACCCGGCCGCGGCCGGCCTCGGCCTGCAGCGCCGCGCGGGCCGCGCCCACGAGGGACGAGCGGAACGGCAGGAGCCGTGTGCCGTCGCCGGTGGTCCCCTCGGCGAACAGGACGACCAGCTCCCCCTCGGCGAGGCGGTGGCCCATGGCGGTGCTGACGGTGGCGGTCGCGCCGCGCCGCTGCCGGTCGATGTAGATCGTCCGCTGCAGCCCGGCGAGGGTGCCGATCAGCGGCCACCCGGCGATCTCGGACTTCGCCACGAAGGAGAGCGGCCGCAGCGAACCCACCGCGATGATGTCGAGCCACGAGACGTGGTTGGCGAGCACCAGCGCGGCCTCGCCGGAGGCCGGGGGCGTCCCGCTCTGCGTGACCCGCACCCCGAACAGGCGCAGGAAGACGCGGTGGAACAGGATCGGCGCCAGGGTGGCGCGGCGGCCCAGGAGCCGCAGGGCGATCCAGTGAGGCGGTCCCAGCACCGCGAAGGCGAGGGCGAGGGCCGCGACCCGCCAGGCGATGCCGAGGCGGCTCACGGCGTCACAGGTCGGCGCTCATCGTCAGCGCGGTCGCCCGGCTGCCGTCGGCCTTGAGATAGTAGCCGGTGCGCGACCCCACCTGCCGGAAGCCGTGGCGGGCGTAGAGCCGCAGGGCGGGGGCGTTGCCCTCGTCGACCTCCAGATGCACCCGGGCGACGCCGTCGAGGGCGAGGCTCGCGAGGTGCTCGCGGAGCAGCTTGCGGCTGTGGCCGCCGCCGCGCAGCGCCGGGGACAGCACGACCGTCAGGATCTCGGCCTCGTCGGCGGCCCGGCGCGAGAGCACGAAACCCTGGAGTACGCCCGCGCGCCAGAGGGCGTGCGCGTGGGTCGAGCGCTCGCAGAGCATGCGCTCGAACTCGTGCGCGTCCCAGGGCCGCGCGAAGGCGGTGGCGTGGAGACGGGCGAGGGCCGGGGCCTGCGCGGCGTCGCGGAGCGGGGCGACGTAGGGCTCGGGGGTGAGCGCGTCCCACCACGCGAACCACCAGTCGAAGGGCCAGAAGGGCAGCGGCCGCGTCATCGCCGTGCGATCCGCGCGTGGTCCTGCGGCCGGGCATCCGGCCCGCGCAGGTAGAGGGGCCGGGCCAGCGCCTGCGCCGGGTCGGCGACGAGACCGAGGGAGGCCACGGCCGCGATATCGGGACCGCCGACATGGGCGACGCGCGCCGCGACGCCGCGCGCCGCGAGCGCGGCGGCCAGCATCGGCGCCCCGGAGCCGGTCAGCACCACCGGGCCGGCGCCCAGCTGCTCGGCCGCCGCCTCGACGGCGAGATGCGCGGGGGCGAGGCCGTCACCCGGTCCCAGAGCCTGCACGTAGACGGCACCGTGGCGGGCGTCGATCACCGCGGCGATCGTGCCCTCGACGGTCTCGGCCAGGAGCGGCGCGAGGAGGGCCGAGAGGGTGCCGACGCCGACGACCGGCTTGCCGGTCGACAGGCCGATGGCGCGGGCCGCCGACAGGCCGACCCGCAACCCGGTATAGCTGCCCGGCCCGACCGTCACGGCGACCCGGTCGATCGCCTCAAATCCGCCCTCGACCCGGGCGATCACCCGCTCGATCAGCGGCAGCAGGGATTCCGCGTGGCCGCGCGCCATGGGCAGCGCCTCGGCGGCGAGGGGCGCCTCGGATTCCTCCGCCATGACGCAGGCGGCGCAGGTGTCCAGCGCTGTGTCGATGGCCAGGATACGCACGCTCACTCCCACAAGCCGGTCCGAACCGGCCGTTGCCCCCCTGCGCCGCGAAGGGCGCGAAGAGTCTCCAGCGTTAGAGCAAAACCGGCGCCTCGTCAGCGGCGGGGCACCGTCACCGAGCGGATCACCGGTGGAGTGTTGCCGGCCTGCGCCGGTGCGCGACCGTCCCCGATCGCCGGGCCACCGCACCGGCCACGAGCGCCTCGGCGGGACCTTGCCCCCGCGGGGCGCGCGGCGATTTGGCGGGGCCATACCGCGCGGCATGGCCCCTCACGCCGCCGCGCGGATCCGGTCCCTCAGATCGCCTGAACCTCGCGGATCTCCGGCAGGAAGTGCCGGAACAGGTTCTGCACGCCGTGCCGGAGGGTCGCCGTGGAGGACGGGCAGCCGGAGCAGGCTCCCTTCATCTCCAGGTAGACCACCCCTTCCTTATACCCCCGGAAGGTGATGTCGCCGCCGTCGCCCGCCACCGCCGGGCGAACCCGGGTCTCGAGCAGGTCCTTGATGGTGACGACGGTGTCGTGGTCCGCCTCGTCGTAGAACTCGTCGCCCGGCTCGATCTCGCCCTGGCCGCCCTCGGCCATCACGGGCGCGCCGGACTGGAAGTGCTCCATGATCGCGCCGAGCACCGCCGGCTTGACCTGCGCCCAGTCCGAGCCGTCCTCGGCCTTGGTCACCGAGATGAAGTCGTGGCCGAAATAGACGCCCGCCACGCCCGGGACGGTGAACAGAGCCGCGGCCAGGGGCGACCGGGCGGCCGCCTCGGCGTCCCGCGCCTCGAAGCTCGATTCCGCCAGCACGACGCGGCCGGGCAGGAACTTCAGGGTAGCCGGGTTCGGCGTGGCTTCGGTCTGGATGAACATGGTGGCGATACTCCGCTGCGCCGGTTCAAGGCCGGCCGGGACAGGCGCCCGGGGCGCCGCCTTCCATGTGGACCGGCAAGCGGATTTTCTCAACCTGTCGCCCGGTGTCGCCGGCCCGCGAGAGTGGACATTCGGGCGGCGGCGCGACAGGACGGGCGCCATCAAACGCCAGAGGAGCCGGCAGTGGACGTGACCGCGGACCAGACCCTCGCGCAGGAGTTGCTTAAGGATCTTCGCGAGGCCCAAGCCAAGCTGGACGCGGCGCGGGCGGAGGCGGCCTCCCTCAAGGTCCTGCTCGCGCTGCGCACGCACCAGCACGACCAGGCCTGGCAGGAGGGTCAGCGCCTCGCCGCGGCGCTCGCGGAGGCGCAGGCCGTCGCCGAGGCGGATACCCGGGTGAGCGCGGCCGCGGCCGAGGCCGTGGCGATGGCCGACGAGCGCACGGAGGCGGTCCGGGCCGTCCTCGGCGCGGTTCTCGCCAGTATCGGGCACCGGGCCCTCGACCGGCGCCGGTTCCAGGAGATGATCGCCCGGGCCGGCCGCGAGGCGCCGGATCAGGGGCCGGGCGCGGCCCGCCACGCGGTGCTCCTGACCGAGGCGCGGCGGGTTCTGGGGATCGCCGAGTAGGCCGCCCGGACGCGCGCGCTCGCCACCGGTCGCCGGCGGCAGGGTTAACCGACGCTTAACCCGGCTCTCCCATCGTCGTCCCGGGACGGACAGGAGATCGACCGCATGCTGATCAGCGAGCACCACGTGCGCGAGTGCGCCTACTACATCTGGGAGAGCGAGGGCCGGATCCACGGGCACGCTGCCGCCCACTGGCTCCGTGCCGAGGCCGAGCTGCACGCCAACGCGCTGCTCGCTGCCGCAGCGTCCGAGACGGTCGAGTCCGCCGCGAAAGCCGCGCCGGCCGAGATTGCTGCCAAGACGGCGACCAAGGCGGCTGCCAAGCCCACCGCCAAGGCGGCTGCCAAGCCCGCCGCGCCGAAGGCCGCCGCCGCCAAGCCTGTCGCCGCCAAGCCTGTCGCCGCCAAGCCGGCGGCCGACAAGACTGCGGCCGACAAGCCCGCCACCGTGAAGGCCGCCACCGTGAAGGCCGCCGCGAAGCCGGCGGCCCCGAAGCCGGCCCGCGCCTCCAAGGCGGCGGTGACCGCCGGCCTCGCCGCCAAGGCGAAGCCGGCCCGGACCCCGGCCTCCATGCACTGACGGCCGGCGCCCCGGCGCCGCCGCTGACTTTCCCGAAGCCCGCCCCTCGCGCAGGGGCGGGCTTCCGTCGTTCAAGGGACCGGAGCGGAACAGGCCGGGCGCCGGCAGGTTGTCCGGCCTGATGCGGGCGCCTGGCTCCGCGACGGGGCTGCGATGCGCGCGGTGATCTTCGACATCGACGGGACTCTGCTCGACAGCGTCGACCTGCATGCCCGTGCCTGGGTGGAGGCCTTCGCGCAGTTCGGCGTGCGGACCGACTTCGCCGAGGTCCGCCGGCAGATCGGCAAGGGCGGCGACGAGCTGATGCCGGTCTTCCTGTCGGAGGAGCGGGTCGCGCGGGAGGGCGAGACGATCGAGGCCTACCGCTCGGACCTGTTCAAGCGGCGCTACCTCCCGGACGTCCGGCCATTCTCCGGTGTCCGGCCGCTGTTCGAGCACATCCGCTCCGCCGGCCTGAAGATCGCGCTCGCCTCATCCGGAAAGCGGTCCGAGGTCGAGCACTACACCGAGATCCTCGGGATCGGCGACCTCGTCGACGTCGCCACCAGCTCGGACGACGCGGACCGGTCCAAGCCGCATCCCGACATCTTCGAGGCCGCCCTGCAGAAGCTCGACGGCGTACCGCCCGACGCGATCATCGTCGTCGGCGACACCCCTTACGACGCCGAGGCCGCCGCCAAGGCGGGCCTGCGCACCGTCGGCCTCCTGTGCGGCGGCTTCCCGGAGGCGGATCTGAGGGCCGCCGGCTGCGTGGCGATCTTCCGGGACCCGCAGGACCTGCTCGACCGATTCGCGCAGTCGCCGCTGGCGGACCGTTGAGCGGCCGACCGGCAAGCGGATTCCGCGACCGGCCCGATGCCGTCCACACTTTACCCGCCACGCTGTGGCCGCGCGGTGACGCGGAGTGATGCCGGCTACGTATTCGCGCGAAAGGGACTGGTGTCCGTCGATCGAAAGGCGTAGCGAGCCGCCCGCCAATCTGGATTCCTTCGAAGGACGAGCGCCTCGCATGCCCCAGACCCATCAGGCCGGCTCGGCACCGCGCTACGTACCGGCCGCCAAGACGCTGCCGGAGCAGATCGCCGATGCCGTGGAGAGCCGGTCGACACCGCTCAGCCACTTGCTGCGCCTGATGGCCGCCCTCGACGCCGAAGGCGGCCACGAGGCCCTGCGGACGCGGCTCCGTGCCCGGATCGGTGCGCCGCTCGACGCCTGACCGCGGCGTCGCGAATCAATTCCGCCGGTGCCGATGGCGCCGGCCACCGCGCTTCGCCGTTGGGGCGGCCGCCTTCGCGACGCGGTCCATGCAGGCGAAGTAGATGCGGCGCCCGATCTCCTCGAGTTCCAGACCCTGCGGGTTGGGCGCAGAGAAGACCTTCGCGCGGGCCTCGTTGCGGCACGCGGCATCCTCCGGGCTCCGGATCGGCGGCTCGGCGCGGGCGGTCCCGCAGGCCAGGGCCGAGGCGATCCAGGTCGCTGCGATGATCGATATTCGCGTGCTCGCCAGGGTACTCGACATACCGACGTTCGGACCTCACTCGCTCGGAACCGAGATAGAGCGTCTCGATCACCCGTGAAGCTTGGTCAGAGTGCTGGCTCCGGCGAAAAGCGTCGGCCCTCGCCTCAGGGCACGATCCAGAGGCACCGACCGCCGCCGGCGATGGTCAGGCATTCGTAGGGCGCGCCCCCGATCAGGGCCCGCTGCTCCACGGTGCCCACCGCGCTGCGCGGCATCCGACGGCAGCCGTCCTCCGAGGGTGCGGGCGCACCGCCGCCCGAGGCCGTATCGATCCGGCGGGCGGCGATCAGGGTCTCGCAGGCGATCACCGTATCGGCCCCCTGCGCGCGGGCGTCCCGGGGCGCGACGGCCAGCGGGAGGGCGGCGAGGATGAGCGCCGCGACGTGCGCGGGTCGGATTCGGGATCGCATCGCGGCCTCGGCTGCGCGCCGCACGGGCGCGTCGCGGTTCGGTCGCCCTCAACGCACCGCCGCGCGCCTTGGTTGCCGATGCCGGGGAACGGTACCGCCGACGCGACGACGCCCGCCTTTCGGGCGGGCGTCGCGGACGTCCGGGCTCGGATGAGCCGACGGTCCGCGCTCAGCGCTTGGTCTTGACCTTCGCCTTGCGGGCCGCGTAGCGCGCGTCGCGCTGGGCCTTCTTGGCGGCCAGGTCGGCCGACTTGCGCTCCTGCGCGGCGGCCAGCTCGGCGGCCTCGCGGGCGAGCTGGGCGGCGAGTTCCGCCTCCTCCCGCTGACGCTTCTCCTCGGCGGCCTTCCGCTCGGCGGCGATCCGGGCGGCCTCGCGCTCGCGGGCGCGCTCCTCGCGGGCCTTGGCGACTTCGGCGCGGGCCTTGGCCTTGGCGATCACCTCGGGGTCATCGACCGCGGGGCGTGCCTTGAACTTGGCCAGCAGGGCGGCCTTGGCGTTCTGCGAGTTCTGGCGACGGTCGTCGAAATTCCTGTAGTCGAATGCGCTCATCTGACCTTTCTCAGTTGGGTACGTCTCGCGTGTCGCGGGGACATCCGGCGGGGCCGGGCACGTACTGAGTCTGCCGGTCCCGACGCCATCCCCGCGCCCCGGAACCGCACCGATCCATCGGCTGTGCCGATGGTCCGACCCGAGCGCTCGGCCTGCGTCTGAACGCTCGGGTCGGACCATTGTTCGAAGATCGCAAAGCCCTTAATCAGAGCTTCACGCGAGATGCAATCGGCGAGACCTGCGCCGGCACGCGGCACAGCGACAATTCCGGGCCTCTCTGTAAGAGTTTCCACCGGCGATGCGGGAAAACCTCAGACGGCCGGCGCTCGCCTTGACCGACTGCACGCGGGCGACGTCGGCGCCGCGCTCTTGAGATAGGTCGTGGACCCGCCGCGGACAAGATTGGCGGGCGGCACCCGACCTCGCGCGGGCCGGCCGCATGCTCAACCGCCGTCGCTCCGCGCATCGACCTATTCTTGTATCACAAAGCAGACCTGCAAAATCGGCAGCAGATCCGTCGTGGAGACTTCGCGCGTCGGCGACGGCTACGCTCCGGCCGGCGGCGCGCGGGAATGCCCAGGATGTGACCATCCGCGATCGCCCAATTCTTGTGCACGCACCGGCGCGCGCCGCGAATCTGTCGCCGACGCACCCGCAGATGCCTATGATCTAGGCAGGCCGGCGGGGTGGCCGGCGCGGCGGCGCGACCGTCGACGGCACGGGGCCTGCTAGCCGACCCCCACCGCGCCCCGCGCGACCGGCTTGAGGAACGCCATGCCCGACACCCGTCCCCCGTTCGATCCCGAGAGCTACGCCGCGGCCGCGGCGGCCCTTCTCGGCCTTAGCCTCGATCCCGCGTGGATCGCGCCGGTGACCGCCAATCTGCGCGTCCTGGCGGCGGCGGCCGAGCTGGTGGAGAGCTTCCCGCTCGCCGACGAGATCGACGCGGCCCCGAGGTTCGAAGCGTGAGCGCGAGCGATCCCTCGACGGCAGCCGCGATCGCCGCAGCGATCGCGGCCGGCCGGACCACCGCGCGGGAGGTGGTGACGGCCGCGCTCGACCGGATCGGGCGCCTCGACGGCCGGGTCGGCGCCTTCACCGACGTGCTGTCCGCCCGCGCCCTGGCCCGGGCCGACGCGCAGGACGCCGCGCGCCGCGACGGGGCGTCGCCGGGCCCGCTGGCCGGCGTGCCGTTCGCGGTGAAGAACCTGATCGACGTGGACGGCCTGCCGACCCGCGCCGGATCGAAGATCAACCGGGAGCGGCCGCCGGCCGAGCGGGACGGTGCCCTCGTTCGGCGCCTGGAGGCGGCCGGAGCGATCCTCGTCGGCGCCCTCAACATGGGCGAGTACGCTTACGACTTCACCGGCGAGAACATCCACGACGGCGACGCCCACAACCCCCACGCCCTGGATCACATGACCGGCGGCTCGTCGGGCGGCTCGGGCGCGGCCATCGCCGCCGGGATGGTGCCGCTGACCCTGGGCTCCGACACGAACGGCTCGATCCGCGTCCCGGCCGCGTTCTGCGGCTGCTTCGGCCTCAAGCCGACCTACGGCCGACTGTCGCGCGCGGGGAGCTTCCCGTTCGTGGGCAGCCTGGACCATCTCGGGCCGATGGCCCGGAGCGTGACCGACCTCGCGCTCGCCTACGACGCCATGCAGGGCCCCGATCCGGACGACCCGGTCGCCGCGCGCCGCCCCGCCGAACCGGTCCTGAACCGGCTCGACGCGGGGATCGAAGGCCTGCGCGTCGCGGTGGCCGGCGGCCATTTCGCCCGCAACGGCGATCCGGAGGCCTTCGCGGCGGTGGCGCGCGCCGCCGAGGCGCTGGGCGCGCGGCGGACCGTCGAGCTGCCGGAGGCGCACCGCGCCCGCGCGGCCGCCTACCTGATCACCGCCGCGGAGGGCGCGACGCTCCACCTCGACCGTCTCCGCACCCGGCCGGGGGATTTCGACCCGGCGGTCCGCGACCGGCTGATCGCCGGGGCGATGATCCCGGCGCCCCACGTGGAGCGGGCGCAGCGCTTCCGCCGCTGGTACCGGGCACGGGTGCTGGAGCTGTTCGAGACCGTCGACGTGATCCTGGCCCCGGCCACGCCCTGCCGCGCGCCGAGGGGCGGCCAGACCCACTTCGTCCTCGACGGCGTGACGCTGCCGGTGCGCGCCAATATCGGCGTGTTCACGCAGCCGGTCTCCTTCATCGGCCTCCCGGTCGTCGCGGCGCCGATCCGCCTCGATGCCGGTCTGCCGCTGGGGGTCCAGATCATCGCCGCGCCCTGGCGCGAGGATCTCGTCCTGCGCGCGGCGCGCCATCTCGAACGGACCGGCGTCAGCACGGCGCCCATCGCGGAGCTTGCCCGATGATCATCGACGATCCCGCCGTGAAGGCCGAGGTCGAGGCCGCCTTCCGGGCCTACGAGACGGCGCTCACCACCAACGACGTCCCGACCCTGGAGGCGCTGTTCCGGGACGACCCGCTGACCATCCGCTACGGGATCGGCGAGAACCTCTACGGCATGGACGCGATCCGCGCCTTCCGCCGGGCCCGCTCCCCGGTGGGCCTGGAGCGGACCCTGGCGCGGACGCAGATCACCACCTACGGGCGCGACTTCGCCACCGCGATGACGCTGTTCACCCGCGCCAGCGCGCCGGGCAGGATCGGCCGCCAGAGCCAGACTTGGGCGCGCCTCCCGGAGGGCTGGCGGGTGGTGGCCGCCCACGTGAGCCTGATCGACGCCGGATAGGCGCAACCGGCCGGCGCCCCGGCGGCGGGGCGTGTGGCCGCGGGCTTGCATAAGGTCGAGCGTATTCCGCGCCGTCTGGCGCGGACCAACGCGAGTACCCGACCCAAGATGCTGTCCCGTCTGAGAAAAATCGGCGCCCGTGCGGCGCTGGCCGGCGCCCTGGCGCTCTCCGCGAGCACCGCTGCCCTCGCGCAGGGGACGCTGCGGATCGGCATGACCGCCTCCGACATCCCGCTGACCACCGGCCAGACCGACAACGGCGGCGAGGGCATGCGGTTCATGGGCTACACGGTCTATGACGGCCTCATCAACTGGGACCTGTCGAGCGCCGAACTCGCCTCCGACCTCGTGCCGGGGCTCGCCACCAGCTGGAGCGTCGACGCCACCGACAAGACCAAGTGGACCTTCAAGCTCCGTCCGGGCGTGAAATTCCACGACGGCTCGGACTTCACCGCCGACGCGGTGGTCTGGAACCTCGACAAGCTCCTGAAGCCCGACGCGCCGCAGTACGACCCGCGGCAGTCCGCGCAGGGCAAGACCCGCATCCCGGCGGTCGCGAGCTACCGGGTGGTCGATCCGCTGACCGTCGAGATCACCACCAAGGCCCCCGACGCGACGCTGCCCTACCAGATCGCCTGGATCATGATGTCGTCGCCGGCCCAGTGGGAGAAGCTCGGCAAGTCCTGGGACGCCTTCGCCAAGCAGCCCTCGGGCACCGGCCCGTGGAAGCTGACCCTGTTCGCCCCGCGCGAGCGCGCCGAGATGGTCCCGTTCAAGGAGTACTGGGACAAGGACCGCGTGCCGAAGCTCGACAAGCTCGTCCTGATCCCGCTGCCGGAGGCCAATGCCCGGACCGCGGCCCTGCGCTCCGGCCAAGTGGACTGGATCGAGGCGCCGGCACCGGATGCCGTCGCCTCGCTCAAGAGCGCCGGCTTCACCATCGTCACCAACGCCTACCCGCATAACTGGACGTGGCACCTGTCGCGCGTCGAGGGCTCGCCCTGGAACGACATCCGCGTCCGCAAGGCCGCGAACCTCGCCATCGACCGCGAGGGCCTGAAGGAGCTGCTCGGCGGCCTCGCGATCCCCGCCAAGGGCTTCATGCCGCCCGGTCACCAGTGGTTCGGCCACCCGACCTTCGACATCAAGTACGACCCCGACGCCGCCAAGAAGCTGCTGGCCGAGGCGGGCTACAGCCCGGCCAAGCCCCTGAAGCTCAAGGTCGCGATCTCGGCCTCCGGCTCGGGCCAGATGCAGCCGCTGCCGATGAACGAGTTCGTCCAGCAGAACCTCGCCGACGTGGGCATCCAGGTCGATTACGAGGTCGTGGAGTGGAACACGCTGATCAACATCTGGCGGGCCGGGGCCAAGGCCGACATCTCCCGCGGCGTCTCGGCGATCAACTACTCGTACTTCATCCAGGACCCGTTCACCGGCTTCATCCGCCACCTGCAGTGCAACTTCGCCCCGCCGAACGGCACGAACTGGGGGTATTACTGTGACCCGGCGATGGACAAGCTGTTCGATCAGGTCCGCAACACCTTCGACAAGGCCGAGCAGACGAAGGTCCTGGAGAAGGTCCACGAGAAGTACGTCGACGACGCGCTGTTCATCATGATCACGCACGACGTCAATCCGCGCGCGATGAGCCCCAAGGTGAAGGGCTTCGTCCAGGCGCAGAACTGGTTCCAGGACTTCTCGAAGATTACGATGGCGACGGCAGGGCGGTAGCGTAACGGGGCGCCTCTCTCCTTCCCCTTGTGGGGAGGAGCCGGAGGTGGGGGTGGTGCAGGATAGGGCGTTGCGGTGCCTCCTGAACCACCCCCACCCCTGACCCCTCCCCACAAGGGGGAGGGGACTATTCTCGGCTGAGTAGACAACAGGCCCTTGAATGCTGCTCTACATCCTCAAACGGCTGGTCTACGTGACGCCCGTGGCGTTCGGGGTCAGCGTCGTCTGCTTCCTCCTCGTCCACCTCGCGCCGGGCGATCCCCTGAGCGCGGTCCTGCCCGCCGACGCCACCCAGGCCACCATCGACGAGATGCGGTCCGCCTACGGCTTCGATAAGCCCCTGCCGGTCCAGTACCTGATCTGGCTCTGGCACGTGCTGCACGGCGATCTCGGCACCTCCATCGCCACCGGCCGCCCGGTGCTCAGTGAGGTCAGCCGCGCCGTGGTGAACTCGCTGATCCTCGCCTCGGTGGCGACCGTGATCGGCTTCACCTTCGGCACCCTGTTCGGCTTCGTGGCGGGCTATCACCGCAACTCGCTGGCCGACCGGGCCGCCTCGGCCGTGTCGGTCTTCGGCGTGAGCGTGCCGCACTACTGGCTCGGCATGGTGCTGGTGATCGTGTTCTCGGCCAATCTCGGCTGGCTGCCGCCGACCGGGGCCGGGCCCGACGGGTCCAGCAACTGGCGGCCCGATTTCGAGCACCTGCGGTACCTGATCCTGCCGGCGATCACGATGTCGGTCATCCCGATGGGCATCATCGCCCGCACGGTCCGGGCGCTGGTGGCCGACATCCTGTCCCAGGACTTCGTCGAGGCCCTGCGCGCCAAGGGCATGGACGAGCGCGGCGTGTTCCGCCACGTCGTGCGCAACGCCGCCCCGACGGCGCTCGCCATCATGGGCCTGCAGCTCGGCTACCTGCTCGGCGGCTCGATCCTGGTCGAGACCGTGTTCGCGTGGCCGGGCACCGGCTTCCTCCTCAACGCTGCGATCTTCCAGCGCGACCTGCCCCTGCTGCAGGGCTCGATCCTCGTGCTGGCGATGTTCTTCGTGGTCCTCAACCTGCTGGTGGACGTGATGCAGACCGCCCTCGACCCGCGCATCGAGCGCGCCTGAGCCGGAGCCCGACGATGACCGTTCCCGTCACCGCGGCCTCGGTGGCCCTCGACGGCGGCGTGCTCGCCGCCGAGGACGTCGCCCACGGGCCCGAGGCCGCCTTCGTCCCATCCCGCGGCTTCTGGGGCCATGTCGGCCACCGGCTCGTGCGCGACCCCGTCGCCATGGGCGCGGGCGCCGTGATCCTGATCGTCGTGCTGATCGCGATCCTCGCGCCGTGGATCACCCCGATGGACCCCTACAAGGGCTCCATGCTGCGCCGGCTCAAGCACGTCGGCGACGCCACCTACTGGCTCGGCTCGGACGAGCTCGGCCGCGACATGATCAGCCGGCTCATGCTGGGCTCGCGGCTGTCGCTGTTCATCGGCGTCACGCCGGTGCTGATCGCCTTCGTGATCGGCTCCGGGATCGGGATCCTGGCCGGCTACGTCGGCGGCTGGACCAACACGATCCTGATGCGCACGATCGACGTGTTCTTCGCCTTCCCGTCTGTGCTGCTGGCGATCGCGCTGTCCGGGGCGCTCGGCGCCGGCATCTTCAACTCGATCGTGTCGCTGACCTGCGTGTTCGTGCCCCAGATCGCCCGCGTCGCCGAGAGCGTCACCACGGGCATCCGCAAGCGCGACTACATCGACGCCGCCAAGCTGTCGGGCGCTTCGCCCCTGACGATCATGCGCGTGCAGGTGCTGGGCAACGTCGTCGGGCCGATCTTCGTCTACGCGACCAGCCTGATCTCGGTCTCGATGATCCTGGCCTCCGGCCTCTCGTTCCTCGGCCTCGGCGTGCGCCCGCCCGAGCCCGAATGGGGCCTGATGCTCAACACCCTGCGCACCGCGATCTACGTCAATCCGGTCGTGGCCGCCCTCCCGGGCGTCTGCATCTTCATCGTCTCGATCGCCTTCAACCTGTTCTCGGACGGGCTCCGGTCCGCCATGGAGATTCGCCAGTGAGCGTCATCCCGGACGCCCCCGACCCGTTCGCCCGCGACCGCGGCGGACCGGCCCAGCCGCTCCTGTCGGTCTCGGGCCTCGTCAAGCACTTCCCCGTCCGCAAGGCCGGGGGCAAGAAGCAGGTGGTCCGCGCGGTGGACGGCGTCGACTTCGACGTCCTCAAGGGCGAGACGCTCGGCATCGTCGGCGAGTCCGGCTGCGGGAAGTCGACCACCGCCAAGCTGCTCATGGGCCTGATCGAGCGCGATTCCGGCACGATGCTGTACGACGGCCAGCCGGTCGGCGAGCGCGCGATGCCCTGGCGCTCCTACCGCCGCCAGGCGCAGATGGTCTTCCAGGACAGCTACGCGTCGCTCAACCCGCGGATGACCGTCGAGCAGTCGATCGCCTTCGGCCCGAAGGTCAACGGCGTGCCCGCCCGGGAGGCGGTGGAGCGCGCCCGCGGGCTGCTCGCCCGGGTCGGGCTGGAGCCGAAGCGCTTCGCCGGCCGCTACCCGCACGAGATCTCCGGCGGCCAGCGCCAGCGCGTCAACATCGCCCGCTCGCTCGCCCTGGAGCCGCGGTTGGTGCTCCTCGACGAGGCGGTCTCGGCCCTCGACAAGTCGGTGGAGGCGCAGGTCCTGAACCTGCTCCTCGACCTCAAGGCCGAGTTCGGCCTGACCTACATCTTCATCAGCCACGACCTGAACGTCGTGCGCTTCATCTCCGACCGGGTGATGGTGATGTATCTCGGCCGGGTCTCCGAGATCGGCCCGTCCGACACGGTGCTCGACGCGCCGGCCCACCCCTACACCGAGGCGCTGCTCGCCTCGATGCCGTCGCTCGATCCCGACAACCGCACCCAGGCGGCGCTGCTCGCGGGCGACCCGCCGAACCCGATCGACCCGCCCTCGGGCTGCCACTTCCACCCGCGCTGCGCCCTGGCGGAGGATGTCTGCGGCCGGACGGAGCCGCCCCTCGACACGATCCGGCCGCTGCACCGCGTCGCGTGCCTTGCCCGCCAGCCGGGCTCCGGCCATTCCGCGGCGCCCGCGGGCGCGCTGGCAGCATGAGCACCCCGATGTCCGCCTCAGAACCCGCGGTCGCCCTGAAGGACCTGCGCGTCGCCTTCGGCAAGGTTCAGGTCGTCGACGGCGTCGACCTGAGCCTGGAGCGCGGTCAGGCGCTGGCGCTCATCGGCGAATCGGGCTCCGGCAAGAGCGTGACGCTGCGGGCGATCCTGCGGCTGTTCCCGGAGGGGCGCAGCCGGATCGAGGGCGGCATCCGGGCCGCCGGCAAGGACGTGCAGGCGCTGACCCGGCGCCAGCTCGCCGATTTCCGCGGCGGCGACGTCTCGATGATCTTCCAGGAGCCGCTGCTCGCCTTTGACCCGGTCTACACGGTCGGCCGGCAGATCACCGAGGCGATCCTGCGCCACGAGTCGATCTCCAAGGACGAGGCCCGGAAGCGGGCGCTCGCCCTGTTCGAGCGGGTGCGGATCCCGAGCCCGGAGCGGCGGCTCGACAACTACCCGCACGAGATGTCGGGCGGGATGCGCCAGCGGGCCATGATCGCGCTGGCGCTGGCCTGCCGGCCGCAGGTCCTGCTCGCCGACGAGCCGACCACGGCGCTCGACGCCACGGTGCAGATCCAGGTGCTGCTGCTCCTGCGCGAGCTGCAGCGCGACCTCGGCCTGTCGATCGTGATCGTCACCCACGATCTCGGCGCGGCGGTCGAGGTCGCGGACCGGATCGCCGTGATGTACGCGGGCAAGATCGTCGAGACCGGCACGGCGCATCAGGTGGTGCTGAACCCGCACCATCCCTACACGATCGGCCTGCTGCGCAGCCGGGCCGAGGGGGCGCTCGCCAAGGGCTCCCGGCTCCAGACCATCCCGGGCAGCCCGCCCGACCTCGCCAACCGCCCGCCGGGCTGCCCGTTCGCGCCGCGCTGCTTCCTCGCCGAAGAGCGCTGCCGCCGGGAGATGCCGCCGGTCGCCGAGATCGCCCCCGGCCACCGCGTCGCCTGCTGGCGGACCGCGGAGGCCTCGGCGGCCTACCGGTCCGGCTCGACACCCGTGCGCGCCGCCGAGCCGGTCCCGGCCTGACCTCGACGCACCCGCGCCGAGGCTTTATCCGGCTCGGCGCGGTTCCGCGGCAGCGGACCGCGTCCGAACCGGCCGCGCGGGCGTCACCATGAGTCGTGTCCTATCCGGGCCAGTCCCGTCCGAGATCCTGCTCGTCCCCCGAGGCGAGGCCGGTCACTTCCTGCCGGCGGCGCTCGGCTGGCTGGGCAAGCGGGTCACCGTCACCGCCCAACCCGGTCCGGCGAACCACGTCCTGTGCCTGCCGGTCCTGGATTTCGTGCGCCTCGGCTTCCCGGAGGCGAACGGGCGCCTCGACCTCCTCGAACCGGGGGATGCCGAGAACCTCCGCGCCGGGCGCGCCGCGCTGCTCCTCGACCTCTCGAACGAGGGTCCGGGCCTGCACGCGCCGACCTTCGAGGAACTGCACCGGAACCTCGAAGACCGCGGGATCCCGCGCGAGCGGGTGATCCTCGTCACGCAGAACCGGCTGCTGCGGCTCGACTACGAGCGGCTCTACGGCGAGGGCCTGCGGTTCTGGACCTTCGAGTTCTTCCCGCTCCAGGTCGCCCTCTGGCTGGACGACGCCGTCGGTCCGCGGCTCTTCCCCCAGCACCCCCTCGACCGCGCCGGCTACGCGCCCTTTTCCCGCGCCGCGGGCCCGGCCCGGTTCCTCTGCCAGAACGCCGCCCTGCGCTGGCACCGGGTGCTGCTCTACCGCTGGTTCCAGCTCGGCGGGCTGGACCGGGACGGGCTGATCTCCTTCCACGGCATCGGCGAGGACAACCCGAAGGCGGGCGGCATCGACGTCTTCCACGCGCCGCCGGAGATCGCGGCGGCCTTCGGGCCGCTGCTCGCCGATGTCGGCAGCTGGATCCCGCGCCGGGCGCGGCGGATCGATGCCGATCAGGGCACCGACATGGTCATGACCCTCGACACCCAGGCCTACGCGGCGTGCGACCTGACCGTCATCTCGGAGACCGACTTCTTCGAGCCGGGCGTCGAGCGGATCACCGAGAAGTCGATCAAGGCGGCGGCGACGGGCCTGCCCTTCGTGACAGTGGGCGCGCCGCGCGCCGTCGCGCGGCTGTCCGAGCTCGGCTTCGAGACCTTCGGCGGCCTGATCGATCACCATTACGACCTCGTGTCCGACCCGGCCGAGCGGCTGCCGCTCGTGTTCCGGTCGATCGAGCGGGCCTGGGCCGCGTGTCGGGACGACCGGGCGCGCTGGCACCGCCTCGCGCGCGAGCAGGCCGAGGCCAACGTGGCCCACGCGCGGCGCGGATTGCTGCCGCAGTACGAGCGGGTGATGGTCGCGCCGCTGATCGAGCGGCTGAACCGGTTCATGGAGACGGGCGCGATCCTCCACTGACCGCGGCCCGCAGGACCTCCGCCATGCGACGCACCGCCGGCTCGATCGCCCGCTCGGGCACGGCGGCGTAGCCGAGGAGCAGGCCCGGTTCCGCCGGCCCGGCATGGTAGGCCGAGAGCGCGACTGCCGAGATCCCCGCGTGGCCGAGCGCCGCCGCGGCCGCCACGTCGCTCAGGGCCGCCCCCCAGGCCGGCCCGGGGCGGGCGATAACGTGCATCCCGCCCTCCATGGCGGCGATCGCCGCGACGTCCCCGGCGTGGCGGCGCGCGGCCTCGATCAGCGCCTCCTGACGCAGGGCGTAGAGGCGGCGGGTCCGGCGCAGATGGCCGGCGAGGTGGCCGTCCTCGATGAAGCGCGCCAGCGCCCACTGTCCGATCCCGGGCGGGGCGGGGCCCGTCTCGGCCAGCGCCTGATTGACCGGCGCGACGAGGCCGCGGGGCAGGACGAGGTAGCTCAGGCCGAGGGCGGGCAGCAGCAGCTTCGAGAAGCTGCCGACATAGATCACCCGGCCGCCGCGATCGAGGGCGCGCAGCGGCGCGAGCGGGCGCCCGGCATAGCGATAGGCCCCGTCGTAATCGTCCTCCACGATCCAGCCCGAGACCGCCTCGGCCCAGGCCAGCAGGTCGAGGCGGTTCTCCAGGCTCATGGCGTGCCCGAGGGGGTAATGGTGGGCCGGCGTCACCACCGCCAGCCGCGCCCCGGACGCCCCCGCGGCGGCCGGAGCCACCGACAGGCCGCCGGGACCGACCGGGACGGGAACTGGGTTCAGGCCGGCGCCGGCGAGGGCCTGCGCGATGCCCGGGAAGCCGGGCTCCTCGACCAGGGCGGTCTCGCCGGGATCGAGGAGCAGTTCGGCGAGCAGGCGCAGGCTCTGGCGGATACCCGCGGTGACGATGACGTCGTCGGCCTCGCAGGCGACGCCGCGCGCCTGCCCCAGATAGGCGGCGATGGCGCCGCGCAGGGCCGGCGAGCCGCGCGGGTCCGGCCGCTCGGTCGGGCCGTGGCGCCACTCGGCCTGGAGCAGGCGGCCCCAGACCTCGAACGGGAAGGCGTCCTGGGCCGGCCGGCCCAGGGCGAAGGCGTCGGGCACGCCCGGACCCGCCATGTATCGCCGCGACGGCGCGGACACGAGGCGGGCGCCCCGCCGGGACAGGTTCGGGGCGGGCTCAACGCCCGGTCGGCCGAGCGGGCCGGGCGCCGGCAACGCGTCGTCCGGCAGGGTCGCGGCGACGCGGGTCGCGGAGCCCGGCCGGGCCGTCAGGTAGCCCTCGGCGGTGAGCTGCTCCAGCGCCAGAACGACGGTCCCGCGCGCGCAGCCGAGGTCGGCGGCCAGAATCCGCGAGGCCGGGAGCCGGGCCCCGCGCGGCAGCCGGCGATCGAGGATCGCCGCGCGCAGGCCCTCCCGGAGCTGCGCGTGCAGCGGCGCCGCGGCCGCGGCGTCGAGAGTCAGCGTCAGGGGCAGGGGAGCCCGGGCCATGGGGCAACTGGTCCAGTCGCACTTCGCGAATTGGACCTTTCTCCTGGACCGCCGAACGGTCAAGCACGGAACCGCAAGACCGCCGCAGGACAGGCCGATGTACCAGCCGCCGCACTTCCGGGACGATTCGCGCGCCGCGCAGCACGCGCTGATCCGCGCCAACCCCCTCGGTCTGCTGGTGACCGTCGGGGCGGATGGGCTGACGGCCAACCCGATCCCGTTCCTTCTGGACGACGACGGTCGCCACGGGGTGCTGCGGGCGCACCTCGCCCGCGCCAACCCGCAGGGTGAGGATCTCGCCGCAGCGGAGGAGTGCCTAATCGTGTTCCAGGGACCGCAGGGCTACGTCACGCCGAGCTGGTACGCGAGCAAGCGCGAGCATGGCCGGGTGGTCCCGACCTGGAACTACGCCACCGTCCACGCCTGGGGCCCGCCGAGGATGATCGAGGATGCGGACTGGCTCGGGCGCCAGATCACCGACCTCACCGCCCTGCGCGAGGCATCCCGGGCCGAGCCGTGGGCGGTCGCGGACGCGCCGGCGCCGTTCGTGGCCGCGCAGGTCCGGGGGATCGTCGGCATCGAGATTCCGATCACGCGGATCGAGGGGAAGTGGAAGATGAGCCAGAACAGGCCCGAGGCCGACCGACACGGGGTCATCGCGGGGCTGCGCGCCGAGGGCGAGGCGGGTCTCGCCGGGCTGGTCGCCGAGCGGAGTGGACTGTGAGCGCGCGCCTCAACGACTTCGGCCAGCCCGTCGGCCCGGCCCTGCCGCATTGGAGCCCGCGCCCGCGGCCGCCGCGCACGCCTCTGGAGGGCCGCTTCTGCCGGCTGGTGCCGCTCGACGCCGCGGCGCACGCCGAGGCGCTCTACGCGACCTACAGGGCCGCCCCCGACACGCGCGGCTGGACCTATCTCGGCGACGAGATGCCGGAGAGCGCGGAGGCCTACCGGGCGCGCCTGGCGACGCAGCAGGCGAGCGAGGATCCGCTGTTCCACGCGATCCTGGATCCCGGTAACGGCGATGCCCTCGGGATCGCCTCGTATCTTCGGATCGATCCCGGCAACGGCGTGATCGAGGTCGGCCACCTCCACTTCGGCCCGCGGCTGCAGCGGGCGCCCGCCGCCACCGAGGCCATGGCCCTGATGATGGCCCGGGCCTTCGACGAACTCGGCTACCGGCGCTACGAGTGGAAGTGCGACAGCCTGAACGCCCCGTCCCGGGCAGCGGCGCTGCGGCTCGGCTTCACCTTCGAGGGCATCTTCCGCAACGCCGTGGTGGTGAAGGGCCGCTCCCGGGACACGGCGTGGTTCTCGATCACAGAGTCCGAGTGGCCGCAGGTCCGCGCCGGCTTCGCGGCGTGGCTCGACCCGTCGAACTTCGACGGGGCGGGTCGCCAGCGGCGCGGGCTCGCGGACCTGCGCGCCGCCGCCTGAGCCGGCTTACGGTCTGCCGGCCAGGAACGCCTCCGCGCTGCGCAGGCTGAGCGCCATGATGGTCAGGGCCGGGTTCGCCGCGAGCGAGCTCGGGAAGGTCGAGCCATCGCAGATCCACAGGTTGTCGATGTCGAAGCTTCGGCCGTGCGGGTCGACGACGGCGCTCGTCCCGTCGCTTCCCATCCGGCAGGTCCCAAGCGTGTGGGCGACGCGCTCCAGCACCCAGATGTCGTCGGCTCCCGCCTCCTCCCAGAGGTCGCGCATAATCTGCGTGGCGTGCGCGTTGAGGCGGTTCTCGTTGGCGCCGTAGCCGAAGCTGATACGGGCCTTGCGCATCCCGTGCGCGTCGGTCTCGTCGGCGAGGGTCAGCACGTTGGTGTCGCAGGGCAGCGTCTCGCCGTTGATGCCGATGCCGGCGAGGTGATTATAGCGGTCGAGGTAGTCGAGGAGCGGCTGCCCCCACAGGCCGCGCCCCCGCGCCGCCGAATTGCCGAAGGTCACCGGCACCACGCCCAGGCTCTGGATCAGGTAGCCGCCGGCGAAGTCGGCGCCGGCGCGGATGAAGTCCTCGGTGATCAGCGACGACGGGTAGCCCCGGTTCATGCGCACCTCGTGGTCGAAGGTGCCCCAGACCTGGGTCGCCACATGGCCCATGTAGTTGCGCCCGATCTGGCCGCTGGAATTGGCGAGCCCGAGATGGAGCAGCAGGCGCGGCGTCTCGACCGCCCCGGCGCAGAGGAAGACGGCGCCGCAGCGCTGCCGCCGCTCCTGACCGTCCTGCCGGTAGACCACGCCGTTAATCCGGCCGTCGGCGCCGCGCTCCAGGCCGTGGACGAAGGCCTCGGCCCGGATCTCGGCGCCGCGGGCGACCGCGTAGGGCAGGTAGGTCACGTCCATGCTGGCCTTGGCGCCGGTGCGGCAGCCCTGGTGGCAGAAGCCGCAATTGATGCAGGCGTTGCGGCGGGGTCCGTCCTCGGACTGGAAGTCCCGCGAGACCACCGCGGCCGGCGCGTCGGCCCACCGGATGCCACGAGCCTCGCAGGCCCGCGCCATGATCTGCGCCGGCCCGTTCCGCGGGACCGGGGGCAGGGGATAGCGGCGGTCCGCGTCCCAGGGGTAGCTCTGCGCACCGGAGACACCGAGGAAGCGCTCGACCCGCTCGTAGAACGGGAGCAGGTCCTCGTAGGACAGCGGCCAGTCGACCCCTTCCCCCGATTCCGTGTTGAGCCGCAGGTCGCGGGCATCGGCCCGAGGCACGAAGGCGCCCCAGTGCAGCGTCGAGCCGCCGACCCCGGTGCCGCTGTTGTTCGCCCCGAAGGCTTCCGGAGTCGAACCGCCGCTGAGGCGCTCCTCGGTCCAGTAGATTTCGTCCGCCAGGGTCTCGTCGAAGGCGAAGCGCTCCGGCGTGAAGTTCGGTCCGGCCTCCAGGGCCACGACCTTCAGCCCGGCGGCCGCGAGGCGCGCGAGGAGCGGCGCGCCGCCCGCACCGGTCCCCACCACGACCGCGTCGACGGCCTCGTCCGCGCGGTAGGTCCGCATATCCGCGAGGTTCATCGACCCGCCTCCGTTCGCTCTGCCCGTGGCTCCCAGCACTCCGACGCGTCGAGCCCGACGGCGCCGAAGCCCGGCAGGTCGTCGGCGATCTCGCCCGGCCGGTCGCCGCCGGCACCGATGCCCGAGAAGCCGATCCGCGCCAGCGCCGCCGCGTGGCCGAGCCAGAGGCGGACCGCGTCGGCGCGGAGATCCTCGAACCAGAACCGCATCCGGTCGGAATCGAGGCGGCCGCCGAGACTCTCAGGGACCTTCAGCGCGGCGCGCGCGCACAGGGTGAGCAGCCCGTCCTGCTCGGCCGCGTCGAGGGTCACGAACGGGCGGTCGCGGGCGACGCGGGCGGCGGCGTCCAGAGTCCGAAGGGCGGCGCGGTAGGCCTCCGCGTCCGGCGGCAGGGCCGAGAAGCGCCAGCCATCGCCGTCGCCGGAGGCCAGCCGCCGGTCGAGACGGGCGGCCAGATCGAGGTTCGGCACCGGCACGACGCGGGCGAGGGCCGACCGCAGGATCGCGAGTTCCACCGGGTCGAGGGCCGCCGGCCGATAGGCGGGATCGTCCGGCGCGGAGCGCTCCGCGAGTGCCTCACGGAGGCGGCTGTTCACCCGCTCAGAGGCGATCAACGCCGCGTAGTCCGGCGGCACCGCGGGGCCGGCCTCGACGGGCGGGCGGGGCCGATCGCCGAGATGGGCACGCAGGTGGTCAGCCAGGGCGGCGGGCCGCTCCAGCGGCAGGAGGTGGCCGACGCCGTCGACGGTGGCGAGACGATGGTGCGCGAGATGGGGCGCCATGAGGGCCCGCTGCGCGTCCGGTCCGAGGTCGGCATCCTCGGACCCAGCCAGGATCAGCGCCGGGGTGCGCAGGATCCCGACGCGGCGGCACCAATCCTCGTTGGCGCCCTCCGCGAGCCAGGCCTTCCAGGCGGCCGGCTCGGCCCGCAGGACGTCGGCCACCGCCCGCGCCTCGGTCTCGGGATCCAGGCGGTCGCCCACGTTGGCGCGCACGAAGGCCTCGGCCTCACGGCGCCGGGTCTCGGGATCCGCGTCGATCCAGGCGAGCATCGTGGCACGCCGGTCGTCCGGAATCGGCTCCGGGCTCGGCGGCGAACCGGAGACCAGGACGAGATCGGTGAGGCCCGTCAGACCCGCCTCGCCATCCTCGGCCCGGCGCGCGAGCGCCAGCGCCACCTTGGCCCCCATGCTGTGCCCGGCGATCCCG
Source organism: Methylobacterium sp. C33D (assembly GCF_053345825.1). Lineage (NCBI taxonomy): Bacteria > Pseudomonadati > Pseudomonadota > Alphaproteobacteria > Hyphomicrobiales > Methylobacteriaceae > Methylobacterium > Methylobacterium sp. C33D. The sequence continues at coordinate 27,966 of NZ_JBKFAV010000024.1, forward strand.
AAGCGCGCCGGAGCACGCGTGCGGATCGCCTCGGCCACGTGATCGGCCATCGCGGCGACGGAGTAGCCCGGCGTGTCGACGGCATCGCCGAAGCCCGGCAAGTCTACGGGCACGCAAGTCAACGGCGTCCCGTCGAGGGCGCGCGCGAGACGCTCCCAACTTCGGGCACTCCCGCCCAGAAAGTGCAGGCAGAACAGGACTTCGGGCTCGGACATCGCCGAGACATCGCGCGGCGCCAAGATGCTTCAAGCGTACGCGACGCCGCATGGCCGAAGTCTTGTCCCGGTGCCGTTGGCCAAGTCGTGAACGCGTGCGATCAGGGATGCCGGAGGAGGCGGCGATGGCGGATCTCGAACAGGCCTGGCGCGTGGAGGAGGCCTGCCTCAACGCGTGGCCGAGCCCACGCGAGCTCCTGGTGCACGGCTACCTCCTGCGCGCTGCCGGAGGCCGCTCGAAGCGGCAGAATTCCGTGAATCCCATGCGCGGGAGCGGCGCGCCCGGGCCGGCCATCGCGGCCGCGCGCGCGATCTACGAACGTCTCGGACAGCGCCCGATCTTCCGCGTGCCGGCCATCGCCCCACAGATGGAGCCGCTCCTGGCCGGCGGGGATTACGCCGTGGTCGACGAGACCTGCACGCTGTTCCGCCGTCTCGACGACCTGACGACCGCGCCCGATCCGGACGTTGCGGTCGCCGCGGCGCCCGGGCCGGACTGGCTGGCCCTGCGCGACGCGGTGAACCGCGCGGATGACGCGGCCGCACGGGTGTTCCGCGACACCGTCGCCGCCCTCGCCCTGCCGCGGGCCTTCGCGGCGGCCGCGGCCGAGGGCGGCATCGGCGCCATCGCCTTCGGGGTTCTCGACCGCGAGTTGATGATCATCGAGGCCGTGGCGACGCCCGAACCCCTGCGCGGGCGCGGCCATGCCCGGCGCGCGGTCGGTGCGCTTCTGCGCTGGGGCCGAGGGGAGGGCGCCCGGGCCGCCTGCCTGCAGGTCGTGGCCGCGAACGCGCCCGCGCGGGCGCTCTACAGCGCCCTCGGCTTCGAGCGCGAACTGTACCGCTATCACTATCGGGTCGGACCGGAGCCCGGCTGAGACGCGGGCCGGTCGCGGGGCCGGTCCTTCATCCGGCCGCGGCGATCGTTTCAGGCGTCGAACAGCGAGCCCTGCCGCGTCGGGGCAGGGCTCGCGCCGGTCCGCTTGCCGCCCGTCGCCGGCGCGGCCGCACCTCCCCGGCGAGGGGCCTTCGCGGACGGGGCTGGAGCGGCCGACAGGGAGGGATCGGCCGCCCCGTCGGGCACGGCCGTCACGGTGCCGTCGGCGAATTGCAGGCTGAGCCGCTGCGCGGCCGCCGCCTCCGCGGCGCGGCGGACGGGCAGTCCCGCGGCGTCGCGCACCAGGACGTAGCCCCGGTCCAGCACCGCGCGGTAGCTGAGCGACCCGAGCAGGCCCGCCAGACCGTCGAGCCGGTCGCGGCGCCGCTCGATACCGCGCGCGCCCGACTGGGCGAGGCGCTCCGACAGGGCGAGGAGCCGGTCGGTGCGGCGCGCCTGCAGCGCCCGGGCCCGTTCCAGGCTGGCCTCGCGCGCGACGACGAGGCGGCGCCCGAGCTGGACCAGGGCGTCGCCCTTGCGCTGGACGTCGTTGCGCAGGGCGTGGAGCGGCCGGTGATCGATCCGCGCCAGCCGGGCGCGGGCGTTGGCCAGGGCCACGTCGGGCGAGCGGCGGGCCATCCGGTCCAGGAGCAGCTGGAGCCGCGCGCGGTGGCGGCTCGCGCCCGCCGCCAGCGCCGGGGCGAGCCGCGCCTCGGCGAGGTCGAGCCGCTGGCGCTTGGCCGCCAGCAGAACGTCGGCGCTCGGCAGGGCGCGTCCGAGGGCGCGCAGGTCAGCGCGGTCGCGGTCGATCCGGCGCCCGACAGCCCCCCGGCCGCGGGCCGACAGGTCGGCCACCGTGGCGATCAGGTCGGCGCGGACCGGCACCGCCATCTCGGCGGCGCCCGTCGGGGTCGGCGCGCGGCGGTCCGAGACGTAGTCGATCAGCGTGGTGTCGGTCTCGTGCCCCACCGCCGAGATCAGCGGGATCGCGCTCGCGAAGGCGGCGCGGACGACGCACTCCTCGTTGAAGGCCCAGAGATCCTCGATCGATCCGCCGCCGCGGGCCACGATGAGCACGTCCGGGCGCGGGATCGGCCCCCCGTCCGGAAGGGCGTTGAAGCCGCGGATCGCGGCCGCGACCTCCTCGGCCGCGCCGTCGCCCTGGACCCGCACCGGCCAAACCAGGACCGGGCGGGGAAATCGGTCCTCCAGCCGGTGGAGGATGTCGCGGATCACCGCGCCGGTCGGGGAGGTCACGACGCCGACGACCCGCGGCAGGTAGGGGATCGGCCGCTTGTGGTCCGGCGCGAAGAGGCCCTCGGCGGCGAGCTGCTTCTTGCGCTCCTCCAGGAGCGCCATCCAGGCGCCGAGCCCCGCGGGCTCCAGGCTCTCGATGACGATCTGGTACGACGACTTGCCCGCGAAGGTCGTGATCCGGCCGGTGGCGACGACCTCCAGCCCCTCCTGAGGCCGCTGGCGCAGGCGGCCGAACACGCCCTTCCAGACCACAGCGTCGATCCGCGCCTGCCCGTCCTTGAGGGAGAAGTAGGCGTGGCCCGAGCCGTGCTGGCCGCGATAGCCCGAGATCTCCCCGCGCAGGCGCACGTGCCCGAAGGCGTCCTCGAGGGTGCGCTTCAGGGCGCCCGCGAGCTCGCCCACCGACCATTCCGGCTGGTTGGCGTTGAGCACGCTGGTCGGCGGGATGTCCGCCGCTTGCTGGGCTGCGGGGCGCGGGGGCGGCACGAGGGGCATGGCCGGACGCTAGGGGGGTCCGGCGGGACAGTCAAAGGCCCGCCGCGGAGACGGGGGCGTCCGGCGGGCGCCGCCCCGGCGGCGCGCCCCGCGCTGTGTCGTGGCCGCGACAGCGCCGCCTACTCCACGGCGAGCTCGCGCGGCCGGTCGGAGATCGCCACCGGCGGGACCAGCAGCGACAGGAGCAGGGTCAGCACCGCCACGGCGAAGACCGTCCAGAACGTGCCGTGCAGCGCGTGCTGCAGGCCGCCGCGGATCGCCTCACCGCCGGCCCCGAGGCTCCCCGGATCGTCGAGCAGGCGGCGCAGCTGATCGGAATTCACGGCCGGGCCGCTCGACGGGTTCGCGAGCCGGTAGTTCAGCACGGCCCCGAGGACGGTCGCGCCGAGGGTCGAGCCGAGGTTGCGCGAGAAGATGTTCGAGGCCGTCGCCGCGCCGCGCTGCGCCCAGGCGACGCTGTCCTGGATGATCACGATGGCGGCCGTGGACAGGAAGCCCATGCCCAGCCCCATCACAACGGAGCCGCAGGCCGCCACCACCGGGGAGGTGTCCGATCCGAGCATCACCAAGGCGACCGCGCCGAGGGGCAGGAGCGTCGCGCCGACCAGCAGGATCGGGCGCAGGCCGAACCGCACGAAGCTGCGCGCCGCCGTGGTGGCGCCGATCGGCCAGCCGAGCACCATCAGGGTCAGGGTCAGGCCGGCGATGAGGGGCGATTGTCGCAGCACGCCCTGCACGTACATCGGCAGGAACGCCGTGAGCCCGATCACCGTCATGCCGGAGAGCAGCGTCGCGGTATTGGCCGTCGCGATGGGGCGCTGCATCCACAGGCGGATGTCGAGCATCGGGTCCGGCGCGCGCCGCTCCTGGACGACGAACAAGATCGCGGCCACCACGAAGGCGAGCGCCGGCCACAGGGCGGCCTCGGCGGATTCGCCCGCCGCGGTCAGCGCGATCATCAGCGCCGCGATGGCGGCGGTGAACAGGGCCGCGCCGATCGCGTCGATCTGGCGGCTGCGCCGCTCGACCCCCTCGTGGAGGAAGCGCAGGAACAGGGCGGCCGCGATCACGCCGATCGGCAGGTTGATCCAGAAGATCCAGGGCCAGCTCAGGTGGCCGATGATCAGGCCGCCGACCAGCGGACCCGCCACCGACGAGATGCCCCAGACGCTGGCGAGATAGCCCTGGACCCGGCCGCGTTCCCGCGCCGCGTACAGGTCGCCGACGACGGTCAGGCTCACCGGCTGGATCGCCCCGGCGCCGACACCCTGGATGAGGCGGAACAGGATCAGCGAGGGCATCGACCACGCGAGCCCGCACAGGAGGGAGCCCGCGAGGAACACCGCGATCCCGAACAGCAGCACCGGCCGGCGCCCGTACAGGTCCGAGAGCTTGCCGAACACCACCGTGGTGGCCGTCTGGGTCAGCAGGAAGGAGGCGAACACCCAGGCGTAGAGGTGGAGGTCGCCGAGCTGGCCGGCGATCTGCGGCATCGCCGTCGAGACGATCGTCGCCTCGATGGCGATCATGAACATCGCCGCCATCACCGCGGCGAGGACCAGCGGGCGGCGCGTCTCTGGAGGCGTGGGCATCGCGCCGGTCTAGGCCCGCCGCAGCTGCCCACCTAGCGTTGAACACGGCAACCGCGCTCGAAGCGGCGAGATCCGTGCGCGAGCGCACATCCGCGCGGCGCCGGACCCGCTGCGGACGCATGGATGACGCGCCGCAATGCAGCCAGTGCATACATTATGCGCAACGCGCCGGTCGGGCCGATCAGGCTTCGGAATCGGCATCGAGGTCGCGACCGCGCGTCTCGGGCAGCAGGAAGGCGGCGATCGTGCCGACGAGGCTGAACGCGGCGAGGTAGTAGGCCGGCGCGAGCCGGTCCCCGGTCGCGGCGATCAGCCAGTTCACCACGTAGTTGGTGCTGCCGCCGAACACCGAGACCGAGACCGCGTAGACGATCGACAACCCGGCGCTGCGCACCGCCCGGGGCAGGGCCTCGGGGATGCCGACGATCACGGCCGCCGCGTTGATGGACGACAGAGCCGAGAGCAGGAAAGTCACCGCGTAGACGCTGGCGGCGCTCGGCGCTTGCACCACCCAGGCGAAGGCTGGGACTGTCAGGACCAGGATCAGCGCCCGCGGCCAGATCATCACCGGTCGCCGTCCGTACCGGTCGGCCAGCCAACCGCCGAGCAGCGGGAAGATCACCGAGGCGAGGCCGAGGGCGATCGGCACGGCCGTGGCGGCGGTCTCGCTCAGGCCGAGGGTCGCGCCGGCGAAGACCGGCATGTTGGTGCCGACCGCGTTCGACACGGTCGAAGCGGCGATGACCAGGAAGGTCAGGCCCAGCAGGCGGCCGTGCTCGCGCAGGAGCCGGCCGACCACCGCCGTCGTCGAGGCCGCCGCGTGCGGATCCTCCTCGGCGCCGGCCGTCTCGGGCAGGTGGCTGCGGATGACGAGGCCGACCGGCACGACGCACAGGCCGAGGGCGAACATCAGCCGCCAGCCCCACTGCGCCATCGCCTGATCGCCGACCGCGAGCGCCAGGGCGGTCGCGATGATCCCGGCGAACAGGGCCGCGCAGCCCTGGCTGGCGATCTGCCAGCTCGTCACGAAGCCGCGCCGGTCCGGGGGTGCGGCCTCCAACAGGAAGGCCGTCGAGGGACCGACCTCGCCGCCGAGGGCGAGGCCCTGCACGAGGCGGCCGGCGATGACGATGACCTGCGCCCAGCCGCCGATGGTCGCGTAGGAGGGACAGGCGGCCAGCATGAGCATGCCGACGGCCATCAGCGCGATGGTGATCAGCATCGCGGGCTTGCGGCCGGCACGGTCCGCGAAGGCACCGATCAGCACGCCGCCGATGGGCCGCATGACGTAGCCGATGCCGAACAGGGCGAGCGATGCCAGCAGGCTGTGGGTCGGGTCGTTCGCCGGGAAGAAGGCCTCGCCGATCGGCTTGGCGAAGAAGGCGTAGACGGTGAAGTCGTAGAATTCGAGGGCGTTGCCCAGGACGACGGCCCCGACCGACTTGCGGTCGAGAGTCGAATGATGCGCGCCGGGATGCGGTGCGGTCCGGGCGTCCATCAGCGGGCCGATCCGTCGACCGGGTGCTTGGCGAGGCCGCCGGTCACGGGATCCTCGCCCGCTGCCAGGGCCTCCTCGTAGCCGGACAGCCAGAGCGCGCGCGCTTCCGTCCCCTCCGCGTAGGGGCAGGCTTCCCGCGCCAGACCCTTGGCGGGCGCGGCCCGGCCGAGGGTGCGGGCATCGAGGTCGTTCGGTGGCGTATGCATGCGGGCGCAGCTCCGTTCCGGGGGGCTGCGCGCGATGTAGGGCACGGAACGCGCCCGTCGCCGATATGTCAGTGCCGCGTCGGATCTTCGTCCGCGGGCAGCGCCACGGCCTCGCTGAAGGGGAATTCCAGCACGACCTCGCCGTCGTCATCCGTCACCACGAGGCACGCGGCCATCAACCGGGCCTGGTCCCGCGGTTGGCGGAGCGCGGCGCGGATCGTTTCCCGCGCCGCCGCCCAGGCCGCGTCAGGATCCCGCAGCTCGATCCCGGTCGGGTCGGAGATGACGTCCGCACCGATCTGCGTGTGGAAGAAGTAGCGCGGCATGGCCATCACCGGTTGCAGAGGTGCCGCTCCGGGACGGAGCGATCCGCTACAGGTGGTGACGGGCGCGTGCCGGACCAGACCGCGGCGCGTTTCACGCCACCGCGGCGGCTCTCAGCCGTTCGCGACCCGGGCATCCGGCGCGGATGGGACCGGGCGCAACGCCCGCACCTGGCCGCTGGCGGCACCCGCGCGGTGCTGCTTCTCCATCGCCATGAGCGGCCGCAGCTCGGGCTCGGCGAAATCCAGGAGCTTGGCGTTGCGCCAGCGCGGCTTGCCGGCCCCCCGGCCGAACCAGCGGGGGCGCTCCTCCTCGACCAGGAGCACCAGCCGCCCCGTCCAGGTCTTCCGGAACCAGAAACGCCCCGTCAGAGACATCGTCCCATCCTCGCCTTCGAGCCGCCCCCGGTCTGGCCGCCTCAATAGCGAACTTGGCTGTTCGCGTACTGATTGAAGACGTGGAGGAACCGGCGCGCCACCGATATCCACAGCCCAGCCCGACGATCTCGCGGAACTCAGCGCACCATGTGGCGGACCGACAGCGCCAGGACGACGAGCCAGACGAGAGCCGAGAGACCGAGCACGAAGCCGCGGAGGATCGCCGTCTCGAGCGCGGCGTGCGCGGAGCGCGGCTCCGGCGGCCGCACGCCGTCCTTCCGCAGGGGCGACGGGCGCGCCCGGACCGGGCGCTGCTCGGGCACGGCGAGCAGGCGCGTGAGGCTGTCGGGAAGCGGTCTCGGATCGGGCTGCACGGCAGCGCAGAGCCTAGCGGGTCACGGGCCCGCGCGACAAGCCGCGCGCGGTGCTGCGGGTCGATCACCGAGTCGGGCAGCCACGGCGCACCGATTTGTCGCGCACAGGCCCCATGGTACAGCTCGCAGCCGGGGAAGCCAGTCAGCCCGTCGGTCCGCGCCCATGTCCCTGCCACCTGTGCTGATCACCGGCGTCGCCGGCTTCATCGGGAACCAGCTCGCCCTCCGCCTCCTCGAGGCCGGCCAACCGGTCGTCGGCCTGGACAGCGTCAACGCCTACTACGACGTGCGGCTGAAGGAAGCCCGGCTGCAGCGCCTCGCGGGCTTTCCGGGCTTCAGCTTCGCGCGCCTCGACCTCGCCGACCGGGACGCGCTCGACGCGCTGTTCCGCCGCCACGCCTTCCGGACGGTGATCCACCTCGCGGCCCAGGCCGGCGTTCGCTACTCGCTCACCGATCCGCACGCCTACGCGGCGAGCAACCTCGTCGGCTTCCTGAACATCCTCGAGGCCTGCCGCCACGGCGGGGTGGGGCACCTGCTCTACGCCTCCTCCAGTTCCGTCTACGGCGGCGTCACGGCGATGCCGTTCTCGGTGCACCAGAACGTCGACCACCCGCTCAGCCTCTACGCCGCGACCAAGAAGGCGAACGAGCTGATGGCGCACAGCTACAGCCACCTCTACGGCCTGCCGACCACGGGCCTGCGATTCTTCACCGTCTACGGTCCCTGGGGCCGGCCCGACATGGCGCTGTACCTGTTCACCCGCGCCATCCTGGCGGGCGAGCCGATCCGCGTGTTCAACGAGGGACGGATGCTCCGGGACTTCACCTACATCGACGACATCGTCGCGGGGATCCGCGCGCTGGCCGAGCGGCCGGCCGCGCCAGACCCCGCGTGGTCCGGCGCGGCGCCGGATCCCGGCACCAGTTCCGCGCCCTACCGGATCTACAACATCGGCAACAGCGAGCCGGTGGCGCTCCTAGAGATGATCGCGCTCCTGGAGGACGCTCTCGGCCGCAAGGCGGAGAAGATCCTTCTGCCGATGCAGCCGGGCGACGTTCCGGCGACCTACGCCGACATCGACGACCTCGCGCGGGACGCCGGCTTCCGGCCCGCGACACCGCTGAAGGCGGGGATCGGGCACTTCGTCGACTGGTATCGGACCTATCACGGCGTCTGAGAGAGCGGCGCCGCGGGCGGTCCACGGAGCCAATCCGATCACGCGGTGTTGAGGGAGGCGGCGACCTGGAACGGCCGCAGATCGGCCCGCGCGTGGCGGCAAGCCCAGACTAGGCCGTTGCGCGCGCCGGGCGGATTCATTTAGAGCTGTTCCAGGCAGGCAAGCTCTGCCCGCATCGCTGCCGCAGCGGCGGCCAACAGGAGGAAATCCATGCGTTCACTCGTTTTCGGCGCCGTCCTTGCCGTTGTCATGCCTCTCGCGGCGCAGGCCCAGGAGGCCGGCGACGCCGCCGCCGGCGAGAAGGCGTTCGCCCCCTGCAAGGCGTGCCACAATTTCCAGAAGAACGGCGTGGGCCCCGACCTGAAGGGCGTCGTCGGCCGCAAGGCGGGCACCTACGAGGGCTACAACTACTCCGCCGCCCTGAAGAACTCCGGCATCACCTGGGACGAGGCCAACCTGCACGAGTGGCTGAAGAACCCGAAGGCGAAGGTGCCCGGCACCAAGATGATCTTCCAGGGTTACCCGGACGACAAGAAGATCAACGACGTGATCGCCTATCTCAAGACGCAGTCCTGAGACGCACCGATCAGCACGAACCGGGAGCGGCCACCCGGCCGCTCCCGGGCCACCGGCCGCGCACCCTAGTCGGGCATGAGGCCGGCCTGCAGGCTCAACCTGAGCGTGACGAGATCGTGGAGCAGGTCCTTGCGCCCCTGGACGTCGAGCCCGGTCATGCCGCCCGCCTCGTCGGGCAGGCAGGCGAGTTCGTCGCGCAGGGCCTCGCCCGCGGCGGTGAGGAAGATGCTGACCTGGCGCTCGTCGACCCGGTCGCGGGCGCGGCGCACCCGCCCGGACGCTTCGAGTCGCTTCAGGAGCGGCGTCAGCGTCCCCGAGTCCAGGAACAGGCGGTTCCCGATCTCCTTCACCGACAATCCGTCCTGCTCCCACAAAACCAGCAGGACGAGGTACTGGGGATAGGTCAGTTCGTGGCGCCCCAGGAGGTTGCGGTAGGCGCGGCCGAAGGCGTGCGCGGCGGCGTAGACCGCGAAGCAGAGCTGGTTGTCGAGTCGCTGCCGCTCCTGCTGGGAAAGCTGGTCGGCACGCGTTTGACCCGCCCGATCCGGCTTGGTGCCGATCTGCGAGGCCGTGGGGCCTGACATAGGAAAACTCTCTCTGGTAAAGGCTGGCTCGCGTACCGGTATGGCGAGGGGCTACTCTTAGGCAGTTCGCTAAACCTATACAATTGGGGCGATCCACCAGGAGTTGCCACGCGTTCCGCGCGGAATCGCTAGCGATCCATCAACGGATGCAGATCGCGGACCATCGCCTTCAGGCGCTCGTCGAGCACGTGCGTGTAGATCTGCGTGGTCGAGATATCGGCATGGCCGAGCAGCTCTTGGACGATGCGCAGGTCGGCGCCGTTCTGCAGGAGATGACTGGCGAAGGCGTGGCGGAGCACGTGGGGGCTCACGCGGTCCGGATGGAGGCCCGCCGCCGCGGCGAGCGCCTTCAGATCGCGGGCGAAGGCCTGCCGGGTGAGATAGCCGCTGTCGCTGTCGGCCGGAAACAGCCACGGGGAGTCCGCGGGCACGGCCGGAAGATGCGCCGCCATCGCGGTGCGCGCCGCGTCCGTCAGGGGCACCAGGCGCTCGCGTCCGCCCTTGCCCTTGACGATGAGGTAGCGCTCCCGGCTCGACCCCGCCGCGCGGGGCAGCGCGACCAGCTCCGAGACGCGCAGGCCCGTGGCGTAGAGCAGCTCGAGCAGGCACACCATCCGGCGCGCCCGCCGGGCCGGTCCCGGGGGCTGGTCGGCGCCGGCGGCCGCCTGCGCCGCGGAGAGCAGCCGGTCGACCTCCGCGATGGACAGCACCTTGGGGAGCGCGCGCCCGCGGCGCGGACCGGACACCGCGACGCTCGGATCACTCTCCGCGCCGCCCTCGGCGTAGAGGAATTTGTGGAAACCGCGCACGCAGGACAGGCGCCGCGCCGCCGACGACGCCTTCAGGCCCCGCATCTCCATGTCGATCAGGAATGCCCGGAGCGTGCCGGCATCCACGTCGCCGAGCGCCGTGCCCGTGCGCGCCAGATAGGCGAGGTAATCGTCCAGGTCCCGCCGGTAGGCGCTCAGGGTGTTGAGGCCGGCACCGCGCTCGGCGGCCAGCATGTCGAGATACTCGGCGACCTCGGGGCGGGGGGCCCGGGCGGCGTCGCCGCCGCTCTCCGCCCCGCTCAACGGTTGCCCGGCTGCAGCTTCGAGGCGGGGATCGTCACGCTCATCTCCCGCGGCGTCGGCTGCACGAAATTCGCGAGCGCGAACATGGCGGCGTAGACCAGACCTGCCAGGATCGCGATGGTGGCAAAGAAACGGAACAGGGTCGGCACGTCGGTCGAACCTCGGGCAGACGGGCGCTGGCGGCAGGAAGGGGGCGGGCGAAAGCCTTCTCCGAGCCGCCGCCAGTGCCCGGGTTCGACCACGTGAACGAGGCGCTGACAAGGCCCGCGACGACACAGCGATGCGTTTCGCAGGCCGCTTGAATCGCGCTAAGAGCCTGCCTGAGGATGCGAGGCTGCCCGGCGACAAGCGCCCGGGGGGCCGGTGAGGGGGCGGGGACGCCACACGGATGCGATGCAGGAGTCGATGCAGGAGGCCATGAGCGGGGAGGAGGCGGGGGAACCGATCGAGGCGCGTCTTCGCCGCGCGCTCGGCCTGCGCTCGATCGTGCTCGTCGGCCTCATGGGAGCGGGCAAGAGCACCGTCGGCCGGCGTCTGGCGAGCCGCCTCGGGCTGATCTTCAAGGATGCCGATATCGAGATCGAGGCCGCGGCCGGCCTGACGATCCCCGACATCTTCGCGATCTACGGAGAGCCGAGCTTCCGCGACGGCGAGGAGCGGGTGATCTCGCGCCTGCTGCGGGCCGGCCCGCTGGTCCTGGCGACGGGCGGCGGCGCCTACCTGCGCGAGGCGACCCGCGCGCGCATCGCGGAATCGGCGGTCTCGGTCTGGCTGAAGGCCGATCTGGACGTGCTGATGCGACGCGTGCGCAAGCGCGGCAACCGCCCGCTGCTTCAGACCGAGGATCCGGAGGCGACGATGCGCGACCTGATGGCCGTGCGCCACCCGGTCTACGCCGCGGCCGACGTGATGGTCATTTCCCGGGAGGTGTCGCACGACCGGGTCGTCCAGGACGTGCTGGAGGCGCTGGACGCCCATCTCAGCGGCGAAGGCTCTATCCCGGTGGCCGCCCAGTGAGACTCGAGCAAACCCAGTCATGACTCAGCCCCGTCCGGACCTGCTGACCGTCCACGTGCCCCTCGACGCCGGCCGCGCCTACGACATCCAGATCGGGCGCGGGCTGATCGACACGGCCGGCGCCGCCGTCGCCGCGCTCGGGGGCCGCCGGGCGGCGATCGTGACGGACGCGACGGTGGGCGCGCTCTACGCCGCGCGGCTGCGGACCAGCCTGGAGCGCGCCGGCCTTCAGGCTGGCGTGGTCACCGTGGCGCCGGGCGAGGCCTCCAAATCGTACGCGGGCTACGCGGAGGTCTGCGACGGGCTGCTGGCCCTGAAGGTCGAGCGCGGCGACCTCGTCGTGGCGCTGGGCGGCGGCGTGGTCGGCGACCTCGCCGGCTTCGCGGCCGCCACTTTGCGGCGCGGTGTGCGCTTCGTGCAGGTGCCCACGAGCCTTCTCGCGCAGGTCGATTCCTCGGTCGGCGGCAAGACCGGCATCAACGCGCCGCTGGGCAAGAACCTGATCGGCGCGTTCCACCAGCCGCGCCTCGTCCTGGCCGACACGGCCGCCCTCGACACCCTGTCCGAGCGCGAGATGCGCGCCGGCTACGCCGAGGTCGCCAAGTACGGGCTAATCGCCGATCCGGGCTTCTTCGACTGGTGCGAGGCAAACTGGCGCGGGATCTTCGCCGGCGGTCCGGAGCGCGAGCAGGCGGTCGCGTCCTGTTGCCGGGCCAAGGCCGCGGTGGTCACTCGCGACGAGCGGGAAGACGGCGAGCGGGCGCTGCTCAATCTCGGCCACACCTTCGGCCACGCCCTGGAACGCCTGACCGGGTACGATTCCGCCCGATTGGTCCACGGCGAGGGCGTGGCGATCGGGATGGCCCTGGCCTTCCGCTTCTCGGCCCGCCTCGGGCTCTGTGCCGGGCAGGATGCCGGCCGCGTCGCCAACCACCTCGCGCTCGCCGGCCTGCCGACCCGTCTGCAGGCCGTCCCGGGCGGATGCGGCGACGTCGAGGCGCTCCTCGACGCGATGACCCAGGACAAGAAGGTCCGCGACGGCGCGCTGACCTTCATCCTCGCCCGGGGGATCGGCCAGAGCTTCATCGCTCCAGGCGTGGACCGGGTCGAGGTGGCGGCGTTCCTGCGGGATGAATTGGCGTCGGACCGGGCCGCCTGACGCCCGCGACGGCGGCTGTGGCCTTGCCTAACGCAGGCCGGGCCGCTATGAGCCTGCACGTCCGGCGCCGGTCACCGCGCGTCGCTGACGGTCCTGTCGGGGCCAGGGCCGCAATAGCTCAGCTGGTAGAGCACCTCATTCGTAATGAGGGGGTCGGGGGTTCGAATCCCTCTTGCGGCACCATACAATTCCCTCCTTTCTCAGGAAGCGCGTCAGCATTGTTCGGCCGGCCTGCTGCCTGTTCGGCGGGTACCATTCTGAACTCATGGGGCTCAGTTTTCGAACTCGACAGGGCTGAGATAGCCCAGTGTTGAGTGCCGCCGCACCGGGTCGAGGAAGCGCTCGATGTGATCGAAAACGTCCGGCGGGCTTCGTCCCGGAAGCGGTACGTCCACCGGGTTGTGCGCTCGGTCTTCAGTGACGAGAAGCCTCTCTCGATCGCCGCGTAGTCCCACACGTTGCGCGACCGGCTCAACGGACAGGTCAGACCGTGCATGGCCATCAGGCGCTGGCATGCCTCACTCGTATCTCGCGAACCGTGATCCGCGTGATGCAGCAAAGCATCCGGCTCGCCTCGGCGCCAGATCGCCATGACGAGCGCATCCGTGACGCGTTGCGCCGTCATGCTGGCCTGCATCGCCGAGCCTACGACGCGGCATGAATCACCTCCGGCGTCACCATCGCGGCCGGATCGGGTTTCCGTGAAGTCGGAAGCAGCCCACCTGCCGAGGGGCGCGGAGCCTGATGATGGTCGGTCAGGCAGCGCTGAGTTCTTCGGGTTCCATCACTTTGGTTGAGGGGCCGGAATGGTCTGCTCTGCCATCGATGATCTCGATCATGCGGACCTGATCGCGCCCGCCGCGCTTCGCCTCGTAGAGCGCAGCGTCCGCGAGGCTCAGCCACTCCGCCTGCGTCGCGACGAACTGGCGGTCGGCATACAGAAGCCCCACACTCACTGTCACGATGCCGAGGGGACTCAGCTCATGAGGCAGCGCCAGAGCTGCGATCGAGCGCCGGCAACAGCGAGCGACCTCCAGCGCGCGGGCCTTGTCGACCCCGACCAAGACGATCGCGAATTCTTCTCCCCCTACCCGGAAGGCGATCCCGCCGGCGGCCGCTGCACACAGCTCCAGCTCCGCACCGACGGCTTTCAACACGCGGTCCCCGGCCGGATGGCCGGAATGGTCGTTGAAAGCCTTGAAGCGATCCACATCGATCAGCGCGAGCGCGAACCGCGCACGTGATGTGGCACGCTCCAGCTCAGCGAGCCTCTGATCGAAGTGGCGGCGATTGGGGATACCCGTCAACGCGTCCGTCAGCGCGAGGGCCGCGAGTTCTGCCTCCGCGGCCGCCCTCCGCTGCAACTCGCTGCGCAGCAGTTGGAGAAGGCACAGCAGCGCCAGAGCGAGTGTGCCGACAATCAAGACGATCGCTGTTGCTCGGGCGTGCCACGCCGAAGCGATCGTGCTGAGCGGAACCGACACGACGACGTGCATCGGGAGCGTCCCCACTCGATGAGCCAGGTGCAGGGCTTCCGCACCCGCGAGGGGCGCGATGAGGCTGATATGTTCGGCCTTCGCGATCGCCGCGAGCGTCTGCCTATCGAGAGGATCGGCGGCCGGGTATTGGACGGGCACCTGCCCGTCTCCGTTCGATTGGCTGTCATCGAACAATACGGTGATCTTGAGGTTGAGATTGCGATTGAGACGAGCGAACACCGCCTCGAAATACGCGAGTTCGATCGCCCCGACGACGACGCCGGCAAACGTACCGTCCGCGTAGGCGAAACGCCGACTCAATGGGATCATCTCACGACCGCTGACGCGCGTGCGCCATGGTCGACCGACATACAGGCCGGCGTCTCGGCCGCGCTGGACCTGGAAATAGACGCGATCGGCACCGTTCAGCCGACGCGGTACCAGGGAGCCGGAGTCGATGAACGCGTCGCCCTGCGCGTCGAGGACGAAGATTGCCCCGTACCCTGAGGCCGTCGCCGCTCGGTCGAACAGGGCGAGGTGCCGAACTTGTGGCGAAACGCCCTCGAGGATCGGGTCGCGCAGACGATCCGCCACGGCTTGCAGCGACAGGTCGTAGAGTTCGAAATCGCGCGTCAACGTACGCGTCAGACTGTCCAGCAATGTCTCGGCGCCGATATTGGCCTGCTGCCAAGCCGTCTTGCGCAGTCCCGCGACGGCCAGGCCCGCGCATCCGCACAGCACGACGGTCACGGCCACGCCGGCCGCGATCAGGAGGCGCGGCGAGGGGGCGCGAACGAGCTTCTGGCGGGCAAACGGCATCGCGCCTCATACTCTCGGAACCGAGGCAACAACATAGGTTGTCGGATCTTAAAGCGCCCCTACCGTGTCGTCGGAGTTACATTCCGGCGCGTCGAGCTGCACGGACTACAAGTACCTTCGCGGTTGTATCGAGGCGTCGAGATCGAGCACCGGGCGCAACCCCTCAGAGCGCAGCCTCGGGTGTGGGCGGGAATGGGAAACCGCGGAGGCTGGTCGCGATGGCGACTTTGGACCTGCCTGTGTCCCGGGCATGGTTGTAGCGCCGGGTAGGCCGTGAAGCTGCTGCCCGGATCCGGCAGCGCCAGCAGCGGGGGATGGACCTCGCCGGGAGGCTGTCGGATCGTTCGAGGGCGCGAGACGGTGACCGCGGCTCCTTCCGCAGTCGATCCCGGGGAGCCACCGGCACGCTCAGGCACGAACAGACATCAGGCCATCACACGCTCGATTAAACTCTCTCGTCGTACCACCGAGGCAGCCTGATGGCTTCAGCGGGGACACGTCGTGCTGCAGGGGAAGATGTCGAGCTCGCAGCGCGAGGCACGTCGCCAACAGGCGCTGAGCGAGATCGCTCTCCTCGACACGCCGCCCGAGCGCGAGTTCGACGTCCTCGCCAAGCTCGCACAACGCATGCTCGGCACTGGCATGTCCTCGATCACTCTGATCGACCCAGAGCGCCAGTGGTTCAAGGCGCGATGCGGCCCGCTGGCGGCCGAGACACCGCGTGCCCAGGCGTTCTGCCCCGTCGTGTTCGAGACTGAGGCTCCGCTGATTGTGGCGGATGCCAAGCGCGACCATCGCTTCGCGGACAGCCCCTTCGTCACGAGTGCGCCGCACATCCGCTACTACGCGGGCGTGCCGGTACGCGTCCGGCAGGCAGACGGCGACAAGATCACGATCGGTACGCTGTGCGTCCTCGATGAACAGCCCCGCGAGCCGACGGCGACCGACCTGGAGGTGCTCGCGGAGCTGGCCTGCCTCGCGGAAGCCCTGATCGAGGCTCGCGCCGGAGCCCTGCGGGCAGCCGAGACTGCCGAAGAGCGCCGGGTCGCCGTCGAAGGCCTGGAGCGTGAGCGACGCCAGTTCAAGCAGGCGGAGCGCATGGCCGACATGGGATCGTACCGCTACGACATCGAGCGCCAGTCCACCTCCTGGTCGGACGGGGTGTTCGCCATCCATGAGCTGCCCGTCAGCGGCGGTGTACCGACTGGCGAGATCATGAATTTCTTCCCCGAGCCCGATCGCGCCCTCTTTCGCGTCGCGGTCATGCGCGTGCTGGATACCGGCGAGCCCTTCGAGATGGATGCCGCCTTCGTGACAGCCAAGGGCAACGCCCGACGCGTTCGCTGCTCCTGCGAGATCGAGTTGGCCAGGGGTAAGCCCGTCGCCCTCATCGGTCTGATCCAGGATATCACCGAACGGCACGGCTTGGAGGAGCGCCTTCGCCGGCAGGCCCGCACCGATGACCTGACGCAACTGGCCAACCGAGCCGAGTTTCACCGGGTTCTCGACGCGCGGCTGCGGGAAGCGCGGGCTTCGGACATCGACGTGGCCGTCCTCGTGATCGACCTCGACGGCTTCAAGGGCGTGAACGATCGCCTCGGACACGCGGCCGGCGACGACGTTCTGCGTCGCGTGGCCGAGCGGTTGCGCGCACCCCGCTACGCCGGGTGCCTTCCGGCGCGGCTGGGCGGCGACGAGTTCGCGATCCTGGCACCGGCCGCGTGCGATGGTGAGCGCCTGAAGGCGATGGTGAAGTGCCTCTTGCACGACCTCGAGATCGTCGTATCCGCGCAGGAGCAGATCACGCGCGTGACAGGCACGGTTGGCCTCGCGTGGTCCCGAGAAGCCAGACAAGATCGGGACCTGCTTCTGCGCCACGCTGATGCGGCACTCTATGCCGCGAAGCGTGCGCAGAAGGGCACGGCTCGAACCTACTCGGCCGATGCGGAGCGGCCGACGGTGCGGGCTCGCGGTGCGTAGGCTCTCGCCATGGCGCCCAGGACCACGCCTGTGATGCAGATCGGCCGCGATCGGGCTGGCTGCAGGGCGCGACCGAGAGGCGTTGCGCTCTCTGACGCCGCTGTCTTCGAGCGCAGGCGTCGGCCCATCAGGCGTTCTGATTCGATCCCGCCGGGTCTCGGGCAGGTGGCACAGAGCCGTCGCTCTGGGTCCGTGCGCCCGCGTCGAGCAGTGCTTGGACGCGGTCAGGATGCCTGGGTACGCCCAGCAACCGGGCCAACCCGTCGGCGACCCCCCGACGGACCGCATCCTCGAGCGTGTGGTCGTCGCTGCCCTTCACAACAGTAAAGCTCATACTGACGGCCCTACGCATTTCCCATTCAGGTTAAATTAACCCATTGTCAGCGGTTCCATACGGCCCGCTGCCTGAGGCTTGTGGATGAGCCGGCCGCTCGACCGTCGAGGGTATTCGCGAAGGCCTGGGCCCGCGCGGCTCCAGATGGCACCGACCAACACCGCGTTGACCGCGGCGAACCGGTACGGCGCCCGGATTATCTCCAGCCTCTCCGCACGCGGAGATCGATCCGCACGAGGCGTTCCTGCGGGGCCCGGTCGACGCGAGGGGCGACAGATCCTGGGACGAGATCGGCGTCTGGCTGCGGGCCGAGCACGATCGGGCGGTCGGGCTGGGCAGCTGAAAAGCTTTCTCGACGCGCGCGATCGCACGTTCAAATAGGACAGCGCGCGTCGCCGAGCAGAAGCGATCGGACGTGAGGGCTCAGCGAGGCGTGGTTCAACATGGCCCGGGCGTTCACCGCGCGGCGAGCGGCTGCGGTCGCCCGCGATGCGCGGCCATTGGAAGACCGCGACCTTCGTGGCGGCCTTACGCCTGTCCAGGATCGCCGCCCCCGTTCGCGCTGAGCACCACGCCGAGATTGCCTGCCGAGCGCCAGACGACGCGCGCGTTGATGCGCTCCGCGGTCTGCGGGATCTCCAGCATGAACGTCTCGGGAAGACCGAAGACGCTGTTCACGCGAAGCTGCGCTCCGCCCGGCGATCGATCCAGGACCCTGCAGCCCACCGCACGGCCGAAATTCGGCACGATGCGTCCGGTCAGATCCGTCTCGATACGCGGGCGGGCACGTCTCTCATGGGGCATGTCAGGGCGCTCAACTCTCTGTCTCGCGCCGAGACTATCGCGCCTGTCGCCGCAGACAGTCTGATAGCGCACGTCGCCCGAGATCATCCCGCCGATCCCCTGTTCGAGATGAGGCACAGGACAGGCACCGCGCGTCCGGTCGCGGAAGCACCGCGCCGGCGCGGTTCAGTGCCGACCGAGTCACGTCGGCGACGTCGTCGCGGCGCCGGCCGGTCAGCGGCCGCAGCCCGACCTTGCCCAGCGGTTCCCGCTTCGATCGCCCGAGCGCGTTCCGGATCTGGACGCCCCACACGCGCGAGGCGTCCTCGATCACGCGCAACCCGAACCCGGATCGATCGTCATCGGCCGCCACGATCCTGTCGCTTCCGGCGGAGCGCTGTACGGCGGCAGCGCCCGATCCGTGAGGCGCATGGCCGATCCGGCCAGCACGGAGTCAGCGGATAGACGGCGCTGCGTCGCGATCCGGTCCACTTGGTCGGCAGATGCCGGTTTCCCCCCTCGCAGCGCGGCTCTTTCCAGACCGGCGAGCGGCGCCGTCAAACAGCGACGTTCATACCCCCGTGTCCGCAATGAGGGGGTCGGGGATGCGCATCTCTCTGCGGCACCGCTGCCCTCGACGACGCGATCCTCCTGCGGAGAGCCTCGGCGCGGCCGGACCTCCGTCCGACGGACCGTGCCGGTACGAGGTCGCGGAGCCCCATTTCGAGGTCGCGCGGCACCCTCATGCCATGGCCAGCACGGCCGCGATCGCCGCCACGCCGACCGCGAGCCAAGCGCCGTAATCGCCGATCAGACCACTGTGGAGCACCTCCAGCGCGCGGGTCGGCGCCGATTGCGAGGCGCTGACCGGCCGGACCACCAGCGCCGGCAGGTGCCTCCGGAACAGGCCGTAGCCCGCACCGGCCAGGGCGGCCGCGACCGAGCCCCAGGGGAGCCAGCCCGGTCCCTCCGCCAGCGCGTGCGCGGCCGGCCGGTGCATGAAGGCCGCCGCCGCCCGCGGGAGGGCGTGCTCGATCAGGCCCGCCGGCAGCCCGAGCTCGAGGGCGAGGAGGAGACAGCACGGCGCCAGCATCAGCCAGAGCGGCCGGTTGGCCTTCTCGCGCTCATCCTCGCTCGGAGCGCCGGCCTCGTCGCCGGGATCGGGCCCGAGCCCGAGGAAGATCCGGCCCGCGGCCCGCAGCACCGCGGCCCCGGTCAGCGCCGCGCCGACGGCGCCGGCCGCCAGCGCGATCCCGTGCCCCCGCTGCGCCAGCGCGCCCTGGACGAGGCGCGTGCCCTGGTCGAGCACGCCGAGGGGCAGGCCGCAGAGCAGCAGCCCGGCGAGGGCCATGGCGATTCCGGCCGGCCAGATCGCCCGCCCGAGGCCGCGCAGGGCGATCTCGTCGATGCTGGCCTGGGTGGCGAGCAGGATGCCGGCGATCATGAACAGGGCGCCCTTCACCAGCCCGTGGCCCACCACGTAGACGAGCATCCCGCCGGTCCCGTCGACCGAGAGGGCGCCGAGGCCGGTGAGCATGATCCCGGCATGCGAGATGGTCGAGAAGGCGAGCATCCGCTTGAGGTGCCGCTGCAGCAGCGCCATCCAGCCGCCCAGGAGGGCGGTGAAGCTGCCCAGGCCGATGAGCAGCCCCGGCAGGGCGTGCTGAACCTGATCGGAGCCGCCGAAGACGACGGCGCTGACCTTGGCCAGGCCGAACAGGCCGAGCGAGACCATCGACCCGGAGAAGATCACCGAGACCGGGCTCGGCGCCACCGCGTGGGCGTCGGCGAGCCAGAACTGGAACGGCACGATCGCGCCCTTGATCATCAGGGCGGCCGCCACGAGGCAGAACGCCCCGGCCACGACCGGATCCCGGCCGCCCCGCGCCACCGCGGCCGCGATGCCCTCGAAGTCGAGCGTGCCGGTCTGGGCGTAGATCAGGCCGATGCCGCCGAGCATCAGGAAGCCCGCGAGGCTGTTCACAACCGTGAAGTTGATGGCGCCCGCCAGCGACGATTCCGCCAAGTGGTAGGCCGTCAGCGCGAAGGCCGCGACGCTCATCACCTCGAACCACACGAACAGG
The DNA here is from genome assembly GCF_053345825.1 of Methylobacterium sp. C33D. NCBI lineage: Bacteria > Pseudomonadati > Pseudomonadota > Alphaproteobacteria > Hyphomicrobiales > Methylobacteriaceae > Methylobacterium > Methylobacterium sp. C33D. The sequence goes on from NZ_JBKFAV010000024.1 coordinate 48,248, forward strand.
TTGAACATGTCGCGGGTGAAGCAGAACCCGACCATGGCGGCCAGGAACAGCAGCATCAGGATGTGGAAGTGGCCGTGGGTGCGGTCGAAGAAGCCCCAGGCGAACACGAAGGTCAGGGCGTAGAGCAGACCGATGAAGGCCGCGACCCAGCCGCTGGCCTCGTCCACCGAGAAGCCGATGCCGAGATGGACGCCGTCGCGCGGCTCCCAGCCGCCGAACCAGTAGACCAGCGGCCCGTCGGCGGCGTGGCTGGCGATGATGCCGCACAGCACCGCGACGGTGAGCGCCGCCAGCGTCGCCAGGATGTCGGGGAGGCGGCCGGGCAGGACGTGGGCGGTGGCCAGCATCGCGGCGCAGACCACGAGCGGGATGGCGACGGGCAGGGGCAGGAGGGCGGCCGGGATGACGGTCACGGGGCGCTCCGCCCTGCGTCGCGCGCGCGGCTGGTTCCGGCGTCGCGCCCGGACCGGCCTCCCGCGCGCATCGGCCGGAGCTTCTCCGGGTCCAGGCTGCCGCCGCGCTTGTAGGCCTGGATGGTCAGGACGAGGAGGAGGGCGGTGAGCGTCGCGCCGACCACGATGTCGGTGAGCACCAGCGCCTGCATGACCGGGTCCACGGCGGGTGTTCCCGGCGGATGGTCGTAGAAGATCGGCGCGATGCTGCCCCAGCGATAGCCGAGGCCGAGCAGGAGCACGTAGGTCGCCGACTGGCACACGCCGAGGCAGCCCACGAGGTGGATGAAGTTGCGGCTCGTGGCGATGCCGTAGAGGCCGATCCCGAACAGCCACGCGGCGACCGCGTAGGGCAGAACACTGGTGACCGCACTCACGCGGATTCCTCCCCCGGCTCGTCGGGCGCGTCGGCCTCGCGGGTCTCCTCCATGAATTCCAGGAAGAGCTGCGTGAAGCCGCCCGTCACCGCCAGGGCGACGCCGAGATTCTCGATGAGCATCAGGCCGCCCGAGAAGAGGTCGCGAAAGGTGCCGAGCGGCAGGATGTTCTGCATGAAGGCGGCGCCGGTCAGCATCGGGGCGAGCCCGCACAGGGCGAAGAGCAGCGCGCCGCCGCCCTCCAGGGCGTCGAGCCAGTGGCTGCGGATGGCGTCGCGCCAGCCGGCATAGCCCTCGCCGAGGTAGATCAGCAGGGTCCCGGAGGCGAGGATGACGCCGCCCTGGAAGCCGCCGCCCGGCGTGACGGTCGCGTGCAGCACGACGTAGAGGCCGAACAGCGCGGTGAGCGGGCCGGCGACCCGGCAGGCGAGCACGACGGCCTCGGAGCGCGGGATCACGGCGCGGCCGGGCCTGCGCATGGCGCGCTCGGAGTTGCCCTCGCCACGCCGCCCGCGCAGGAGCACCACCGTCCCGGTGATGGCGGCGAGCAGCATGAACTCCTCGCCGAGGGTGTCGAGGCCGCGCAGGTCGAAGTTGATGGCACTCACCATGTTGGCGACGTGCCGGGCCTCCGGGACGATCGCGTTGATGCGCGCGCCGTACTGGGCGATCGTCGATCCGAAGGGCGGCAGGCCGGCGATCACCGCGGCCGCGCAGGGGAGGAGGACGAGGCCCGCGAGGGCCAGGAGCGCGACGCGGGCGCGCGGACTCACGATTTCTCCTCGGGCGGCTGGGTCCGCACGGCCATCAGGGCCACGAGGAAGAGGAGCGGCACCGCCGCCGAACCCACCGCCAGCTCCGAGAGCGCGACGTCGGGGGCCTGGAGGGCGTCGAACAGGATCGCCAGGACGAGCCCGTTGACCGCGATGGCGAAGACCTGCCGGGCGGGGTCGCGGACCAAGACGACGGCGGAGCCGGAGATCGCAGTGAAGAGGAAGAGCAGCGGCAGGATGACCGTCATGCCGAGCGGCCCTCGCGCATCAGCACGGCCCGGCCCGAGACGTGCGACAGCACCGCCGCCCAGGCGAGGAACACCACCATCATCACCAGGATCTTGAGCGAGCGCCCGGAGACGCCGTCGGCCAGGAAGGCCGCCACCGTGACGAGGATCGCGGCCGCGACGTTCAGGAACGCGAGAGCGTGCATCCGGTCGAGCGCCCGGGGGAGACGCCAGAGGGCGAGGGCCGCGAGCCACGCGCATGCCACGGCGAGGGCAAGGACCGAGCCGATCGCGACGCTCATATCCAACGCTCCAGGAAGACCGCGAGCAGCATGGTGCCGGGCAGGTTCAGCAGGACCAGGGTGAGGGCGAGATCGGTGATCGACGCCTGGTCGGTGGCGAAGGCCATGAGCGTCAGGATCAGGACCGTGACGCTGCCGGCTAGCTGGTAGGCTGCGAAGCGCTGGCCGGGCCGGCCGCGCCACGCCAGCGCCGCGGCCACGGCGAGCGGCGGCAGCAGCGCCAGGATGGCGACCGTCCAGAGGCTCATCGCGCCTCCTCCAGACCGTGCGTGACCACGGTTCCGTGCGCGCGGTCGAGGGTGAGCACGTAGCTGTCGGGCGCGAGCGACGCCGCCAGCAGCCCGACCGCCCGCGCGGCCGGCGCCGTCTCACCGTCCGGCGTGGCCCAGGCGATCGCGGCGGCGCTCCGCTCGCGGCTCGCGCCACCGCCGGTGCGCCCGAGGATCGCGCGCAGGAGGTGCAGCCCGACGCGGGCGGTCCGGCGCGGCGCGGCGAGGATGGCCGGACCGAGCGGGCGGAGCGCCTCACGGTCGAAGCGGAAGCGCAGCCCGCCGCGCCGTCCGACGCCCCACCACCAGAGCGTGCCGATACTGGCGCAGCCGACCGCGGCCATCCCCTCGTTCACACTCAGGGAGCCGGCGAAGACCATGTAGGTGACGGCGAGCACGACCCAGATCGCGGCACCGTCCCGCCGCGAACGCTTCCGGATCCCGCCGATCGGTCCTGCCTGCGTCGATCCTGCCCGCATCGATCCTGACCGGCGCGCCCCGCGGAAGCGTGACCATGCGCATGTCCGACCAAACGTGGCCGCATGTGTCGGCGTTCCCGGAACCCGGGGACACGCTTCCGTGTAGGGCGATGAAGGGTGGGCGCGCGCATGAGAGCTGAGATCCTCACTATCCGCTTCGTCCACGAGGGCTGGAGCCGCTTCGGGATCGCGCGGGTGCGCCTCGCCGACGGCACAATCGTCGAGCGCGCGATCGAGGATCACGGCGACTCGGTCGGAATCCTGCCCTACGATCCGGAGCGGAAGGTCGCGACGCTCGTGCGCGAGTTGCGCGTGCCGCCGCTGTTCGCGACGGGCGAGCAGGTCCAGCTGGAGGCCCCGGCCGGCCTGATCGACGCCGGCAGTCCGGAGGAGAATGTCCGCCGGGAGGCGCTGGAGGAGGTGGGCCTGCGCCTGCGGGCGCTCGAATTCGTCGGTGCGACCTATTCCTGCGCCAGTCTGTCCACCGAGAAGATCCACCTCTACCTCGCGCCGTACGGCCCGACGGATCGCGTCGAGGCGGGCGGCGGGGTCGAGGGCGAGCACGAGAACATCCGGGTGGTCGAGATGCCGCTGGCCGAGCTCGCCGACCGCGCCGACAGCGCCGCGCTCACCGACCTGAAGACGCTCACCCTGGTCCTGGCGCTCCGCGCGCGCCATCCGGAGCTGTTCGCGCCGTGAGACGCCGCCGCGCGCTCGCCCGCGGGCTGCTGACCGCGCTGGTGCTCGTCGGCGTCGCGTGGGTCGCCTTCCACCTGCGCTGAGCGGGGCCCGGGCGGCCCCCGTCCGGAAGAGTCCGCCGCGTCGAAGAACTCGCGCCCTGTCTTGATCGCCGGCCGCGGCGGGCCCATCGTCCGGGCCACACACGGGAGGTCACCGGATGACGCGCGCCTGCATCGTGGGCTGGGCCCACACCCCCTTCGGCAAGCTCGAGGAGCCCGATGTCGAGGGGTTGATCGCCCGGGTCTCGGGGGAGGCGCTGGCCCATGCCGGCGTCGAGGAATCGCAGGTCGACGGCATCTACGTGGGCTCGATGAACACCGGCTTCTCGAAGCAGGGCTTCGAGGGCTCGCTGGTGGCGGTGAACCGGCCGGGCCTCGCCCACGCGCCGGCGACCCACCTGGAGAACGCCTGCGCCACCGGGTCGGCGGCGCTCTACGCGGCTCTCGACTTCGTCGACAGCGGCCGCGGGCGCGTGGCCCTGGTGATCGGCGCCGAGAAGATGACGGCCAAGACCGTCGCCGAGACCGGCGACATCCTGCTGGGCGCCTCCTACCGCAAGGAGGAGGCCGACATCGAGGGCGGTTTCGCGGGCGTGTTCGGGCGGATCGCGGCGGGCTACTTCCAGCGCTACGGCGACCGCAGCGAGGATCTGGCCCGCATCGCCGCCAAGAACCACCGCAACGGCGTCGGCAACCCCTACGCGCAGCTGCGCAAGGATCTCGGCTTCGACTTCTGCAACCGGGTCTCGGAGAAGAACCCCTACGTGGCCGCCCCCCTGCGGCGCACGGATTGCTCGCTGATCTCGGACGGGGCGGCGGCCCTGGTGGTGGCCGATGCCGAGACTGCCGAGGGCCTGGAGCGGGCGATCGGCTTCCGCGCCCGGGCGCACGTCAACGACATCCTGCCCCTGTCCCGCCGCGACCCGGCGGAGTTCAAGGGCGCGCGGTTGGCCTGGGAGAAGGCGCGGGCCCAGGCCGGGATCGCCAACGAGGACCTCTCCTTCGTGGAGACCCACGACTGCTTCACCATCGCCGAGCTGATCGAGTACGAGGCGATGGGCCTCGCCGCGCCGGGCGAGGGGTTTCGCGTGGTGCGCGAGGGGCTCGCCGAGAAGGGCGGCCGGCTGCCGATCAACCCGTCCGGCGGGCTGAAGGCCAAGGGCCATCCCGTCGGCGCTACCGGCGTATCCATGCACGTCATGGCCTGCCTCCAGCTCATGGGCGAGGCCGGCGAGATGCAGGTGCCCGGGGCGGAGCTCGCCGGGATCTTCAACATGGGCGGCGCGGCGGTGGCCAACTACGTCTCGATCCTGGAGCGGCGGCGCTGAGGCCATCCCGGTCGCGACCCTTCTCTGCCCGTCGCGGCCGTCCTCGCGAGCGGCGCGCAGCGATCCAGCGGCGCCACGATAGTCGAGATCGCTCGGCTCTGGGTCGCTTCGCTGCGCTCGCGATGATGCCTAGAGGCGATCCAGCGCCTGCCGGAGATCGGCGATCAGGTCGGCCTCGTTCTCCAGCCCGATCGACAGCCGCACGGTCTCCGGCCCCACCTGAGCGGCGGCCTTCTCGTGCTCCGGCAGCTGCCGGTGCGTGGTCGAGGACGGGTGGATCGCCAGCGATTTGATCTCGCCGATGTTGACCAGATGCGAGATCAGCTCCAGCCCGGCGATGAACTGCAGCGCCGCCGGCTCGCCGCCCTTCAGCGCGAAGGTGAAGATCGAGCCCGGCCCGGCCGGGGCGTAGCGGCGGGCGAGGTCCTCGCCGGGCTGGCCCGGCAGCATCGGGTAGCTCACCCACGCCACCGCCGGGTGATCCTTCAGGAAAGCCGCCACCGCCCGGGCATTGGCGCAGTGCCGCTCCATGCGCAGCGGCAGGGTTTCGATCCCCGTGAGCGTCAGGAACGCGTTCATCGGCGACAGGCCGGGCCCGAGGTCGCGCAGGCCGAAGAACCGGCAGGCCGCCGCGAACGGAGTCTCCGGGAAGGCCTCGGTGAGCACCAGCCCGTCGTAGTCCGGCCAGGGCTCGGTGATCAGGTTGTAGCCGCCGGCCTTCGCCCACTCGAAGCGGCCGGCGTCGCAGATCACGCCGCCGATGGTCTGGCCGGAGCCGCTCAGGAACTTCGAGGTGGAGTGCCAGACGATGTCGGCGCCGTGCTCGATCGGCCGGATCAGGGCCGGCGAGGCCAGGGTGTTGTCGACGACGAGCGGCAGGTTGTGGCGGCGGGCCACCGCGGCGATCCCGTCGAGATCCACCACCGACGCGCAGGGGTTCACGATCGATTCGCAGAAGATGGCCCGGCAGTCCGGCGTGATCGCCGCCTCAAAATCCTCCGGGGCCAAGCCGCGCGCGAAGCGCGGCTTCAGGTCGTAGCGCCCGTCGAGCCGGCGCATCAGGCCCAGCGACCCGCCGAACAGGCGCGGGGACGCGACGTAGGCGTCGCCGCTCTTCAGCAGCGTCATGAGAATCAGCTGCATGGCCGACTGTCCGGAGGACACCGCCACCCCGGCCCTCGCGCCCTCCAGGTCGGCGATCCGGCGCTCCAGCGCGGCGACCGTCGGGTTGGATCCGCGCGAGTACGAGAAGCCGGTCCGGCGACCGGCGAAGATGTCGGCGGCCTGCTCGGTCGAGTCGAAGACGAAGCCGTTGGTGAAGTAGATCGGCTGGACCCGCGCGCCCGTGGCGGGATCCGGCGCCGCGCCGGCGTGGATGGCACGGGTCGCGAAGCGGTGCGGTCGGTTCTGGTCCGTCATAACTCTCGGTCGGGTGTTCGGGGCCCGGACCGGGAGTCAGCCCGAGCGGATCCGTGCGTCAAGCCGCGCGGCGGATGAAGGCCTGCAGGGTCCGGACCAGGGTGGTCGGCTCGTAGGGCTTCGGGATGAACCGGGCGCCCTCCGGCATGTCGTTGGGGCCGGGCGTGCCCATGCCCGACACCACCAGCACGGGTATCGACGGCCAGCGATGCGCGACGAGGCGGGCCAGGGCGAAGCCGTCCATCGACCCCTGCGGCATGTCGACGTCGGTCATCAGGACGCCGACGTCGTCGCGGTTCTCCAGGACCTTCAGCGCCTTGTCGGCGTGCGACGCCTCGACGACGGTGAAGCCCGCATCCGCAAGGGTATCCGAGGCCTCCATCAGCAGGAGGCCATCATCTTCCACCAGGAGAACGACGGGTTGGTCGGACGGGCTATCTGACATCAGACCTGCGAAGGTGCGTCTCAATTCCGAAACCCGCGCCCTATTCCTCCGGGGCTCCCCCCGTCAAGGCGCGGGGCCGGATCCGTCAGGCGGCCTCCTCGCGCTTGCCGAGGCGCTTGTCGAGGTAGGTGTCGACCGTCTGGGTCAGTTCCTCGACCTTGCCGTCGAAGAAATGGTTCGCGCCGTCGACCATCTGGTGCTCGATGATGACGCCCTTCTGGGTCTTCACCTTCTCGATCACCGGCATGACCTCGCGGGCGGGCGCTACCCGATCCTCGGAGCCGTGCACGAACAGGCCGGAAGACGGGCAGGGGGCCAGGAAGGTGAAGTCGTAGCGGTTCGCCATCGCGGCGATCGAGATGAAACCCTCGATCTCGGGGCGGCGCATCAGGAGTTGCATGCCGATCCACGAGCCGAAAGACACGCCCGCGATCCAGCAGGACTTCGCCTCGGGGTTGACCGACTGCACCCAGTCGAGGGCGGCCGCGGCGTCCGACAGCTCGCCCGACCCGTGGTCGAACGCCCCCTGGCTGCGCCCGACCCCGCGGAAGTTGAAGCGCAGGGCCGCGAAGCCGCGGTTGGCGAAGGTGTAGAAAAGGTTGTACACAATCTGATTGTTCATCGTGCCCCCGAACTGGGGGTGCGGGTGCAGGATGATGGCGATCGGCGCGCCGCGCTTCTTGGGGGCTTGGTAACGGCCTTCCAGGCGGCCGGCCGGGCCGGTGAAGATCACTTCGGGCATCGCTCGTCTCTCGCTCCGGAGATCGCCCGCCGGGCGATCGGCGCGGCGGCGCAGCAGCCTTGACTCGTCGCGCGCGCCCCATAAAAGCAGTCTTAGAACAGTTCTAGGCGATTAGAACTATTCTAATCAAGCCGTTCGAAGCACCGCGTTGGCTGCCACGCCGACCGTGCCGGGTCGGCGGGATCTCATTTTCTCGGCGCGCCTTAGCACGGCGAGCCGGCGCGCGGGCAAGGAATTGTGACGCGTCGCAGCAGAGGGCTTAACGGAACGCGGATGAGCCGGGCACGCGCCTATCTCGACTACAACGCCACCGCCCCGGTCCGCCCGGCCGTCGCGGACGCTGTCGCGCGCGCGCTCACGCTCCCGGGGAACCCGTCCTCGATCCACGCGGAGGGCAGGGCGGCCCGGGCTGCCCTGGAAGCGGCCCGCACCCAGGTGGCGGCTCTCGTGAACGCCCGGCCCGCGCAGGTTGTCTTCACCAGCGGCGGGACCGAGGCGGCCAACGCCGTCCTGTCGGGATCCCTCCGCCGCCGCGGCGCGGCGGCACCGACGCGGCTCCTCCACTCCGCCACGGAGCATCCCTGCGTCGCGGCCGGTCACCGGTTCCCGGACGCGTCCGTCGAGGAAGTGCCCGTGACGGCCGACGGCGTGGTCGATCTCGCCGCCCTGGAGGCGCGCCTCGCCGCCCTCCACGGTGAGACCCTGCTCCTCTCGGTCCATGCCGCCAACAACGAGACGGGCGCGGTGCAGCCCCTGGCCGAGATCGTCGGCCTGGCGCGGGCACATGGCCGGACCCTGGTCCACAGCGACGCGGTCCAGGCCGCCGGCAAGATCCCCCTCGACATGGCGGCGCTCGGCCTCGACGCGCTGACGCTGTCGGGCCACAAGTTCGCCGCGGCCAAGGGCGTCGGCGCGCTCGTGCTGGCCGAGGGCGTCACCCTGGAGACCGCCTTCCTCCGCGGCGGCGGCCAGGAGCGGCGGCAGCGCTGCGGCACCGAGTGCCTGCCGGCGATCGTCGGCATGGGCGAGGCCGCCCGGATCGCCCGCGAGGCACTCGACGGCGAGGCCGCGCGTCTGGCTGGGCTGCGCGACCGGATCGAGGCCGGCGTGCGGGCCATGGCGCCCGACGCGGTGGTGTTCGCCGCCGGGGCGCCGCGCCTTCCCAACACCCTGAGCTTCTCGGTCCCGGGCCTTGACGCGCCCTCGGCCCTGATCGCCCTCGACCTCGCCGGCGTGGCGGTGTCGTCGGGCTCGGCCTGCTCCTCGGGCAAGGTCGCGCGCTCGGCGACCCTCGCCGCGATGGGTGTCGCTCCCGCGCTCGCCGGGGGGGCGCTGCGGGTCAGCCTCGGCTGGAACACGGTGGACGAGGAGGTGGCATGCTTCCTCGACGCCTTCGAACGGGTCGTGGAGACCCTATATAGACGGCGAGGCCAGGCGGCCTGAGCGCCGCACCCCCGCTTTCCGACAGACGCTTCCCGGCCCTTGACGCCGGAGATGCCTAGGAGACGCTGATGCCTGCTGTGCAGGAAACCATCGACCGGGTCCGCTCGATCGACCTCGACCAGTACAAGTACGGGTTCGAGACCACGATCGAGATGGAGAAGTCCGAGAAGGGCATCTCCGAGGACGTCGTCCGCTTCATCTCGGCCAAGAAGAACGAGCCCGCGTGGCTGCTGGAGTGGCGCCTCGACGCCTATCGGCGCTGGCTGACCATGAAGGAGCCGGAGTGGGCCCGCGTCGCCTACGACAAGGTCGACTACAACGACATCTATTACTACGCGGCGCCCAAGCGCCCGGCGGCGATGTCGCTCGACGAGATCGATCCCGAGATCCTGAAGACCTACGAGAAGCTCGGCATCCCGCTGCGCGAGGTCGAGGTGCTGGAGGGTATCGCCCCCGAGCGCCGCGTCGCGGTCGACGCCGTGTTCGACTCGGTCTCGGTGGCCACCACCTTCAAGAAGGAACTGTCGAAGGCCGGCGTGATCTTCATGCCGATCTCCGAGGCCGTGCAGGAATATCCCGAGCTGGTGCAGAAGTACCTCGGCTCGGTCGTGCCGGCGACCGACAACTTCTTCGCGACGCTGAACTCGGCCGTCTTCTCCGACGGGTCGTTCGTCTACATCCCGCCGGGCGTCCGCTGCCCGATGGAGCTGTCGACCTATTTCCGCATCAACGAGCGCGACACCGGCCAGTTCGAGCGCACGCTGATCATCGCCGACAAGGGGTCCTACGTCTCGTATCTGGAGGGCTGCACCGCCCCGAAGCGCGACGACAACCAGCTGCACGCCGCCGTGGTCGAGCTGGTCGCCCTGGATGACGCCGAGATCAAGTACTCGACCGTTCAGAACTGGTACCCGGGCGACAACGAGGGCAAGGGCGGCATCTACAACTTCGTGACGAAGCGCGGCGATTGCCGCGGCGCCCGCTCGAAGATCTCGTGGACGCAGGTCGAGACCGGCTCGGCGATCACCTGGAAGTACCCGTCCTGCATCCTGCGCGGCGACGATTCCCGCGGCGAGTTCTACTCGATCGCGGTGTCGAACGGCATGCAGCAGGTCGATTCCGGCACCAAGATGATCCATCTCGGCAAGAACACGACGAGCCGGATCATCTCGAAGGGCATCTCGGCCGGCCGGTCGCAGAACACCTATCGGGGCCTCGTCTCGGCGCACCGGAAGGCGAAGGGCGCGCGCAACTTCACGAACTGCGACTCCCTGCTGATCGGCGACCAGTGCGGCGCGCACACCGTGCCGTACATCGAGTCGAAGAACGCCTCGGCCGTCTTCGAGCACGAGGCGACCACCTCGAAGATCTCCGAGGAGCAGAAGTTCTACTGCCAGCAGCGCGGCCTCTCCGAGGAGGAGGCGACCGCGCTCATCGTCAACGGCTTCGTCCGGGACGTGCTGCAGCAGCTGCCCATGGAGTTCGCCGTCGAGGCCCAGAAGCTGATCTCGATCAGCCTGGAAGGCTCGGTGGGCTGACCGCCTGGGCGGCTACGACGACGGCGTGCTGCGCGCGGCCCATCGGCACAGCGCGCGGCACGCCGACGAGGTCAGGAGCAGCGTCCTGTGCGGATGCTTCTTCTGCCTCGCGGTTTTCGCGCCGGACGAGATCGTGGGCTGGATCGCCGATGACGGCACCGCCCTCTGTCCCCGGTGCGGCATCGACGCGGTGATCGGCGACCTCTCCGGCTACCCGGCCGGGAGCGCCGCCTTCCTGCGGGCGATGCGGGACGAATGGTTTTGAAGGACTTGGACTGACATGCTGGAAATCAAGAACCTCGTCGTGCAGATCGAGGACAACCGCATCCTGAACGGCCTCAACCTGACCGTGAACGACGGCGAGGTCGCGGCGATCATGGGCCCGAACGGCTCGGGCAAGTCGACGCTCTCCTACGTCATCGCCGGCAAGGAGGACTACGAGGTCCTCGACGGCGAGATCCTGCTCGACGGGCAGAACGTGCTCGAGATGGCCGCCGACGAGCGCGCCGCGGCCGGCATCTTCCTGGCCTTCCAGTACCCGCTGGAGATCCCCGGCGTCGGCACCATGACCTTCCTCAAGGCCTGCCTGAACGCGCAGCGCAAGGCGCGCGGCGAGGCCGAGCTCTCGACTCCGGACTTCATCCGGGCGGTGAACGGCGCGGCGGACAAGCTCGAGATCAACAAGGAGATGCTCAAGCGCGCGCTCAATGTCGGCTTCTCCGGCGGCGAGAAGAAGCGCATGGAGATCCTCCAGATGGCGCTGCTGCAGCCGAAGTTCTGCGTGCTCGACGAGACCGATTCCGGCCTCGACATCGACGCGCTGCGCATCGTCTCCGAGGGCGTGAACGCGCTGCGGGACCAGGGCCGCTCGTTCTTGGTGATCACCCACTACCAGCGCCTGCTCAACCACATCGTGCCCGACACCGTGCACGTCATGTCGAAGGGTCAGATCGTGAAGACCGGCGGGAAGGAGCTCGCCCTGGAGCTCGAGGCCTCGGGCTACGCCGAGTACCGTACCGGGGAGGCGGCCTGAGCCATGGCCGACGTCACGAACCTCCGCTCCCCCGCCGAGGCCGGCCTGTCGAAGCTGTTCGAGTCGGCCCGCCAGAGCTTCGCCAGCGAGAAGGCGATCGCTCGCGAGGAGGCCTTCCGCTTCTTCGAGGCGACCGGCCTGCCGAGCCGGCGGGTCGAGGCCTTCAAGTACACGGACCTGCGCGCCGCCATCACCGAGGCCGCGCCCCCGGCCGAGGCGCCGAGCCTCGACGCCGCCCGGGCGGCCGTCGCAGGGGCCAAGGGCTTCTCCGGCATCGAGGCCGCGCGCCTGACCTTCGTGAACGGCCATCTCGTCCGCGAGCTGTCGGATCTCGACCGGATCCCCGAGGGCGTCACGGTCGTCCCGATGTCCGAGGCGCTGACGAAGGCGCATGTCGACCTGAAGCAGCTCGCCCCCGTGGCGCAGGCCCGGGAGAACCCGGTCTACCAGCTCAACACCGCCTTCCTGGCGGACGGCGCGCTGATCACGGTGGCGCCCGGCGCGAAGCCGGCGCGGCCGCTGCACCTGCGCTTCGTCGGCGCCGGCGCCACGCCGTTCTCGACGGCCACCCGCGTGCTCGTCCAGATCGGCGAGGGCGCAGAATTCGGCCTGCTGGAGAGCCACGAGGGTCCGGACGGGCTCACCTGCCAGCCGAACGACGCCCTCGACGTGGTGGTCGGCCCCAAGGCCGCCTTCCGGCACACCCGCCTGAACAAGCAGGGCGACGCCGCCATCGCGCTCTCGACGCTGTCGCTGAAGGTCGAGGCCGAGGGTCAGGTCGAGACCGTCAACCTCGTGACCGGAGCGGTGCTGTCGCGTCACCAGATCTTCGTCCACGTCGCGGGCGAGGACACGAACGTCGTCGTCAACGGCGCCGCCATGCTGCGCAAAGGCCAGCTCGCCGACTCGACGCTGCTCGCCGATCACGCCGCTGTCGGCGGCGTCGGCCGCGAGCAGTTCAAGTGGATCATCGACGGCGACGCCACCGGCGTGTTCCAGGGCAAGATCATCGTCCGTCAGGCCGCCCAGCAGACGGACGGCAAGATGAAGTCCGACTGCCTCCTCCTCACCGACGAGGGGCAGATGATGAACAAGCCGGAGTTGGAGATCTTCGCCGACGACGTCGCCTGCGGCCACGGGGCCACCTGCGGCGCGCCGGACGAGGACCTGCTGTTCTACCTGATGGCCCGCGGCCTGCCGCGCGCGACCGCCGAGAGCCTGCTCGTCCAGGCCTTCGTGGGCGAAGCCGTGGAAACGGTCACGCACGAGGGCGCCCGCGATGCGTTGATTTGCGAGATCGAGGCGTGGCTGAAGGCGCGCGGCTAGCGCGACGCACCCTCCTCCCCCTTGCGGGGAGGAGCCGGAGGTGGGGGTGGTGCAGTCGGCACCGGAACGCTCGATCCTGCACCACCCCCACCCCTAGCCCCTCCCCGCCAGGGGGAGGGGACTCCGTCCTTCCGCAAGGAGGGCGTCCCGTGAGTGAGAAGCGATGAACGCACCCGTCCTCACCCCCACCTACGACGTCGCGGCGATCCGCAAGGATTTCCCGATCCTCGGCCAGCAGGTCTACGGCAAGCCGCTCGTCTACCTCGACAACGCCGCCTCGGCACAGAAGCCCCGGCAGGTGATCGACGCGATGGTCTCGTGCATGGAGACCGGCTACGCGAACGTCCACCGCGGCCTGCACTACATGGCGAACGCCGCGACTGAAGGCTTCGAGGGCGCCCGCGAGACCACGCGCCAGTTCCTCAACGCCGCCTCGACGGACGAGATCATCTTCACCCGCAACGCCACCGAGGCCTACAACCTCGTCGCCTCGTCGATGGGCTGGGCCGGCCTGATCGGGGAGGGGGACGAGATCATCCTCTCGATCATGGAGCACCACTCCAACATCGTGCCGTGGCACTTCCTGCGCGAGCGCCGCGGCGCCGTGATCAAGTGGGCGCCGGTGGACGACCAGGGCAATTTCCTGGTCGAGGACTACGAGAAGCTGTTCTCGCCGCGGACCAAGATGGTGGCGATCACCCACATGTCGAACGTGCTCGGCACGGTGACGCCCGCCGCCGAGATCGTCCGGATCGCCCACGCCCACGGCGTGCCGGTCCTGCTCGACGGTGCGCAGAGCGCGGTGCACCAGCCCGTCGACGTCCGGGCGCTCGATTGCGACTTCTTCGTCTTCACCGGCCACAAGGTCTACGGGCCCACAGGGATCGGCGTGCTCTACGGCAAGAAGGAATGGCTGGAGCGCCTGCCGCCCTACCAGGGCGGCGGCGAGATGATCCGGACGGTGAGCGAGGACGCGATCACCTACAACGATCCGCCCCACCGGTTCGAGGCCGGCACCCCGGCCATCGTCGAGGCCATCGGTCTCGGCGCCGCGCTCGAGTACATGATGAATCTCGGGCGCGACGCGATCGCAGCCCACGAGGCGAAGCTCACGGCCTACGCACAGGAGCGCCTCGGCGCGATGAATGCCCTGCGCCTGATCGGCACCGCGCCGGGCAAGGGCGGCGTGATCGCCTTCGAGATGAAGGGCGCGCATGCCCACGACATCGCCACGGTGATCGACCGGCAGGGCGTGGCGGTTCGGGCCGGGACCCACTGCGCGATGCCGCTGCTCAACCGCTTCGGCGTCACCTCGACCTGCCGCGCCTCGTTCGGGCTTTACAACACGACCGCCGAGATCGATGCCCTTGCCGAGGCGCTCGGCAGAGCAGAAATGCTGTTCACCTGATACTGGGATGAGGCTGGTCCCGCCCGCGCGGGCCCGGGGAGAGTGAAGCGATGAGCACCGACGCCACCATCACGGGCGGCAAGAACGCCCCCGACGTCGCCGGCGACTCGACGATCCCGCAGGCGGAGCTCGATCGCCTGACCGACGACATCGTCGCGGCGCTGAAGACGGTCTACGATCCCGAGATCCCGGCCGACATCTACGAGCTCGGCCTGATCTACAAGGTCGACATCGGCGACGATCGGAACGTCGCGATCGACATGACTCTCACCGCGCCCGGCTGCCCGGTGGCGGGCGAGATGCCGGGCTGGGTCGAGAACGCCGTGTCGGCGGTGCCGGGGGTGCAGTCCTGCGCGGTGACGATGGTGTTCGATCCGCCGTGGGATCAGAGCCGCATGTCGGACGAGGCCCGCGTCGCCCTCGACATGTGGTAGCGACCCGGCGCAGCCTCACGATCTCCCGAAGCCTGTCCCGGGCGCGGCGCTCTTCTCGGCGCGGCGCCCGATGGTCGTTGCGTGGGAAAGACTCGCGCCGCATGCGCGATGCGGGGGTCGAGCGCCGATCACCGCGCGATCTGCGGCGATCTACGTAGCCGTTAAGATCCCGCTAACCATGACCCCGCAGAGCGGGGGCGGCCGCCGCGAGAGCGGCCGATCCCTCGATACGGTTGGTGGACGCGGATGGCGGCGGGCTACGTGGTCGCGGCGTTTCTGGAGGCAGCCGGGCTGGTCGGCCTCGCGATCGCCCTGCTCAGGATGCGGACGGAGCGCCGGGCGCGGGTCGCGGAGTTGCGGAGCTTCCTTCGCTCCGGACAGATCCCGACATTCGACCTCGCCGGGACGCGCCGACCCGCGGACGCCGCCGCGCGCGCGATCGCCGTTCCGTACACGGCCACCCGCGGCGACGCTTCGGCGGCCAAGCCGTCGGCTGCCCGCGCGGCGCTCGGACGCGCCTTCATGCCCGGCGGCGCGGCCCCGCGGGCCGGGCTGGCCGACGCGATCAGCGCAGGATGATGTCGAGGCCGCTGCCGAACAGGACCACGGCGCTGAGCGTCAGCATGAACTTCAGGTCTTCGAGACGGGCGCTCATGATCGATCCTCGATGTTCGGCGGGTTAGCCGCCGTTCCGATGATCGATGATCACCAGATTAACGAATCTTTCGCGAGTCCTTTCAGGATCCGTTAGGGATTTACCGACGGTTTCCCTTTGCTAACGTTACCGATGTGTTAAGGCCCCGTCCGGGGCCGTCGGCCCATTCCGACCCGGCGAAGCGGCACGTCAGGGGCCGGCCGGAGCGCACGAAGGTTCGAGGCATGTCTCCACGTCCGCGCACAACCGTCCATCGAGCCGTCGACTGGATGTTTCGCGACCGGACCACTGGCGCGATCACCGTCGCGCAGTGGCCGAACCTGCCGCTCTGGCTGTTCGCGGGCCTCAGCCTCGCGGCGTGGCTGGCCCAGGACAGCGGGCCGCTCTCCCTATGGTTGCCGGCCGCCTGGCTGTCCATCGGAGCCGACCTCGCGCTGGCCTGGTGGGCGGCCGACGAACTCCTGCGCGGCGTGAATCCCTGGCGCCGGATCCTCGGCGCCGCGACCCTCGTCGGGCTCGCCGCGCTGATCACGCTTCGGCGAGCGGGCTAGAGCCGGAACCCTGCCACCGGCAATTGTATTCCTACGAGGAAAACCGGCACGGAGGCCGTACCGACGTCGCCGATTGCAGTCGATCGGCACAACATCTCACTTCAAGGGGGCGGCCCGAGGGTTCAGCGTGGGACGGCGTCACCGCGATGAAACCATAACGGTAGGTTGCACCCGCCGGGAAAGTGTGGATGGTCGTGCCGCGCGCCGCACGAACGGCGTCTGTTGGGCATCCCGTGCATCCGAGCTCGGCTGAAGAACTGGTTTCGAAGAGATCATGACGGACGCGGGCGGCTTCGATCTCGACGGCAGGGCGAAATCTGCTCACGAGCGGGACGTGCTGCTTCGCCAGATCGCCGACGCGCTGAGCATCCCGGTCTCGATCTTCCGCAGACCGACGGGGACTTCGGCGGCCCGCGGCCCGAGCGCCGCGGAATGCGCTGCCCTGCTGACCGCCTTCTCGCGCATCGACGATCCGGATCTGCGAAGGGAATGCCTGGCTCTGGCGGAGCGCTACAGCCGGACCTGAGCCGCGGGCGTCCTCGCGGTGCGGTGGCGCACACGGGTTCGGTCAGCGCCGCACGGGCACCGTGCTATAGGGCGGCCGCCGCCGGAGGCGTCTCGCTCGGCCGGCCCACCGCGTGTCCGGTGCCGGAACCCTGGCTGCCGGCCCCGTGCATGCCCCGCTCGCGCTAGGCCCTGATGCCGATCATCTCCATCTCGAAACTCTCGAAGACCTACACGTCCGGCTTCACCGCCCTGCGCGACATCGACCTCGCCATCGAGCGCGGCGAGATCTTCGCCCTGCTCGGACCGAACGGGGCGGGGAAGTCGACACTCATCAACATCGTCTGCGGCATCGTCACCGCGAGTTCGGGGACCGTTCTGGTCGACGGCCACGATATCGCGGCGGATTACCGCGCCGCGCGCCGCGCGATCGGTCTGGTCCCGCAGGAACTCACCACCGACGCGTTCGAGACGGTGCTGAACACCGTGAGCTTCTCCCGCGGCCTGTTCGGGCTGCGGCCGGATCCCGGGCATATCGAGCGGATCCTCCGGGCGCTCTCCCTCTGGGACAAGCGCGACAGCCGGCTGATGACCCTGTCGGGCGGCATGAAGCGGCGGGTGCTCATCGCCAAGGCGCTGTCGCACGAGCCCCGGGTGCTGTTCCTCGACGAGCCCACCGCGGGCGTCGACGTCGAGCTGCGGCAGGACATGTGGCGTCTCGTGCGCGACCTGCGCCAGCAGGGCGTCACCGTCATCCTCACCACCCACTACATCGAGGAGGCCGAGGAGATGGCCGACCGCATCGGCGTGATCCGCCGGGGCGAGATCATCCTGGTGGAGGAGAAGGCCGCGCTGATGCGCAAGCTCGGCCGGAAGCAGCTGACGCTGCACCTCCAGCAGCCGATCGCCGCGGTGCCGCCGGAACTCGCCGATTACGGCCTCGCCCTCGGCGGGGAGGGGACCGAGCTGGTCTACACCTACGACACCCGCGCCGAGCGCACCGGGATCACCGGGCTCCTGACCGGTCTGGCGGCGGCGGGCATCCGCTTCAAGGACCTCCACACCGAGCAGAGCTCCCTGGAGGACATCTTCGTGGGCCTCGTGCGCGAGGAGAGGGCACAGGCATGAGCGCGGCGTTCAGCATGAACTGGCCTGCGGTCCGGGCCATCTACCTGTTCGAGATGGCCCGCTTCTGGCGCACCGCCGGGCAGAGCATCCTGGCCCCGGTCATCTCGACGACCCTGTACTTCGTGGTCTTCGGCGCGGCGATCGGCTCCCGGGTCTCGGCGGTCGACGACGTGCCCTACGGGCTGTTCATCGTGCCCGGCCTGATCATGCTCTCGCTGCTGACGCAGAGCATCTCGAACGCCTCGTTCGGCATCTACTTCCCGCGCTTCGCCGGCACGATCTACGAGATCCTGTCGGCGCCGATCTCGCCGCTGGAGGTGGTGCTGGGCTTCGTCGGCGCGGCGGCCTCCAAGTCGATCCTGATCGGGCTGATCATCCTGGCGACCTCGGCCCTGTTCGTGCCGCTGCGGATCGACCATCCGCTCTGGATGATCGCCTTCCTGCTGCTCACCGCGGTGACGTTCAGCCTGTTCGGCTTCGTCATCGGGCTGTGGGCGGACGGGTTCGAGAAGCTGCAGCTGGTCCCGCTCCTCGTGGTGACCCCGCTCACCTTCCTGGGCGGCAGCTTCTACGCGATCGGCATGCTGCCGCCGTTCTGGCACGCCGTGAGCCTGCTGAACCCGGTCGTGTACCTGATCAGCGGCTTCCGCTGGGCGTTCTTCGGCAAGGCCGACGTGAACATCGCGATCAGCCTGGGCATGACCGCGCTGTTCCTGGTGATCTGCCTCGGCCTCGTGACCTACATCTTCCGCACGGGCTACCGGCTGAAGAGCTGAGGGCTAGGGCTGCGCGGCCAGGAAGGCCAGCACGCCGTCCCGGTGCGGCTTGGCGCCGACCGCCGTGGAGTGGTCCTTGCCCTCGATCTCGAGGGCCCGGGCGTCCGGGATCAGGGCGGCGAGACCGGGGCCCGAGCCCGCGACCGTGTCGAGGGTCCCGACCGAGACCAGGACCGGCACCTCGATCTGCGCGAGCTCCGCACGGCTCAGCGTCTGACGGGAGCCGCGCATGCAGGCGGCCAGCGCCCGCAGGTCGCTCCGGGTCTGCTCGGCGAACATCCGGAAGGCCGCCGCCGTGGGGTTGGGCGCGGGCGTCCCGGCCGGCGCCTCCAGCGCCTCGGCGATGCCGGACGGCAGGCCCTTGCCCTCGATCAGGTGCATCCCGAGGCCGCCGATCAGGGCCGAGCGCACCCGGTCCGCGTGGTCCAGCGCGATGTGGGCGGTGATCCGCCCGCCCATCGAGTAGCCCATGATATGGGCCCGCGCGATGCCGAGATGGTCGAGGAGCCGGATCGCGTCGCCGGCCATCGCCTCGGAGCTGTAGGCGGCCGGGTCGTAGAGCTTCTCGCTCTCGCCGTGGCCGCGATTGTCCAGCGCGATCGCCCGGTAGCCGGCCTGGGTCAGGGCCTTCACCCACTGGGTGTTGACCCAGTTGACCGCGTGGTTCGACGCGAAACCGTGGATCAGCAGGATCGGCTTGCCCGGACCGTCCGCCGGCGGGACGTCGATATAGGCGATCCGCACGCCGTCGGAATTGAAGGTCTCCATGCCGCGCAACCTGTGTTCATCAAGCTCGGCCACGGCTTAGACCACCCGGGCGCGCCGGAGCAACGCGGATCGATCCGCTTGCGGGCGGCGGCGCCGGCTGGCAAACCGCCCCGGTCATGACGGACACGCAGCCCTACGGCACCTATGAACCGTCCGGTCTCGTGGCGGCGATCACCCGCCGCACGAACCGGATCCCGGCCGAGTCGTGGTACGGGCGGCGCCTCGCGCTGTTCCTGCGCCGGATCGCCATCGCGCGCCTGGGGGGCAAGCCCCTCGACGTGACCCGCTACGGCGCGCGGATGCGGCTGCACCCGTACAACAACAACTGCGAGAAGAAGGTGCTGTTCACCCCGCAGTTCTTCGACCCGGAGGAGCGGGCGCTGCTGCAGGAGCGCCTGCCGCGGGACTGCGTGTTCCTCGACATCGGCGCCAATGTCGGCGCCTACGCGCTCTGCGTGGCCGCCTTCTCGGGCCCGGGCGCGCGGATCGTCGCGGTCGAGCCGCAGCCCGACGTGTTCGACCGCCTGACCTACAACATCGCCCAGAACCCCTTCCACACCGTCAAGGCGGTCGCCTGCGCGGTGGCCGACAAGGCCGGCGAGCTGACCCTGTTCATCGACCCGCGCAACCGCGGCGAGTCGAGCCTGCGGATCGTCGGCACCAACGAGGGCGCGCGGATCACCGTGCCGGCGGTGACGCTGCTCGACCTGCTGCGCAGCGAGGGCCTGACCCGGGTCGACGCCATCAAGCTCGACGTCGAGGGCGCCGAGGACCTGATCCTGGAGCCGTTCCTCCGCGAGGCGCCCGACGCCCTGCTGCCGCGGATCCTGCTTCTCGAGAACGGCACCGGCCAGTGGCAGCTCGACCTGCTCCAGCACCTGGCCGGCCACGGCTACCGCGAGATCGCGCGCTCGCGGCTGAACCTGATGTTCGAGCGCGACGCCGTCAGGGCGGCGTGATCACCGGGATCTCCGCGGCGATGGCGACGCCCTCCGGCCCCACGGCGCAGCGATAGGCGCGGACCGCCACGCCCGCCGCGCGCGCCTCCCGGAACGCCCGGTCGAAGGCGGGATCGATGTCCCGGGCGACGTCGAAGGCCTCGGCCCGCATCTGCACGACGATGACCACCAGCGCGCTTCCACCCTCGGCCACGACCTGGGCGAGGTCCCGCATGTGCCGGGCGCTGCGGGCCGCCGTGCAGTCCGGGAACTCGGCCAGACCCGGCCGCCGCATCAGGTGGCAGTTCTTGACCTCGACGTGGCAGGGCCCGGCCCCCGCGCCGCTCGCGAGGAAATCGACCCGGCTGGCCGCGGCGTAGCGCACCTCGGGCCTCAGCGCGTCGTGGCCGCGGAGCGCGGCGATCGCGCCGGCCCGGAAGGCCTCGGCGACGAGCGCGTTCGGCCGCATCGTGTTGATGCCGACCCACTGCGCCCCGCCGGGGAGGTCGGCCTCCACCAGCTCCCAGGTGAGCGGCAGCTTGCGCGCCGGGTTGGACGAGCGCGACAGCAGCACGCGGGCGCCCGGCGTGCTCAGCCCGAGCATGGCTCCGGGGTTGGGGCAGTGGACGGTGACGCGGCCGTCGTCGGTGTCGATATCGGCGAGGAAGCGCTTGTAGCGCTGCACGAGCCGTCCCGGCACCAGCGGCGCGGCGAACTGCATGGGGTCCTCGGGGTTCACGTAGTCGGGAGCCGCGGTCGCGCTATCTGCCTGCAGGACCCGCCCGACGCCAGAGTTCCATGAGCCAGCCTTCCGAATCCGTCACCGCCGCGATCCTCGTCATCGGCGATGAGATCCTCTCGGGTCGCACCAAGGACAAGAACATCGGCACCATCGCCGACTTCCTCACCGCCGCCGGGATCGACCTGCGCGAGGTGCGGATCGTGCCCGACGAGGCCGCCATGATCGTCGAGGCGGTCAACGCCCTGCGCACCCGCTACACCTACCTGTTCACCACGGGCGGGATCGGCCCGACCCACGACGACATCACCGCCGATTGCGTGGCCGAGGCCTTCGGGGTCGGCATCGACGTCGACGAGCGCGCCCGGGCGATGCTGCTGGAGCGGCACAAGCCCGAGGATCTCAACGAGGCCCGCCTGCGCATGGCGCGGATCCCGTTCGGCGCCGACCTGATCGCCAATCCCGTCTCGAAGGCACCGGGCTTCCGCATCGGCAACGTCCACGTGATGGCCGGCGTGCCCAGCATCATGCAGGCCATGCTGGACTCGGTCGCCCCCACGCTGACGGGCGGCGCCGCGATGCTGTCCGAGACGATCGAGGCGGCCGGCCTGCCGGAAGGCACCTACGCGGGCGGCCTCGGCGAGATCGCGAAGGCGCGGCCCGCCGTCTCGATCGGCTCGTACCCGGCGATCACGCCGGAGGGCTTCCGCAACCGGATCGTCGT
The DNA here is from genome assembly GCF_053345825.1 of Methylobacterium sp. C33D. Taxonomy (NCBI): domain Bacteria; kingdom Pseudomonadati; phylum Pseudomonadota; class Alphaproteobacteria; order Hyphomicrobiales; family Methylobacteriaceae; genus Methylobacterium; species Methylobacterium sp. C33D. Next base: position 69,766 of record NZ_JBKFAV010000024.1, read on the forward strand.
GCGAAGTCGGGACGCCGACGCCCTCGCCGAGGCGCGCGGCGCCGTCGAGGCCCTGCTGGCGCGGCTCTCGGCCTGACCGGCCCTATCCGATCGATCGTGTTGCGTAGCGGAGCTGTCGGATGGTGCGGGACAAGGACAAGCGGGCGGATCCCGAGGCGCGCCGCGACGAGCTGCTGAAGGAAGTGTCCGAGATCGGCCGGCCCGACGCCTACGTCCTCCACGAGGTCATCCGGCTGGAGGGCGACGAGGAGCTGCGCCGCCACGGCCTCGCGCTGTTCCTCTCGGCCTTCGCGGCCGGGCTCAGCATCGCCCTGTCGCTGATCGTGCCGGGCGTCCTGCGGAGCCACCTGCCGGAAACCGACTGGGCCAAGATCGTCAGCTCGATGGGTTACGCGGTCGGGTTCCTGGTCGTCGTCCTCGGGCGCCAGCAGCTCTTCACCGAGAACACCATCACGCCGATCCTGCCGCTCCTGCACGACCGCTCCGTGAAGACGGCGCTCCGCGTCGTCAGGCTCTGGATGATCGTGCTGTCGGGCAACATCCTGGGCACGCTCGCGATCGCGGCGCTGCTGGCCTATTCGGGTGCCTTCGAGCCGCCGGTCCTCAAGGCCTTCGCGGAGATCAGCCACGACGCCGTCGCGCACGGCTTCTGGGCGACGTTCGTCAAGGCCGTCTTCGCCGGGTGGATGATCGCCCTGATGGTCTGGTTCCTGCCGGCGACCGCCAGCGCGGCGCCGTTCGTGATTCTCCTGATGACGTGGCTGGTGGCGCTCTGCAGCCTCGCCCACATCGTGGCCGGCTCCGTCGAGGCCTTCTACCTCGTGGTCACGGGCGCGGCGTCGCTGCACGACTACGCGGTGAGGTTTTTCCTGCCGACCCTCCTCGGCAACACCTTCGGCGGCGTGACGCTGGTGGCGGTGCTGAACTACGGGCAGGTCGCGCCCGAGGTCGAGGAGACCAAGGCGGTGGAGGGCGAGCGCCCGGACTGACGGCGCGGACGTGGGATCCGCGCCGGCCGCCTCAGTCGAGCCGCACCGGCGGGCTGATCAGGTGGTCGAGGTCGTCGAGCACCCAGGTCAGGGTCCCGCGCAGCGGGCCGTAGAGCCCGATCTGGTGCTGCCGGTACAGCAGGTCGTGCGTCAGCCGCGCCGAGAGCCCGTTCAGGCGCCCGCCGCCGAACGTGTAGCGGCCGAGGGTGCCCCAGCCGTTGAAGTCGGCCAGCGAGACGATCGCGCCCTTCTCGACATAGTGGAACGGCGGCAGGTCCGCGGCCCGCGCATCCCCGCGGGCCAGCGCCCGGCCGAGATGGCGCGCGAGGTGCTGCGCCTCCTGGCGGGCGGCCTGCGCGGTCGCGGGAACGGGTCGGCCGGTCCGGGGATCGGTGAGGCTGGCGCAGTCGCCGAGGGCGATGATGGCCGGATCCCCGGTGGTGCGCAGGTCCGGGCGGACCACGAGCTGCCCGGTCCGCGAGCGCTCCAGGCCGTCGAGGCCGGCGAGCACGTCCGGCGCCTTCACGCCGGCCGCCCAGACCTTCAGCGCGGCCGGGACGCGGCTGCCGTCCTTCAAAGCGAAGCCGTCCGCGTCCGCCGCCGTCACCGTCGCGCCGGTCCGGACCTCCACGGCGAGGTCCGACAGCGTGCGGGCGGCGGCACGGGACACCCTGTCCGGAAAGGCCGGCAGCAGGCGCGGCCCGCTCTCGATCAGCGTCAGGCGCAGGCGACCCGGCAGGTCGGGCGAGCCGTAGGCCGCGAGGAGGTTGATGGCGTGCTTGAGCTCGGCGGCCAGCTCGACGCCGGTCGCGCCACCGCCCACGATCGCGATCTGCAGCGGGCCGCCACCGTCGAGCCGGGCCAGGAGATGGCACCGCAGTTGCTCGTGGAAGTGCTCGGCCTCGGTGAGGTCGTCGATGGTCAGGCAATGCTCGGCCACGCCGGGCGTGCCGAAATCGTTGGCGCGGCTGCCGATGGCGAGCACCAGCAGGTCGTAGGCGCGCTCCACCTCAGGGAGACCCGCGGCGGCCTCGACCGCGAGCCGCACGCGCCCGGCCCGCCGGTCGATGCCCACGAGGGCGCCGGGCTGGAAGCGGAAGCCGTTGCGGCGCGCCTGGGCGAAGAAGTCCACCTTCTGCCGGTCGGCCCGCGCCGTGCCGGCCGCGAAGGTGTGCAGCATCGGCTTCCAGACGTGCGAGAGGCTGCGATCGGCGAGGGTCACGTCGGCCCGACCGCCGCGTCCGAGGCTGGTCGCCACCTCGATCCCGGCGACGCCGCCGCCGACGATCACAATCCGTGGTCTGCCCGCCATGACGTCTCCGCATCCGCACGGGTCGGGAACGCCGGTCGCGGCCTCGATGTTCGCGGCGGAGCGCCGATTCCGCCCGGCGTCGGACGCGCTCCGTGCGCGGCCCGTCCCCGATCCAGCGCCCGCCGGGATCGCGTCGCCGCGCGCGCGCCGACAGGGGGCCGTCGACCATGAAAAAAGCCGCCCGGGGGCGGCTTTCTCGAACGGCGCGCCGCTGCGTCCGGATCAGGAGCGCATGCGGGTCCGGACCTCGCCGAGGCTCGCGCGGATCAGGTTCTGGGCGGCGTCGCCCTGCATCCGCTCGCGCAGGATCGTCTCCGAGACCTTCACGGCGGCCTCCGCGGCGGCGGCGCGGACCTGAGCCTCGGCCTGGGCCTCGGCCTGGGCGATCTTGGTCTCGGCGGCCTTGGTCCGGCGGGCCAGGAAGTCGTCCAGCTTGCGGTGACCCTCCTCGGCGGCGCGCTTAGCCTCCTCGCGGGCACCGGCGACGATCGACTCGGCCTCCTTCTCGGCCTCGGCGCGGCGGCGCTTGTAGTCGGCCAGGACGGCGGCGGCCTCCTCGCGCAGGCGCTTGGCCTCGTCGAGCTCGTGGCGGACGCGGTTGGCGCGGCCGTCCAGGCCCTTGAGCATCGTCGAGAAGGCGCCGGCCTTCCAGGCGATGCCCATGAAGATGACGAACGCGACGGCGACCCAGAATTCGGCTTCGAGCAGCATCGTGGGATCCCGTCAGTGTGCGGTGGCGTCGAGGGCGCGGTCGAGGCTCGTCCGGTCCGGGGCCTGCCCGGTCAGACGCTCGACGATGGCCGACGCGGCCTCGCCCGCGATCGAGCGGACGTTGCCCATGGCGGCCTCGGTCCGCGTGCGGATCGTGGCCTCGGAGGCTGCGAGCTTGGCGTTCAGCTCGTCCTCCAGCGCCTTGCGCTTGGTCTCAGCCTCGGCGGCCAGCTCGTTCCGGGTGGTCTGCGCGATGTCGCGCGCCTTGCCCTGGGCGTCCCGGAGGGCGGTCTCGAAGGCCACGCCGGCGGCGTCCGCCTCGGCCTTCATCGCCTGCGCCTGATCCAAGTCGGCACGCAGGCGCTCGGCGCGGGCGTGCAGGATCGACTGGATCCGCGGCAGCGCGATCTTGTCCATCAGGTAGTAGAGGAGCCCGAAGGCCAGGGCGAGCCAGATCAGCTGCGCCAGGAAGCCCGAGGTCTCGAAGGGCGGGAAGGCGCCGGAATGCGCTTCCGTATGCTCGACATGGCCCGGCACGACCTGCGTGTCGGCGCCCGGGGGCGGCGTGGTGAGGGGATTGGGCTGCGCCATGAGACCGCTACACTGACACCGTTCGCTGAGGCCACCGCCGGCGCGGTGACGGACGAAGGCGGACGCCCCGTCGCGGGAGCGTCCACCCGTTCATCGGGCCGGAGCCCGGGAGGAGACCGCGGGGACCGCGGGCTCCGGCGCCGATCAGACGGCGAAGAGCAGCAGCAGCGCGATCAGCAGCGAGAAGATGCCGAGCGCCTCGGTGAGGGCGAAGCCCAGGAGCAGGGTGGCGCGCTGGCCGTCGGCCGCGGACGGGTTGCGAAGGGCGCCGGCGAGGAACTGACCGAACAGGTTGCCGAGGCCGATGCCCGCACCCGCCATGCCGAGGCAGGCGAGGCCGGCGCCGATGTACTTCGCAGCGACGGGATCCATGGTAACTCCTGAGGTCTCTACAGATCGAAACGTGCAGTGACGTTTGCGGCGGGTGGAGCCGGCCGATCAGTGGCCGGGGTGAAGGGCGTCGTTGAGGTAGATCGCCGTCAGCGTCGCGAAGACGTAGGCCTGAAGCGCCGCAACGAGGAACTCGAGAGCGGTCAGCGCGATCGTCAGGAACAGCGGGAGCGGCGATAGCACGCTCCAGGCGCCCGCGAGAAGAAGCTGGACCACGAAGAACGCGAAGATCTTCATCGCGATGTGGCCGGCCAGCATGTTGGCGAACAGACGGACCGACAGGCTGATCGGGCGCGAGATGAACGAGATCACCTCGATCGGCACCAGGATCGCGAGGAGCGGCTTCGGCACGCCCGACGGCACGAACAGGCCGAAGAAGTGGGTGCCGTGCTTCATCACGCCAAAGATCACCACGGTGGAGATCACGAGCGCGGCGAGGCCGAAGGTGATGATCAGGTGGCTGGTCACCGCGAAGGCGTAGGGGATCATCCCGAACAGGTTCAGGATGAGCACGAACATGAACAGCGAGAACACGAGCGGCATGAACCGCTTGCCGCCGTCGCCCGTAGCCTGGTGCACGGTGTCGGCGATGAATTCGTAGAAGATCTCGGCCAGCGCCTGCATGCGGCCCGGGACGACCGAGCGGGACGCGGTCGCCACTATCGTGATGAGCGCGATCACACCGACGGCGGCGAACATGTAGAGGGCCGACTGCGTGAACGCGAGCTGCTGGTGGCCGATATGGCCCAGCGAAACGAGCGGCTTCAGCTCGAACTGATGGATCGGGTCGATCGTGACCGCCATTCCCGCTTCCGCCCTTCTTGTCCGGCGCGCCGACGGGTGTCGGCCGCCCCACATTCCCCACTGACCGGCGCGCCTTATGGCTCCTGCCGATCGCGCCGTCCCGGACGCGCGCCGGCGAAACCCGACACCCGCATCACGTTGTAGACCCCCGCGACGAACCCCAGCATCAGGAGGACGATCAGGCCCCAGGGCTTCGTCCCGAAGACATGATCGACGATCCAGCCGAGTATGCCCCCCGCGATCACGCCCGCGACGAACTCCGTGGAGAGCGTCATGGCCTGGCCCAGCGAGGATGGCCCGCCGTCCCGAGGGCGCGTGGAATGACCGGGAGCAGCCTGCGGCCGCTTCCGTTCGATCTGCGTCTCGAGACGTCTGAGCCTCGCGGAGAGTTCGCTGTCCGTCGGCGTCTGCTCGGCCCCTTTCCCGTCCCTCGGATCGTCGCCGTTCACGGCTCAAAACTCATCGGGCGGGAGGCTGTGGAACCGGCTGGACACCCCCAGCAAGCGGGGCGCACCATAGTTTCGCCTATCTTGAGTGTCAAGGCGAACCCCGTACGCCGTAAGTAATTGATTTTGATTTGGTATTCCAACTTGGAGCGCGGTGCCGGAGCCGCACCGCGCGCGAGGCTCCGGCCGCTCGATCAGGCGCCGATGATCGGCTTGATCACCTTCTCCATGCCCTCGACCGTCATCTCGCCGGTGTAGCGCTCGCCGTTGATGAAGAAGGTCGGGGTCGAATCCACTTTGAAGACGTCGAGGCCGCGCTGCTTCACGGCGTTGACCGCGCTGTAGATCTTCTGGTCCTTCAGGCAGGCCTCGAAAATCTGTTTGTTGTAGCCCGCCTGCCGGAGCATCTGCTCCAGGGCGTCCACGGGCTTCGGCGTGAAGGCCCAGGCCGGCTGCTGGTCGAACAGCAGATCGGTGATCGGGTAGTACTTGGAGTCGCCCTGGCAGCGCGCGAGCATGAAGGCCGCGGTGGCCAGCGGGTCGAGGGGGAATTCGCGCAGCGTGAACCGCACCTTGCCGGTGTCGATGTAGCGCTCCTTGAGGGTCGGCCACGTGGTCCGGTGGAAGGCCGCGCAGTGCGAGCAGGTCATCGAGGCGTACTCGATGATCGTGCACTTGGCGTCCGCCGGGCCGAGCCAGACGTCGCCGAGGGGGCCCGGCTGCAGCAGGGCCGCCATCTCGGCATTCTGCGCCCGGGCGGGCCGCCCGAGATACGGCAGGGCGAGGCCGGCGCCGAGGGCGAGGCCGGAGAACTTGAGAGCGTCGCGTCGCGTCGTCATCGGGCAGGCTCCGCCGGATTGATCAGTCGTGGCGTCCGGATGCCGGTACTCGGGCGCGACCGTCCTGGCAAGGTGACCGAATCGACCGTTCACCGCTCCGGGCGGGTCGCCACCGCGGCGGTGCCAAGGCGGTCGAGGGCGGCGCGCAGGCCGTCATCGGCGATCCCCGCCACGGCGCGCTGCACCTCGACGGCGGCGGCCGGATCGACGCGGGCACGCGCGGGGGCCCGGCCGCCGCGCCCGACCCGGTCCTGCTGGAGGACGATCCGGGAGACGCAGGCCCAACCGTAATGGGCGTTGATCCGCTGGATCACCACCGGCGCGAGATGCTGCAACTCGAGCGCGAAGACGCCCTCGACGCGCACGACCAGCGTGCCGGATTCGGGCGTGGCGGACTCGCTCCGGCGGCGCTTCGGCCATTCCAGCTTTGACGGGCGGCAGTAGCGGGCCAGCCGCTCGCCGACGATCTCCGGCCAGGCAGCCAGGATGTCGGTCGAGGCGAATCCCTGCGCCGCGAAGGCCGGCCCGATGCAACTCTCGATCAGTTCGGCCAGCGGTTTGACGCGCGCCATGGTGGTTCCGGCCCCGTGGATCCGCGGAGGTTAGCGCAGGATGGTTGACGAAGGGAGCACGCGCCGGCGCTTTCGCCGCCCTATGATCGCCGCGGCGCTCCGGCTATGCAGCGCGACCCCTCCCGACCTGCCCATGCCGCCTCGCACATCCACGGATCCCGAAGCCGGTCCCGGACCGCGCGCCGACGACCTGCTCGCCTGGTACGACCGGCATCGGCGGGTGCTGCCCTGGCGCGCGCTCGCCGGCGCGGTGCCAGATCCCTACCGGGTCTGGCTGTCCGAGGTGATGCTGCAGCAGACCACCATCGCGGCGGTGCGGCCGTATTTCGAGCGCTTCCTGACGCGCTTCCCCGACATCTTCGCCCTGGCCGACGCCCCCGAGGAGGCGGTGATGGCGGCCTGGGCCGGCCTCGGCTACTACTCCCGCGCCCGCAATCTCCACGCCTGCGCGAAGGCGGTGGCGGCGGCCGGCGGCCGGTTCCCCGACACCGCCGAGGGCCTGCGCAAGCTCCCGGGAATCGGCGCCTACACGGCCGGCGCGATCGCCGCGATCGCGTTCGACCGGCCAGAGGCCGCCGTCGACGGCAATGTCGAGCGGGTCCTGAGCCGGGCCTACGCGGTGGAGGCCCCGCTCCCGGGCAGCCGGCCGGAGATCCGGCGCCTCACGCAGGCGCTCGTGCCGCAGGACAGGCCGGGCGACTTCGCCCAGGCGCTCATGGATCTCGGCGCGACGATCTGCACGCCGAAGCGCCCCGCCTGCGCGCTCTGCCCGTGGATGGCGCCCTGCCGTGCCCGGTCGCTCGGCACGCAGGAGACCTTCCCGCGCAAGGTCAGGGTCGCCAAGGGGGCCCTCCGCCGCGGCGCCGCCTTCGTGGCGATCCGCAGCGGCGACGAGGCGGTTCTGCTGCGGACGCGCCCGCCCGAGGGTCTGCTCGGCAACATGGCCGAGCCGCCGGGGAGCGCCTGGGAGCCGGATTACGACGTCGCCGCCGCCCTGCTGGACGCGCCCCTCGACGCGCGGTGGAAGCGCCTCCCGGGGCTCGTCCGCCACGGCTTCACGCATTTCCCCCTGGAGCTGACGGTCTTCGTGGCCCGCGTCGCGCTGGCGACGCCGGCCCCCGCCGGCACGCGCTTCACGCCGCGCAGCGCCCTCGACGACGAGCCGCTGCCCGGCCTCATGCGCAAGGTCCTGGCCCACGCCTTCGACCCGAAGCCGGAGCCGGAGAAGAAGCCGCGCGGGCGCCCCAGGAAGGAACCCCCGCCGATGCCGCTGCTGGCGGCGATGGAGGCGCCGGTCTCGATGCCGGATCCCGAGCCGCGCCCGCGCGTGCGCGCCGTCCCGAAGCCCCAGCCGAAGGCGCCGCCGGCGCCGCCGCAGGAGACGGACGAACTGTTCGAAGGCGAGGTCGAGCAACCCGTGGCTTCGGTGCGTGCCCGATCGTCGGCCCGGCGGTCGGGGCCGGCCCGGAAGCGGTAGCCGACCGTCATCGCGAGCGCAGCGAGGCGACCCAGGGCAGCGCGACATCCGAGATCGTCGCGCCGACTGAATCGCTTCGCTGCACTCGCGAGGACTGCGGCGTGTCAGCCGTTGGCCATCGCCTGCCGCAGGGCCGCCCGGTAGGTGTCGATCACCACCGGTTTGCCGCCGCGCTCGACGTGCCAGAAGGTCCAGCCGTTGCAGGCCGGGAGGCCCTGCACCAGCGCGCCGATCTTGTGGATCGAGCCGATCACGAGGCCGTTGTCGAGCTGGCCGTCCGGGCGCACCGTGGCGCGGAACCGGCGGCGCTCGTCGGTCACGGTCTCGCCGGGGCGGATGTGGCCCGCCTCGATCACCGACAGGAACGGCACCCGCGGCTCGGCGCGCTTGGTCGGCGCCACCATCAGGGCGGCCTTCGACAGCGGCTCCACGGCGGCGATTCGGTCCCGGGCCGCCTCGGCGTAGGTCGCCTCGCGCTCGATGCCGATGAAGCGGCGGCCGAGGCGCTTGGCGACGGCGCCCGTCGTGCCGGTGCCGAAGAACGGGTCGAGCACGACGTCGCCGGGATTGGTCGCGGCGAGCAGCGTCCGGGCGAGCAGGGCCTCGGGCTTCTGGGTCGGGTGGACCTTGCGGCCCTCCGCGTCCTTCAGCCTCTCCTCGCCGGTGCAGAGGGGGATGAACCAGTCCGAGCGCATCTGGAGGTCCTCGTTGCCCCCCTTCAGAACCTCGTAATGGAAGGTGTAGCCCTTCGCATCGGCCGAGCGCGAGGCCCAGATCAGGGTCTCGTGGGCGTTGGTGAAGCGCTTGCCGCGGAAGTTCGGCATCGGGTTGGCCTTGCGCCAGACGATGTCGTTGAGGATCCAGTAACCGAGATCCTGCAACGCGCTCCCGACCCGGAAGATGTTGTGGTACGAACCGATCACCCAGAGGGTCGCGTTCGGCTTCATCACGCGGCGGCAGGCGGCGAGCCAGTCCCGGGTGAAGGTGTCGTAGGCCTCGAAGGTCGCGAACTTATCCCAGTCGTCGTCGACCGCGTCGACGCGACTCTGGTCCGGGCGCAGGAGGCCGGCGTCGCCGAGCTGAAGATTGTAGGGCGGATCGGCGAACACGCAGTCGACGCTCGACGCCGGCAGGGCGTTCATGGCCGCGATGCAGTCCCCGACGAGAACCTGGTCGAGGGGTAGGGAACGCTGGGCGGGTACGAGACCCATCCGTGGCGCCGACGCGGGCCGCCCGGCACGCGAGACCTGTTTCCGGGCGACGGCGTCGGCAGCCACGGTACGCGGGGAAGCCATGGCAAACACCGGTTACGCGACTGACCGGCAGACCATGCGCCGGGTACGGTAAAGGTCACGTTGTCGTTTTCGCGTCCGGCGCGTCCCGTTCTGGGGCTGCAGATTTTGCCGACCGGACTCTCGGACAATTCACCGACAGATTAAGCAACCGTTACGCGGCATCGCCGCGTCCCCGGAACGGTGCGACAACACTCTATCTGCGCGGTTTCGGCGCGGCCGCGTCGGCCAGTCCTTCGGAACCGGCCGCACACGACAATCATCGCGGCGAGCGGGGGTCCGACCGGGCCCGCTTCCCCCTCAGCGGGACGCAGGGTCACACCCGGCGCAGGACTTGAGAAATTCATCCTAATTCTGGCGGATGCCGGCCGACATGGACAGTTCTTCGCGAATACGCGGAACAACGCGTCAATGCATCACCCGCAACAAGAGCGGAAACAAACTGAAATAAGCCCTTATGTAATCGGGATGACCAGCACGAAATCGGCTAAAATGTGGCGCGAACAGCCGGAAAATGCCTGCCATATTCCGGCCGATTTCCGACACGACTGGCGCCGCCCCGACAACAACAAAGGGAATGCGTCGAGAATGTCGTTTGGTTTCGGTAAGCTCGTTGTCTCACTCGGAATGCTGTCCACCGTCGTCGGAACAAGCCTCCCGGCCGCCGCGCAGAGCGGAGCGGCCTCCTGGTACGGGAGCGGCCATCGCACCGCCAACGGCGAGCGTTTCAACCCCAACGGACTGACCGCCGCCCATCGCAGCCTGCCGTTCGGGACCCGGGTCCGCGTCGAGAACAAGCGGACCGGCCGCTCGGTCGTCGTTCGCATCAACGACCGCGGCCCCTTCGTGCGCGGCCGGATCATCGATCTGTCGCGCGGCTCCGCCCGCGCCCTCGGCATGGGCGGCACGACCTACGTGTCGCTGCAGGTCGTTCACTGAGCCCACCCGGGCCTCGCACGTCCCGGTCCGCTCCCGCCCCGCGCGGGCGGAGCGGCCTCCGGGGCGTTGTCTGCCGGGCCCGGACGCACCATCTGCTGCCGGGTTCAGCTCGGATCACCCGCCCATGCCCAAGCCCCTCATCGTCGACATCCCGCACGACCTCGGCCGCGACGAGGCCAAGCGGCGCCTGGAGCACGGCACGGATCAGGCGCGCGCCTTCCTGGCCAAGAGCGGCATCACGGTGGACCAGCTGGCCTGGACGGGGGACCGCCTCGATTTCGGCGTCTCGGCGGTGGCACAGAAGATCGCCGGCACGATCGACGTGGGCGCGGAGAGCGTCCGCCTCGAGGTGAAGCTGCCGTTCCTCCTCGCCCTGTTCGCCGAGAAGATCCAGAAGGTGGCGAGCAAGGAGGGGAACCTCCTGCTGACGAAGAAGTAGCGCTCCGGAACCGGATCGGCCGCACTCTGTTTCCGCCGGACCGGTGCCGCTGAGCACCGTCGGTCTCGCGGAGGATAACGGTGCCCGACTACACCCTCGCCGACCCGGGGCAGGTCCCCGAGGTGCCGCCGCAGCCGACGCCGGTGCCGGACCGCCCCTACGATCCGCCGCAGGCCCCGACGCAGCCGCCCGGACCGGAGATCCCCGGGAACACCCCGGCGGAGGCGCCGGGCATCCAGCCGCCCGAGATCCCCGTCAACGATCCGGGCGTGCCGGAGATCAGCCCGCCGACGGGACCGGCCAACCCGATCGCCTGACAGCGCGCCGACCGACGGGGGCGGCTCCGTTTGAACAGGCCGCCCCACGCTGCCATAAGCCGGCCCATGGCCGCTCCCCCGCTCCTCACCCTCCAGGACGTCGCGCTCACCTTCGGCGGCACGCCGCTGATCACGAGCGCGAGCCTCGCCATCGCTCCGGGCGAGCGCACCTGCCTCGTCGGCCGGAACGGGTCGGGCAAGTCGACGCTCATGAAGATCGCCGCGGGCCTCGCGGAGCCCGACCGGGGCCGGCGATTCGTCCAGCCCGGGACGACGATCCGCTACCTCGCGCAGGAGCCCGATTTCACCGGCTTCGCCACCACCCTGGATTTCGTCGAGGCCGGCCTGCCGCCGGGCGAATCGACCCACCGCGCCCGCTACCTGCTGGAGAGCCTCGGCCTGACCGGCGCGGAGGATCCGAGCAAGCTCTCCGGCGGCGAGGGGCGCCGCACCGCGCTCGCCCAGGCGCTCGCGCCGGAGCCCGACGTGCTGCTCCTCGACGAGCCGACCAACCATCTCGACCTGCCGGCGATCGAGTGGCTCGAGACCGAGCTGAAGGGCACCCGCGCGGCCCTCGTTCTCATCAGCCACGACCGGCGGTTCCTCTCGGCCCTGTCGCGGGCCACGATCTGGCTCGACCGCGGCGAGACCCGCCGGATCGACCAGGGCTTCTCCAGCTTCGAGGCGTGGCGCGACGCCTTCTTCGAGGAGGAGGAGCGGGACCAGCACAAGCTCGACCGCAAGATCGCCGCCGAGGAGCACTGGCTGCGCTACGGCGTCACCGCGCGGCGCAAGCGCAACGTCCGCCGCCTCGGCAACCTGCACGAACTCCGGCAGAACCGCCGCGAGGTGCGCCGTCCCGTGGGCAGCGTCAGCATGCAGGCCTCGGACGCCGAATCCTCCGGGAGCCTCGTCGTCGAGGCCCGCGACATCGCGAAGAGCTACGGCGAGCGCAAGATCGTCGACGGCCTGTCCCTGCGGGTGATGCGGGGCGACCGGCTCGGCATCGTCGGGGCGAACGGCGCGGGCAAGAGCACGCTGATCAACCTGCTGATGGGCCGGCTCGCGCCGGATTCCGGGCAGGTGGTGCTCGGCACCAACCTTCTGCCGGTCGTGCTCGATCAGGCCCGCGCCGTGCTGGAGCCCGGGATGACCGTCACCGACGTGCTGACCGGCGGCCGCGGCGACAGCGTCACGGTGAACGGCCAGAGCCGCCACGTGATCGGCTACCTCAAGGACTTCCTGTTCACGCCCGAGCAGGCGCGCACGCCGGTCTCGGTGCTGTCCGGCGGCGAGCGCAACCGGCTGCTGATCGCCCGGGCCCTGGCCCAGCCGGCCAACCTCCTCGTCCTCGACGAGCCGACCAACGACCTCGACCTCGAGACCCTCGACCTGCTCCAGGAGATGCTGGGCGACTACCAGGGCACGCTGATCCTAGTCAGCCACGACCGCGACTTCCTCGACCGCGTGGTCGGCAGCGTGCTGGTCTCCGAGGGGGCGGGCCGGTGGGTCGAGTATGCCGGCGGCTACAGCGACATGCTGGTCCAGCGCGGGCAGGGCGTCGAGGCGCGGACCGTCGCGCCGAAGGCGAAGGAGCCGCGCGAGCGCGCCGCCGCCCCGGCCGCCCAGCCGGCGGGCAAGCCCAAGCTCGGCTTCAAGGACCAGCACGAATTGAAGACGCTGCCGGCCCGCATCGAGAAGCTGGAGGCGGCGATCGCCCAGCTCCGGACGATCCTCGCCGACCCCGAGCTCTACGCCCGCGACCCGGCCCGGTTCGACAAGGCCTCGACCATGCTGGCCCAGGCCGAGACGGAGCTGTCGCAGGCGGAGGACCGCTGGCTGGAACTGGAGATGCTTCAGGCGGGGTGAGAGCCGCAGCACCGCGCCGCGAGACGTACCGCATCGGAGACCGCATGACCGCCTATCAGACCCTCGAGCAGCGCTTCGCCCGGCTCGCCGCCCTGGAGGGCGCGGCCGGGATCCTCGGATGGGACGCGCAGACGCTGATGCCGGACGGCGCCGCCGAGGCCCGCGGCGACCAGCTCGCGATCCTGCGCGGGCTCGCCCACGGGATGCTCACCGCCCCCGAGGCCGCCGAGGAGCTGGCGGCGGCCGAGCGGGGCGGGGATCTCGAACCCTGGGCCGCCGCCAACCTGCGCGAGATGCGCCGCGCCCAGGCCCACGCCACCGCGGTGCCCCGCGACCTCGTCGAGGCCAGCTCCCGCGCGGTGTCCCGCTCGGAGATGGTCTGGCGCGAGGCGCGGCGCGACGCCGATTTCGCCCGCCTCGAACCCCACCTCGCCGAGGTGCTGCGGCTCCAGCGGGAGATCGGCCAGGCGAAGGGCGCGGCCCTCGGCCTCGATCCCTACGACGCGCTGCTCGACAGCTACGATCCCGGCATGCGCCGGGCGACGATCGACCCGCTCTTCGCGGACCTGACCGGCTGGCTGCCGGCCCTGATCGCCCGCGCCCGGGAAATCCAGGCGTCCCGGCCGGCGCCGCTCCCGCTCGCCGGGCCGTTCGACGTGGCGGTGCAGCGCGACCTCGGCCTGACGCTGATGGAGGCGGTGGGCTTCGACTTCACCCGCGGCCGGCTCGACATCAGCCTGCACCCGTTCTGCGGCGGCGCCACCGACGACGTGCGGATCACCACCCGCTACGACGCGGCCGATTTCGGCCGGGCGCTGATGGGCGTTCTCCACGAGACCGGGCACGCCCTCTACGAGCAGGGCCGGCCGGCGGCGTGGCGGAACCAGCCGGTCGGTGCGGCGCGGGGGATGAGCCTGCACGAGAGCCAGTCGCTCATCGTCGAGATGCAGGCCTGCCGGAGCCGCGAGTTCTTCACCTTCCTGGCGCCGCTCCTGCAGGCGGCGTTCGGGCGCTCCGGGCCGGAATGGTCGCCGGAGAACCTGCACGCGCTCAACACCCGGGTCGCGCCGGGCTTCATCCGCGTGGATGCCGACGAGGCGACCTACCCGGCCCACATCCTCCTGCGCTACCGGCTGGAGACCGCGATGATCGCGGGCGACCTCGCCGTGCGCGACCTGCCGGGGGCCTTCAACGACGGCCTGCGCGACCTCCTCGGGCTCACGGTGCCCGACGACCGGGTCGGCTGCCTCCAGGACATCCACTGGCCGAGCGGCGCCTTCGGCTATTTCCCGACCTACACGCTCGGCGCCCTGGCGGCCGCGCAGCTGTTCCGGGCGGCCCGCGCGGCCGAGCCGGCGCTGCCGGGCTGCCTCGCGCAGGGCGATTTCGGACCTCTGCGGGACTGGCTCCGCACGCATGTCCACGCGGTGGGGAGCCTGCTCGACACCGACGACCTCCTCACCCGCGCCACCGGGTCGAGGCTCGGCACGGCGGCGTTCCGGGCCCATCTGGAGGCGCGCTACTTCGGGGGCGCGGGCGCCTGATGCGCGGCGGCGGGGAGGGGACGGACCGGCCCCCTCCGTCGCCTACAGCGTCACCACGTCGACGGACTCGCCGAGCCGGTCGCGGGCGATGTCCGCGACGTGGCGGTGGTGCGTGAACAGGATCGGCTGGACCCGGGTGCCGATCGCCGCCAGCGCGTCCAGGCCGTAGCCCGTCCGGGTCTCGTCGAAGGTCGAGAACAGGTCGTCGCCGATGAAGGGGGCCGGCTCGGCGCGGCCGGCGTAATCCTCCAGATAGGCCAGCCGCAGGGCGAGATAGAGCTGGTCGCGGGTGCCCTCGCTCATGCCCTCGATCGCGACCGTGCCGCCGCCGGCACGCTGCCCGGCGAGCTTCGGCGTGTCGGCCTCGTCGTAGACCTGCGTCAGGCCGGAGTACGCGCCGCCGGTCAGGGCCGAGAACAGCGCGCCCGCCCGGGCGACGAGCGGGTCCTGCTGCCCGGCGCGGTGGCGGGCGACGGCCTGCCCAAGCATCAGCCCGGCGAGCCGCAGCACGGCCCAGGAGCGCGCCGCCGCCTGCAGATCCGCCTCCGCGGCCTTGCGCTCCGCGAGGGCCAGCTCGGCGCCGGTGCCGCCCTCCAGCTCCGCCCGCCGCCGCTCCGCCCGGTCGCGGTCCGCGAAGATGACCTGCCCGCGCTCGGCCTGCTCCTCGGCCTCGAGCGACAGCCGCACCAGCTCCGCCTCGATCGCCTCCGGGGACAGGGACTCCAGGCCGGCGCGCAGCTCGGCCTCGGGAAGCCCGTCGGCCGCGCCCGCGAGCGTGCCGCGGAGCCGCAGGCGCTCGGCGCGCAGCGCCTCCCGCGCGCTGAGGCGGCCGAACAATCGGTCGATCTCCGGCGTCGGTGCCGCGGCGAGGTCCGGCATCACCTCGGCCACCTGGCGGACGAGCGTCGCCCGCGCCGCGTCGCGCCCGTCGGCGGCGGCGCGATCGGCCGCCTCGGCGTCGTCGCGCCGGCGATCGAGCTCGGCGCGGCGCGCCTCGCGGGCCTGCGCGGCGACGAGGCGGCCGTGGAGCGCTCGGATCCCACCGGCGGGCGAGACCTCCGCGAGGTCGGGCGCCAGGGCCTCGACCAGGGCGGCGGCGGCGGCCCGGAACGCCTCCATGTCCCGGCGGATCCCGGCGGCGCGCCGCTGCAGAGCGGCCCGTTCCGCCAGCCGGTCCGGCACGCCGCGCCACGCCTCCAGCGCGCCCTCCGCCTCCTCCGGGCCGGCCGAGCCGTCGAGGCCGAGGGGCAGCAGCGCCGCCGCCCAGTCGGCCCGCCACGCGGCGCGGCGGGCGGCGGTCTCGGCGAGGCTCGCCTCCAGCCGCTCGACCGACAGTCCGGCCGCGCGCAGCAGGCCGGCGGTCTGCAGGTTGGCCTCCCAGCGACCCGCCAGGGCGGCGATCCGCGCCTCGAGCCCGTCCAGCGCGGCGGCGATCTCGAGGTCCGGCGCGGCGTCGAGGCCGGCGCGGCTGCGCAGGTCGGACAACGGTGCCCGCGCGGTCTCGATCCGCGCCAGGAGCCGCTCGGCCTCGATCCGCTGCGCGGCGAGGCGCTGCTCGGCCTCGATCAGGCTCTCCACCTCGGCGAGCCAGGCGGCCATCTCGGCCGGCGGTCCGGGCACGAGACCGGCGGGCCGCCAGGCCTCGCGCCACGCCGACTCGCCCGCCGCGATCTCCGCGGCGAGACCGGCGAGGACGTCGTCGGCCCGCGCAGCCTCCGCCTCCTCGGCGGCGAGCCTCTCCAGGTCGGCCGCGTGGGCGGCGACCCGGGCCGCGTCGGAGGCCCGCTCGTCCGCGACGCGGTCGGCCTCGAGGAGCGCGCGCTCGAAAGCCGCGATCTCGGCGACGGCGGCCGCCCGGCCGGCCGCGAGGGCGTCGCGCAGCGGCGCGAACGCCGCGTCGCGGGTCGCCCGCAAGGCGTCGAGCCGCTCGCGGGTGGCGACGGGCCGTCCGGCCTCGCGCTCGCGCAGCCGCGCCCGGGTGACCGCGACCTGCCGGCGGGCGGCGTCGCACCGGTCGGCGGCCCGCTCGTGCTCGCGGGTCTTGGCCTCGAGGCGCTGACGGTAGCGCGCCACCGTGTCGGGGGCGGGCAGGGGCGTCCGGACGAGGGCGGCGAGGTCGGGGACCGGGGGCGACAGCCGCTCGGCCTGATTGCGCAGCAGCGCGGCCTCCCGACGAATGGCGCCGTCGAGGGTGTCGCGGGCGGCGATCCACTCGTGGAGCCGGGCGAGGGGCTTCAGCGCCTCCCGGAGCGGGGTTGGATCCCGGGCCGCGTCGGCCGCCTCCACCTCGCGGGCGAGGCGCTCCCGCTCGGCGCGGGCGGCCGCGAGGTCGCGGGCGATCTGCTCCTCGGCGGCCGCCAGGGTCCGGCCGTCGCGGATCAGCCGCTCGGTCCGCGCCCGCGCGGCGTCCGGGGGCTGGCGGTCCTCCAGCGCGGCGAGATCGGGCACGCCGATGCGCGCGCGCAGCCGCTCCAGCTCCAGCCCGACCTTGTGGGCGTCGCCCTCGATGCGGGGCAGGTCGGTGCCGCCCTTCTCGAATTCCCGGGTCCCGCTGAACGCCGCCAGGATCTCGTCGGCCCGTTGGGTCAGGCCCGGCTCGACCGCGACGGCTTCGGCCTCGCCGCGGGCCCGCTCGAGCGCGGCCGCCGCCCGCTCGGCCTCGGAATCCGCGGCGCGGCACGCGTCCAGGGCGGCCCCGAGGCGGGCGATCCAGGCGGGATCCGCGTCGACGAGGTCGGTCTCGGAGGCGATGCGCCGCTCCAGCGCGTCGATCTCGGCGATGATCGGGCGGACGCGCTTGAACCGCTCCAGCCGGGCGCGCGCGACCGCGCCGGCCTTCTGCTCGGCCCGGAGCGCCTCGAGCTGGGCGGCCGCCGCGGCGATCTCGTCGTTCAGGGCGCGCCAGTCGCCGGCGCGCAGGCCGCGCTCGCGGATCGCCCGCCGGGCCGTCTCGTGGCGCTCCAGCGCCTGGTAGAAGGTCCGGTGCTTCGCCTGACGCGGGGCGAAGATGGCGTCGGCCTCCGCGTCGAGCGTCGCCTGCAGCTCCGTGAGCCCGCGCAGGCCCGAACCCGCCGCGAACAGGCTCGCGCCGACCTCGCCCTCCACGTCGACCATCTCGCGGCCCCCGGCCCGGAGGCTCGACGCGTCGAGGCCGAAGGCTCGGCAGAACACCGTCCGGGACAGGCCGCCGAGGAACGGGGCGAGCGCGTCGTCGGCGATCGGCGCGTCGGCGGCGTCGATGAGGGTGCGGCTGTTGCCCTTCCGGCGGCGGAACGTCAGCCGGCGGCCGTCGGCGGCGGCGATCTCCGCGCCGAGGCGCAGCTGCGGCATGTCGTGCAGGAAGGCGTAGGGCGTGGTCTTCCCGAAGCCGAACAGCAGGTCGGTGACCGCCGCCAGTGCGGTGCTCTTGCCGGCCTCGTTGGCGCCCAGCACCACGTGGAGGCGCGCGTCCGGCCGGAACGCGACGGTGCGGTCCGTGAAGGCGCCGTAGCGCTCCAGGGCGAGGCGGATCAGGCGCATCGGGGGTCCATTAGCGCGCGACTCAGCAGTGCCGGCCGCCGAGGCGCCCGAGGACGAGGGCCTCGGCCTCGGCGCAGAGCGCGTCGAACTCGGCGTCGAGGTCGGCCTCGGCGGCCGCCGTCCCCGGCATCCGGCCGCCGATCTCGGCCAGCGCCGCCTTCGCCCGGGCGCGGAACTCCGGGTCGCGGTCGAGGTCGGCGAGCAGGGCCGCGGGGTCGATGGCGGCGCCGGTCGGCTCCGCCGCGGCGCGCGGGCGGCGGGTCTCGATCTTCAGGCGCTCCAGCCAGATGTCCTCGTGCAGCCGGTGCGCGGCCGCCTGGATCTCGGCCGTCAGGGTCTCGCGATCGGCCGCGAGGGCGTCGTGGGCCCGGGTGGTCCCGGATAGGTGGACGCGAACCAGGAGCAGCCGGCGCGCCGCGGTCGCGGCCAGGGGCCTCAGCGCCGCCTCGACGGCCTCGACGGCGCCGCGCGCGTCGGTCACCGCCGCGAGGTCGACCGTGACCTGCTCGAACCGCGCCCGGTCGAGGGGCAGGCGGCTGACGCCGGTCACCCGCCCGTCGGCGACATCGACCACGACGGCGCCCTTCTCGCCGCACTCGCGCACGCTCCGGCCCTGGAGATTCCCCGGGAACACGATCCAGGGATCCCGGGACAGCTCCGCGTACTCGTGGATGTGACCGAGCGCCCAGTACTCGTAGCCCCGGGCCGCGAGGTCGGCGACCGAGCAGGGGGCGTAGGTCTCGTGGGCGGCGTGGCCGGTGCAGGAGGTGTGCAGGACGCCGAGGTTGAACCAGCCCGGCACGGCGGCCGGATAGGTCAGCGAGAGGTTCTCCTCCACCGCCCGGCCCTGGAAGCTGCGCCCGTGGACCGCGACGCGGAGCACGTCGAGGCGCAGGGTGCCGGCGCGGGCGGTCGGGAAGACGTGCACGGAGGCCGGCAGCGTGATCGAGCGCGTGATGACGCTCTCGGCGTCGTGGTTGCCGCGCACGAGGATCGTCGGGATGCCGGCGCGGTCGAGGCGCGCCACCTGCCGGGCGAAGAACAGGCCGATCGTGGTGTCGGCCCAGTCGCCGTCGTAGACGTCGCCCGCCACCACCACGAACGCGACCGACCGCTCGATCGCGTGGCTCACCAGATCCTCGAAGGCCTGCCGGCTCGCCGCGGCGAGGCGCCGGGCCAGATCCGCGTCGCGCGCGGCGAGCCCCGAAAGCGGGCTGCCGAGGTGCAGGTCGGCGGCATGGATGAAGCTGAACGCCGTCATGGCCTCCGGACGGGATCGGTGGGATCGCGGTGGGCGCCATCCGCGGAGCGGCCGGCATCGCCTTGCGGGCTCTTAGGCCGCCGACCGGGTCGGCCTCAAGCGGCGCCCGGCGATGGGCTGTGGGGCGGGCGGGTCGGACCGCGACCCGGCCGGCCGCGGCACGCCCGGGTCCGGCGCGAGCGCGGTCGAACGTCCCGGCTCCGGGCGCGTTAGAGCGTGGCGGTGGCGGGAGCGCCGCGCGTTGAGGTACGAGACCGGCCCGATGAATCCTGCTGCACGCCCGGCCCGCTCCGTCCCCGCACCGTCAGCCGTCACGCCGATCCGCCCCGCCGAGCGGCCGCACCAGCCCTTCAAGATCGTGAGCTGGAACCTGCTGCGGCGCACCGGCGCGGCGGTGGACGACGTCGCCGCCCTGGTGGCGCAGGAGAAGCCAGACCTGCTGCTGATGCAGGAGGCGACCCGTGCCATCGGCTTCCTGCTGGACCGGATCGGCGGCCACTACGCCTGGGCGCCCCTGCCGGGCCGGATCCACGGGCTCGCCATGTGGAGCCCGAAGCCCTGGGCGGCCCCGCCCCGGGTCATCGCGCTGCCGTCCGGCGCCCTCGTGCACCGAGTCTGCCAGATCCTCGATCTCGGCGAGTTCGGCGTGGCCAACGTCCACCTGTCGCACGGTCAGATGCTGAACCGGCGCCAGCTCCGCCGCATCGTCAGCGAGCTGCCGCCGCGGGCGGCCGTGCTCGGCGACTACAACATCGTCGGCCCGGCGCTGATCCCGGGCTTCCGCGACGTCGGGCCGCGGCAATCGACCCACGCGATGGTCGAGGTCCTGCCGCTGCGCCTCGACCGCTGCCTCGCCCGCGGGCTCGTCTGCCACGCGCACGCGGTGCTGCCGCGGGGGCGCTCCGATCACCGGCCGATCGTCGTCCATCTGGGCCCGGCGCCGGAGGCGCACGCCCCCGCCCGGTTCAAAGGTATGGCAGCAGCAGTCGCACGCCTGCGTCGCGCAGACGGATCGGCAGGACGCGCGCGGCGAGATCCTCCCGGCTGAGCCGCGCCTGCATCTTGCCGCGCATGAACCGGTCGAGGTCGGCCGCGAGCTCCGCGTCGATGATCTCGACGTTCAGCTCGAAGTTGAGCCGGAAGCTGCGCATGTCCCAGTTGGCGCTGCCGACGAAGCACCAGACGTCGTCGACCACCATCGCCTTGGAATGGTCGAAGGGCGGCTCGTCGAGCCAGACGTTCACGCCGGCCCGCAGCAGCGGGTCGAGATGCGCCCGGGTCGCCCAGTCGATGTACGGGTGGTCGCTGACCCGCGGGATGATCACGTCGACGGTGATGCCCCGGGTCGCGGCCTGGGCGAGGGCGCCGGTCACCAGCTCGTCGGGCAGGAAGTAGGGCGTCACGAAGCGCACCGACCGGCGCGCGCAGGCCAGCGCCTGGAGGATGACCTGCTCGATCTTCTCGACGTCCGCGTCCGGGCCGGAGGTCACCGCCCGGGCGACGCTCGGTCCGCACGGCTCGAGGTCGACGAACCACGGGGGGCCGTCGAGGATCTCGCCGTCCACGAAGGCCCAGTCGGCCGCGAAGGCGACGGCGAGCTGCTCGACCACGGGGCCGGTCATCCGGAAATGGGTGTCGCGGATCGGGTGCTCGGGCTTCAGGGCGACGCGGTTCGGGTGGGAGATGTTGAGGCCGCCGGTGAAGGCGGTCCGCCCGTCGATGACCAGCAGCTTCTTGTGCGAGCGCAGGTTGAGGAAGGGCATCCGCCAGGGGAGGGCGGAGTGCATGAACAGGGCCGCCGGCACCCCGGCGGCCGTCAGCCGCCGGTAGACCGGCGCCCGGAAGTAGCCGCCGCCGATCCCGTCGATGATGACGCGGACCTTCACGCCCCGGGCCTGCGCCTCGACCAGCGCGTCGCAGAACGCGCCGCCGGTGGCGTCGTCCCGGAAGATGTAGCTCGACAGACCGATGCTGGTCCGGGCCTCGCGGATCGCCGCGAGCATCACCGGGTAGGCCGCGTCGCCGTTGCGGAACATCTGCACGGTGTTGCCCGCGAAGGCCGGCAGGCCGGTGATCCGGCGGATCGCGCGGTCGAGGGGCCAGAGCGCCTCCGGCACCACGGCGTCGTCGGTGTCGGGCAGCTGCGTCGCGTCGGAGGGCTTGGTCCGCAGCCGCCGCGCGCGGCGCGAGACGCGGTTGATGCCGAAGGTCAGGTACAGGGCGGTGCCGAAGATCGGCGACAGCCACGCGAGCCCGATCCAGCCCACCGCCACGCTGACCCGGCGCTTGCGCAGCAGGGCGTGCAGGGTGACGCCGATCGCCAGCGCGAAGCCGATCAGGGCCTCGACATCCGACCGCATCAGGGCGGTCGACTGGACCCAGCGGGTGATCGCGTTTTCCAAGGTGAGGCTATCCGGGTTCGCGTCGGGAGGCGCCGGATCGACCTAAAGCCCGTGCGCCGGGGGGATCAATCCGCCGGCTTGGCCGGATGCGCAATGGGTGCGGCGGCCGCGGCGGCCGCGGGCCGCTCGCAGCGATAGGGTCCGCTGCCGTCGAGGGCCCCGTACAGGACCCGGCCGCCGGAGGCGATGCAGCGCGCCTTGGCCTCGGCGTAGGGCCGGTGGAAGCTCCAGATGGTGATCATCGGCCCGATCGTCGCGATGCAGACGCCGCCGAAGATCACGGCGGCGGCCCAGGTCGCGCCGTTGCGGTTCGGCCGCGGCGGGCGCGGCGGCGGCATCGTGCCGTAGAAGGACAGCGTCAGACCGAGCAGGTCGAGGGTGCTCATCAGCCGTTCCGCGTTGCGGCGCCGAGCCCGGCAGGATCGGACAGACCCTGATCCTAGGGCAGGGCGGCGCCATCACCTACGCGCCGCGCGCCGAACGGCCTGCGTCGTATCGCGCCAGGAGGCCGGCTCACGGCTCCCAGCGGGGCGGCCGCTTGCCCAGGAAGGCGTCGATCCCCTCCTGCGCGTCGGCCATCATCATGTTCCGGACCATGACCTCGGCCGTGTAGCCGTAGGCGTCCTCCAGGCCCATCTCGATCTGCCGGCCGAACGCCTCCTTGCCGATCGCCAGGACGCGCCGGGCCTTCCCGGCGATCCGGGCCGCGAGGGCGCCCACCGCCGCGTCGAGCTCCGCCTGCGGCACGGCGCGGTTGACGAGGCCGATCCGCACGGCCTCAGCGGCGTCGATCGGCTCGCCGACCAGCAGCATCTCCAGGGCGGCCTTGCGCGACACGGCCCGCGACAGGGCGACCATCGGGGTCGAGCAGAACAGTCCGATCTGAACACCGGGCGTGGCGAAGCGGGCGTCTTCGGCGCAGACGGCGAGATCGCAGGTGGCGACGAGCTGGCACCCGGCGGCGGTGGCGATCCCGTGCACCCGGGCGATCACCGGCTGCGGCAGGCGCGTGAGGCTCAGCATCAGCCGGGCGCAGGTGCGGAAGACCGCCTCGGTGGCTTCGCGGGACGGGTCGGCGCGCATCTCCTTGAGGTCGTGGCCGGCGCAGAAGGCGGGGCCGGCGCCCTGCAGGATCACGACGCGCACGGACGGATCCGCGCGGATCGCGTCGAGCTGGGCCAGGAGAGCGCCCATCAGGGCCATCGACAGGGCGTTGCGGGCCTGCGGCCGGTTCAGCGTCAGCGTCGCGACCCCGTCGGCGTCGCTGCGCAGCAGCACCGGCGCCTCCGGGCTGGCGGCTGGGGCCGTGGCAAGGGCTGCGGACATGGCGGCGTCTCCCGGCGCCGGCCTCCCTGGCGCGGGGCCGGTCGCGTCGCCGGACGGTAGCACGCCGATCTCAGGTTCGCGACGCCGCGACCTGCTGTCGGCGGTGAGGAGGCTGTCAGGCCTGCTCGGCCAGGGCGAGGTCGAGGCTCGCGTAGTCGGCGCCCGGACCGTTCCACCACACCGCCGGATAGGCGGCGAGCCGGCCCATCACGCCGGCATAGGCGTCGGCGAGCGCCGTATCGACCACCACCAGCGCGGCGTCCGACGCGGACAGGCTGTCGGCCAGCGCCTGGTCGCGGCCGGCGCAGTCGAGGCAGACGACGCGCAGGCCGAGGCGGGTGAGGCCGAGGCGCATGGCCTCCGCCTGCCCGAGATCCTGAACCATGAGCGCGACGGTTTGACCGGCCCGCAGGCCCTCGCCCCAGGCCCAGCGCGAGAAGCGGTGCGGACAGACCGCGGCGACCGGGACGGCCGGCCCGACACGCCGCTCCGCGCTGGCGGCTCCTTGCGCGCCCGGCCGGGCGCGCCGGTCGGCGTCTCGAGCCGGGAGAGGGATGGAGGCCGCCGGGGATTGGACGCCGTACATGCGATGCGGACCGCCTGAATTTGGACACACTGCAGGCCCTGGCGTGACGCGAGCAGGTTAACACTCTCTCACGCGCCGGCGTTCCGTGGAAAAACGACCGCTTTTTCGTCGGCGCGCGGGCCGGCCGACTGGGCCTATGGCCAACGGGCCGTGAACGGGGACGGCCGAATTGCCCGCATCTTCGGTCGCATTGGCGCGCGCGCGGGTCCGGCCTATGTCCCGCCCGCCAGAGGCCGCCCGCCAGAGGCTGCCCCGATCGAGGAACCGCCGCGCATGCGCTCCACAACGACCCGGATCTCCCTCCTCGCCGCCGCCACGCTCGCGGCCCTGCCGGCGCAGGCGCAGATCCGGAACGCCCCGGCACCCCGGGCCCTGGAATTCGCCGCCTACATCTTCGCGGCGTCGAATGTCTGCGGCTATCGGATCGGCAGCGACCAGTTCGAGGCCCTGCTGGCGAAGCAGAACGTGCAGATCGCCGATGTTCAGCCGCGGGGTCCGTTCGGCAACCGGGTGCAGACGATGTTCACGCTGATGTCGAATCAGATGGCGCAGAACCGCGACCAGGCCTGCATCGCGGTCGCGGGGGAGTACGGGCCCGAGGGAACGGTGGCCAAGAACGTCCTCCTGCCCGCGGGCCAGGAACCTGCCGCGCCCGCAAAGCCCGCCGCGCCCGCGAAGCCGCAATAGGTCACGCCCGGAAGCGCGACCGGCCTCAGCCGAGGCGCCAGTCGATCGGCCGGCACCCGCGCGTCGCGAGCCACTGGTTGGCCCGGCCGAACGGGTCGGAACCGGGAAAATCCCGGGCGCGGTTGAGCGGCGAGGGGTGTCCGCTCTCGAACACGCCGTGGCGGGTGGCGTCGATCAGCGCGGCCCTGGCCCGCGCCTGGGCGCCCCAGAGCAGGAACACCGCGGGCTCCGGACGCGCCGCGACGGCGCGCACCGCCGCGTCGGTCAGCGCGGCCCAGCCGTAGCGCAGATGCGCCCCGGCCTTGCCGGCCTCGACGGTGAGCGCGCTGTTGAGCAGCAGCACGCCCTGCCGCGCCCAGGGCGTCAGGTCGCCGCCCGCGGCGCGGTCGGAGCCCGCCTCCGCCAGGATCACCTTCAGCGAGGCGGGGAGGCGGCCGGCGCCCACGAACGAGAAGGCGAGACCGTTGGCGTCCCCCGGGGTCGGGTACGGATCCTGCCCGAGGATGACGACGCGCACTTCCTGAAGCGGGGTCTCGGACAGGGCGCGGAAGATCCGGTCCGGCGCGGGCAGCACGCGCGCGCCCGCGGCGATTCGCGCATCGACCCGCGCCGCCACGGCGTCGGCCTCCCCGTCGGCGAAGAAGGGCAGGCCGAGCCACGACGAGCCGGAGGCGCGGAAGGCGGTGAGGGCGTCGGCGACGGGCGTGTCGATCATGGTCTCTCGCGGTCGGATCCCCCGCGCAGATAGGGGGCGGGCGGGCGCCGTCATGGGCGCGGCGGTTGCGGCCGGGAGCCGCCCGTGTTTAGGGACGGGGGTCGAGCGTGCCGCCGATCGCGGTGCGGCATCGCGCGTCCGGTCTTCGCAGGGCGGCTTCGCACCCTACATGGAAGCGCACCCGACGGAGTTTTAAGCCTCCGGCCCGGTTCAGGCGAACGCGCCGGCCGCCGGATGTCGGAAACCAGAGGAAGGATCTCGGCGCGCGGCGCCGGAACGCTGCCATGAACGAACGCGTCGAACCCGCCGCGCTGGCGAATGGCCGGCCCCTCGCACCGCTGCAGCCCGCGTCGGATACCCTTCCGGCCGACCACCCGAAGGTCGCCTGGGGCCGCGTCGGTGTGCTCCTGATGAATCTCGGGACGCCCGAGGGCACGTCCTACTGGCCGATGCGCCGGTACCTCAAGGAGTTCCTGTCGGACCGCCGGGTGATCGAGGTGCCCCGGCTGATCTGGTGGCCGCTCCTCAACCTGATCATCCTGACGAAGCGCCCCGGGCCGAAGGGCCGCGACTACGCCAGCGTCTGGAACAACGCGCTCAACGAGGGGCCGCTGAAGACGATCACCCGCGGCCAGTGCGAGCGCCTGCAGGCGGCCATGGGCGAGTCCGTGGTCGTCGACTGGGCGATGCGCTACGGCAAGCCCGAGGTCGCCGGCCGGATCCAGGCGCTGCTCGATCAGGGCTGCGACCGCATCCTGCTGGTGCCGCTCTACCCGCAATACGCCGCCGCGACCTCGGCCACGGCCTGCGACCAAGCCTTCCGGGCGCTGATGGACATGCGCTGGCAGCCCACCGTCCGCGTCTCGCCGCCCTATCACGACGACCCGGTCTACATCGCCGCCATGGCCGATTCGATCCGCGAGGGTCTGGCCAAGCTCGACTTCGAGCCGGAGGTGATCCTCACCTCGTTCCACGGCGTGCCGCGGAGCTATCTGCTCAAGGGCGACCCGTACCATTGCCAGTGCCACAAGACCGGGCGGCTGATCCGCGAGGCGCTGGGCCTGTCGCCGGACAAGATGCGCGTGACCTTCCAGTCGCGCTTCGGCAACGAGGAGTGGCTGAAGCCCTACACCGACGAGACCGTGATGGAACTCGCGAAGTCGGGCGTGAAGCGGATGGCGATCGTCGCCCCGGGCTTCACGGCGGACTGCCTGGAGACCCTCGAGGAGCTCGACGGCGAGAACCGCCACTATTTCGAGGAGAACGGCGGCGAGCGCTTCGCCTACATCCCCTGCCTGAACGACAGCGACCTCGGCATGCGGGTGATCGAGCACGTCGTCCGCCGCGAGCTCCAGGGCTGGATCTGAGATCCCGGCCGGGCTGCCGCTTGCGGCGCGGCCCGGCCCGCCTATTATTTTCCTAAGCCGAACGGGCCCCTCGGTTCGGCGCGGGAGGATCACATGGCGTTCTTCATCGGCATCGCGTGCCCGTGGCTGCTGATCGCGGTGCTCGACAGGATCGCCGAGGGGCGCCGCAGCGCCGAACTCTCGGCGCTCGGGATCACGCCCCAGCCGGCGCCGGCGCAGTCCAGCTACCTCGTTCCCGATCGGCCGTACTGACGACGCGGCGCGGCCCCCGGGGCCGCGCCGGTCAGTCTCAGACCGTCACTTCTTCGGCTCGGGCGCGGTCTGCGCGGCCGGGGGCGCGTCGGCGCGGTCGATCTTGGCCTCCGAGCGGAGCTTCAGGATCATGTCCTGCTGCGCCTTGCGGATCAGGTGCTGGTCGATCTGCTCCTTGAGCTCGTCGAAGGTCGGCTGCGGCTTGGTCCGCTTCTCCTCGACCTTGATCACGTGCCAGCCGAACTGGGTCTTGATCGGGTCGGACACCTGGCCGGGCTTCATCGCAAAGGCGGCGTTGGCGAAGTCGGGCACCATCCGCTCCTTGGTAAACCAGCCGAGATCGCCGCCCTCGGCCTTCGAGCCCGGATCCTTCGACGCCTCGGCGGCGACCTTGGCGAAATCCTCGCCGCCCTTGATCCGCGCGGCGATCTTCTTGGCCTCGGCCTCGTTGTCCACGAGGATGTGGCGCGCGTGCACCTCCTCCTCGGGCTTCATCAGCTTGACGGTCTGGTCGTAGATCGCGTGCTCCGCCTCGGGCGTGACCGCGCGCTTGGCCTCCTGCTCCAGGTAGTCGTCGAGCAGGAGCTTGTCGCGGAAGTAGGCGAGCTTGCGCTTGAACTCAGGCGTGTCGCCGATCTTGGCGGCCTCGGCGGCCTGCGCGCCGACGCGCAGGTCGACCATGTAGTCGACGAGCAGGTTCTTCTTCTGGGCCTCGTCGACGCCGGGCAGCGACAGGGCCGGGTCGTCGGCCGCGATGGCGAGGTCGCCCTGCGTGATCGGCTTGCCGTTCACGCTCGCCACGACCGCGTCCGCGCTCGGCGCCGCGGCCGGGGCCGCCGCGGGGGAAGCGGCGGCCGGCGTGCCGGCGGCCGGGGTCGGGGCCTTCTGGGGCGCCTGGGCCAGCGCCAGTCCCGGCATCGCGATCATGACGGCGAGCGCGCTGACGCGCCGGAGAAGGGCGGTGTTCGGCATACGGGCGAAGTCCTCGGCTCACGTCTCGGCGGCGCGCCGGATCGGCCGGGGCCGCGCCGCGGCACAGGTGGCCCGCGTCGGGCGAGAAGGCAAGCGCGGCCATTTCACCGGTGCCGGAACCGTGACCGTACCGGCATGCGTTGAGGGCTGCCCCTTCCAGGTGCGCCGGGCGATGTTTACCTCTATAAGCCCGGCCAACTCCGTCCAGGCCGGCCCGCCACGCTCACCCGTGGGCGGGCTCGCGCGTCCGCAGGTCCACGATGCTCGGCTCCATCGCCAAGAAGATTTTCGGCTCCTCGAACGACCGCCGCGTCAAGGGCTACCGCCCGCGCGTCGCGCAGATCAACGCGCTGGAACCGGAGATCCAGGCCCTCTCGGACGAGGCCCTGCGCGCCCGCACCGACATGCTGAAGGCCGAACTCGCCAACGGCAAGAGCCTCGACGACATCCTCGTGCCGGCCTTCGCCACGGTGCGCGAGGCGGCCAAGCGCGTCTTCGGCCAGCGCCACTTCGACGTGCAGCTCATCGGCGGCATGGTGCTCCACGAGGGCGGCATCGCCGAGATGAAGACTGGCGAGGGCAAGACCCTGGTGGCGACGCTGCCGGTCTACCTCAACGCCCTGGAGGGCAAGGGCGTCCACGTCGTGACCGTGAACGACTACCTCGCCTCGCGCGACGCCGAGTGGATGGGTCAGGTCTACCGGTTCCTGGGCCTCTCCGTCGGCACGATCGTGCACGGCCTCGACGATGCGCAGCGCAAGGACGCCTATGCCTGCGACATCACCTACGGCACCAACAACGAGTACGGGTTCGACTACCTGCGCGACAACATGAAGTACGAGATGTCCCAGCTGGCGCAGCGGGGGCACAACTTCGCGATCGTCGACGAGGTCGATTCGATCCTGATCGACGAGGCGCGCACGCCGCTGATCATCTCCGGTCCGGTCGACGACCGGTCGGAACTCTACGTGGCGGTCGACGCGCTGATGCCGCGCCTGCGCAAGGAGTTCTACGACCTCGACGAGAAGCAGCGCACGGTCTCGCTGACCGAGGAGGGCAACGAGTTCATCGAGGAGGCGATGCGGGAGGCGGGCCTCCTGAAGGAGGGCGACCTCTACGACGCCCACAACGTCACGCTGGTCCACCACGTGAACCAGGCGCTTCGCGCCCACACGCTGTTCACCCGCGACAAGGACTACATCGTCAAGAACGACGAGGTGGTGATCATCGACGAGTTCACCGGCCGCATGATGCAGGGCCGGCGCTACTCGGAGGGGCTGCACCAGGCGCTCGAGGCCAAGGAGCGGGTCACGATCCAGCCCGAGAACCAGACGCTCGCTTCGATCACCTTCCAGAACTACTTCCGCCTGTACAAGAAGCTCGCCGGCATGACCGGCACGGCCTCCACCGAGGCCGACGAGTTCGCCGAGATCTACAAGCTCGACGTGGTCGACATCCCGACCAACAAGGAGGTCGAGCGCGTCGACGAGGACGACGAGGTCTACCGGACGGTCGGCGAGAAGTACGAGGGCATCATCGCCGAGATCGACAAGGCGCATGCGCGCCACCAGCCGATCCTGGTCGGCACCGGCTCGATCGAGAAGTCGGAGCACCTCGCCGAGATGCTCAAGAAGGCCGGCTACAGCCTGCTCGACTATTCCGACCCGAACGCGCTGACCGACGTCTACGCCGCCGCCCGCGAGGGCCGGGTGACCAAGCGCTTCGCCGTGCTGAACGCCCGCTTCCACGAGCAGGAGGCCTACATCGTGGCCGAGGCGGGCGTGCCGGGCGCGATCACCATCGCCACCAACATGGCCGGCCGCGGCACCGACATCAAACTCGGCGGCAACCTCGAGATGCGGATCGAGAAGGAGCTGGGGCACCTCGCCGATGGTCCGGAGCGCGACGCCGCCATCGCGGCGATCAAGGCGGAGATCGCCGAGAACCGCACCAAGGTGCTGGCGTCCGGCGAGCCGGCCGATCCGGAGGCGGGTCGCAAGAAGGCGCTGCCCGGCGGCCTCTACATCATCGGCACCGAGCGCCACGAATCGCGGCGCATCGACAACCAGCTCCGCGGCCGCTCCGGCCGCCAGGGCGATCCCGGCCGCTCGAAGTTCTACCTGTCGCTTCAGGACGACCTGATGCGGATCTTCGGCTCCGACCGCATGGACGGGATGTTGCAGAAACTCGGCCTGGAGCAGGGCGAGGCGATCATCCACCCCTGGATCAACAAGGCCATCGAGAAGGCGCAGCAGAAGGTCGAGGCGCGCAACTTCGACATGCGCAAGAACGTGCTCAAGTACGACAACGTCATGAACGACCAGCGCAAGGTCGTGTTCGAGCAGCGCCGCGACTTCATGGGCCAGGACAGCGTCCGCGAGACCGTGGACGAGATGCGCGAGGGCGTGATCGACGATCTCGTCACCCGGCACATCCCGGAGAACGCCTACGCCGAGCAGTGGGACGTCGCCGGCCTGCGCGAGCAGGTAAAGGACATCCTGAACCTCGACGTGCCGGTCGAGGATTGGGCCAAGGAGGAGGGCATCGCCGACGAGGAGATGCGCGAGCGCCTGCTCAAGGCGGCCGAGGCGGCCTACGCCGAACGGACCGAGAAGAACGGCGCCGAGGTCACGGCCTATATCGAGAAGCAGGTCCTGCTGCAGACGCTCGACCATCTCTGGCGCGAGCACCTCGTGACGCTGGACCACCTCCGGCAGGTGATCGGCTGGCGCGGCTTCGCCCAGCGCGACCCGCTGAACGAGTACAAGTCCGAGGCCTTCGACCTGTTCAACGGGCTCGTGACCGCCCTGCGCGAGCAGGTCACCGCGCAGCTCTCGCGAGTCGAGATCATGATGCAGGAGCCGCCGGCGGACTACCCGGCCGGCGGTCCGGCGCTGCCGCCGATGTTCGCCCAGCATCTCGACCCGGTCACCGGCGAGAACGAGATGGACTACGCCGGCCTCGGCTCGGGCAGCGACGGCGGCGGGGGCCCGGCCTACGGCTTCGCCGCCCAGGGCCTCGCGGCCGACGGCGCCGTGCTGGAGCGCGATCCGACCGACGCCGCCACCTGGGGCCGCGTCGGCCGCAACGAGCCGTGCCCCTGCGGCTCGGGCAAGAAGTACAAGCACTGCCACGGCACCCTCCAGGCCTGAGGCGGCGATGCCGGCGCGGGCTCTGTTCATCGCCGGGGCGGGAACCGAGATCGGCAAGACCTACGTCACCGCCGCCCTGACCCGGCGCCTGCAGGCGCAGGGACGGGCGGTGCGGACGGTGAAGCCGCTCGCGAGCGGTGTCCCGCCTCTCAGCGATCCCGGCTTCATCGAGAGCGACACAGCCCGGTTGCTGGACGCGCAGGGCCTCGCCCTGGACGAGGAGGCCGTGGAGGCCTGCTCGCCGTGGCGGTTCTCGGCACCGCTCTCGCCCGATCAGGCCGCCGTGCTGGAGGGGCGATCCCTGGACCTGGCCGACCTCGTCGGCTGGTGCCGCGATGAGATCGCCCGCACCGACGGCACGCTGCTGATCGAGGGCGTCGGCGGCCTCATGAGCCCGGTCACCGAGGCCGCCACCGGCCTGGACTGGCTGCGGGCCCTCGGCCTGCCGGCGCTGCTCGTGTCCGGGAGCTATCTCGGGGCGATCAGCCACGCGCTCACCGCCTGCGAGACCCTGCGCTTCCACGGCGTGACGCTGCGCGCCGTGGCGGTCAGCGAGAGCCCGGGCGCTCCGGCCCCCGCCGCGACCGTGGCCGCCGCGATCGCGCGGCATGCCGGGGCACCCGTCGTCTACCTGCGGCGCGGTGACGCCTGCCCGGACGAGCTGGCCGCCCTGATCTGAGCGCCATCGCGCCGTTGCTGGACGGCGCGGCCGCTGCCCCTAGCTTCACCGCTGCGGCGTCGCTTCCGGTTCCCGAATCGTCGGGGCCGGGTGGCGCCCTGGGGAGCCCTGCGGTGAGTCAGACCCTTGCGCCGGCCGCGAGTCCCCGACCCGATACCGGCACGGTCGACGCGGAAGCGGCGCGCGACCGGCTCCGGCCGGCCCTCGTCCTGGGCGCGCTGGGGGTGGTCTACGGCGACATCGGCACGAGCCCGCTCTACGCGTTCAAGGAGGCCGTGAAGGCCGCGACCAGCGGCGGCGCCTCGGTGCCGGCCGCCGCCACCGGCGCGGTGTCGCTGATCCTGTGGTCGCTGATCC